>JBGPND010000068.1:0-22670 GCA_041487355.1 Acetobacteraceae bacterium | reverse complement strand
CGGTTCGTGCCTCCGCCGCCGCGAACAGCCGTCGGCCACGCTCGTTCAGGCTACGACGAACCGCCGCGTATCGTTCGCCAATCGCTGATGCATCTATCATCCGCAGAGTCTACGCCGTCGTCCAACCGCGCCGGAATCCCCAATACGCCCTGGCGTGGACCCCCGATCACACCCGATTCGGGAATTGTTGGGCGTCGCCTAACCGTCTGATATGCGTCGATCAGCTTCTGGTGTCCCATCTGACCGGGAATGCCAAGTTCCGCGGTGAGATCGAAGCTGCCGATCAGCAGAACGTCGATGCCGTCAACCGCGGCGATGGCGTCGGCATTCTTCACCGCCTCGGGGCTTTCGATCATTGCCACGGTCAGGATCTCATCATTGATCGCCTGCTGCGCCTCCGACACATGCGGCGGCAGATAGCCGTAGATGGGCGGCGGTCCGCCCCAGCTTCGATGGCCGGCCGGCGGATAATGGAATGCGTCCGCGATGCGCTGCGCCTGCTTCGCCGTATCCACATGAGGCACGACGATGCCGAGCGCGCCGTTGTCCAGCAGCCGCGTCGCCTCATCCAGCGCGCCCGCGCAGACACGCACGATGGGGGCGATCCCGGTCGCCAGTGCGGCGATGCAGATCTGCGTCGCTTCCTGCACGGTGAAGGCGCCGTGCTCCATGTCCATGAACAGGTAGTCGTGCTGGCCGGCGGCCGCCAGCAACGGCGCGGCACTGCTGCGCAGATGGTGCAGCCCGAACCCGAGCGCGATTTCTCCTTGCCGCAGCTTCCGCTTGGCGGCGTTGTGCACGATTGCCATGACGTCCCCCGGAATAACGTTCCATCCCAGGCCAGCACGCGGCCCGGTGGCGGTCAATCAGCCCCTCGCCCGCTTGCCCTTCTTGCCTGACGCCGCGACAGCCGCCAGCGGCAGGTCGGTAAAGAAGCTGCTCCGCGCATTCGCGCCCATCAGGATGTAGGTGTGGTCCGATCCCGTGAGCACGAAGCGCGCCCCCATGCCGACATAGCGCGATGCGTTCTCCTCATCATAGACACCGCCCATGCCCAGCACCTTGCCGTGCTTCTTGCACGCGGCGCCCACTCTTGCGTAGGCGTCGATCACCTTCGGGTGACCCATCTGGCCCGCGATGCCAAGCTCGGACGACAAATCCGAAGTGCCGATCAGCAGGACGTCGATCCCGTCCACCGCGGCGATGTCGGCGGCGTTCTTCACCGCCTCGGGGCTTTCGATCATCGCCACGGTCAGGATCTCGTCGTTGATCGCCTTCTGCGCCTCGGCCATCGCGGGCGGGCGAAAACCGTAGATCGCCGGCGGGCCGCCCCAGCTTCGCCTGCCCTGCGGCGGATAGCGGAACGCCTCGGCGATGCGACGCGCCTCCTTCGCCGTGTCGACGTGCGGCATGACGATGCCGAGCGCGCCGTTGTCGAGCGCGCGCGTCGCCTCGTCGATCGCATTGGAACAGACGCGCACCAGCGGCGTGACGCCGGTGGGCAGTGAGGCGATGCAGAGCTGGGCGATCTCGTTGACCGAGAACGAGCCATGCTCGTTGTCGAGGAACATCCAGTCATGCCCGCTGGCCGCGGCCAGAGCCGGTGCGGCGGCGCTACGCAGATGATGCACGCCGAAGCCCAGCGCCACCTCGCCTGCCTGCATCTTGCGCTTGGTGTTGTTCGGCACCAGCGGCATCGTTCACCCTCCGCGATTTGTTGCAGGGCAGAGCGCAGCACGCGGCCGGGGTCGGGTCAACAAGCAAGCAAGGAAGCTTCCCTGCGGACGCCCCTCACCCAACCACCGTCGTCTCGACCGGCTTGTTCTCCACCAACGCCATCAGGCTCTCCAACCGGTCCGCCTCCGCCGCCGGCTTGTCGGCGCGGATGCGTGCGATGCGCGGAAACCGCAGTGCCACACCCGACTTGTGGCGGCTGGAAAGCTGCGCCGCGTCGAACGCCACTTCGAGCACCATCGCCTTCTCCACCTCGCGCACCGGTCCGAAGCGCGCCACCGTGTGGTTGCGGATCCAGCGGTCGAGGAACACCAGCTCCTGGTCGGTGAAGCCGAAATACGCCTTGCCCACCGGCACGAGTTCCTCGCCGCGCCACAGGCCGAACGTGTAGTCGGAATAATAGCTGCTGCGCTTGCCGTGACCGCGCTGCGCGTACATCAGCACCGCATCGATGGTCAGCGGATCGCGCTTCCATTTCCACCACAGCCCCTTCACGCGCCCGGGCACATAGGCCGTATCGCCACGCTTCAGCATCAGCCCCTCGATCGACGCGGCCCGCGCACCGTCGCGCAGGACCATCAGTTCATCGAGCGAGGTGAAGCGGATCAGCTCCGACAAATCCATGCGCGCCGGCCGAGTGCGCGCATACCACGCCTCCAGCCGCTCCCGCCGCGCGTCGAACGACAGCGGGCGCACGTCTTCGGCAGCCTCGAACAGCATGTCGTAGAGCCGGATGCCGACCGGATAGTCCGCCATCATCCTGGCACTCACGACCTTGCGGTTCAGCCGCTGCTGCAGGTCGGCGAATGGCGCTGTCTGGCCGTCGCGAACCACCAGCAGTTCGCCATCCAGCACCGCGTGGAAATCCATCGCTTCGAGAATTTCCGGGAATGCGCCGGAGATGTCCTCGGCACCGCGCGAATAGAGCCGCCTTCCCCCTTCGGTCGCCACGAGCTGCACGCGGATACCGTCCCATTTCCACTCGGCGCGCCAGTCCCGCGGCTGCAGCGCGGCGATGTCCGCGACCTCCAGCGGATGCGCCAGCATCGGCGGGCGGAACACCGGGGCCTGCGCCGGATCGGGCCGCGGGCCACGCTTCTCCAGCCACGCGAACAGCGCCAGATAGGGCGGCGCCAGGCCGTGCCACACTTCCTCCACTTCGTCGGGCTCGACGCCGCCGATCTCGGCAAGCGCGATCTTCGCCAGCCGCGCCGAGGCGCCGACGCGCAAGCCACCGGTGATCAGCTTGAGCAGAGCCAGCCGCACCGACGGATCGGAGGCATCCAGCCAGCCCGCGACGATGTCGGGCAGCGCTGCCTTGGGTGCGGTCTCCAGCGCCTCCACCACCTCGGCGAGGCGCGGCGGCGGCGCGTTGGTGGATCGCGCCGGCCACATCAGCGCGACCGTCTCGGCCAGATCGCCGACATAGTCGTAGGACCAGGCGAACAGCACGGGATCGGTGCGCGTGGCGGCGAGTTCGCGGATGAGCCCCGGCTTGGCGGCGGTGAACGACAGCTCGCCGGCGATGGCAGCCAGGCCGACGCCACGGTCCGGGTCGGGCTGGGTGGCGAAATACCGCCGCAGCAGCGCGATCTTCGCATTGCGCGACGGCGTGAAGACCAGGCGTTCCAGCAGTTCGGCGAAGGCGATCATGGGGCGTATGTTGGCGCAAGATGCGCCGGGCGCCAGCATCACCCCGACACGAGCACAGGTTTTTGTTGCAGCACGGCACCAACAGCGGATAAGTCGCGCCTGGCACCCTGCAGGCGCCGCAGGAAAGCACGGAGGAATCGATGCGTCGCTGTCGTCTGCCTTGCGTCCTGCTGACCCTGGCACTGCTGTCCGCCATGCTGAGCGGCTGTGATTCGACACGCTACCAGAACGTCAACCACGCCAACTATGGCGAGGCGGAATACAAGAGCGATCTGTCGCAATGCCGCAGCGAGAATTCCAAGATCGTCATGAGCTCGGGCTACGACGACAGGTCGGAAGTCCAGGTGGATGAAGCCAAGGCGCGATCCTGCATGGCGGCGCGCGGCTGGCAGCCTGCGAGCAAGTAGCCGTTTGCTTGCTCCATCAGCAGAGCGCTCCTACAGTCGTCGCCGCTAGGACGACGCGCCCAGCGGGCGGTGTGGAACGGCCAGTTGATCGACGTGTCGGACGTGGTGGAGACGCAGCGGTCGCCAGTTCCTCCCCTCCGCACTCGACAGTACGCGCTATTATGACAACGTCGCCAGGAAGCGCAGCCACTATGCGGTGCCGATCAAGGAGGCGGACAGCAACAACCTGTTCCATTCCTTCCTGATCACCTATGGCGGCGCCGGCATCGTGGCCCCCGAGGGCAAGCTGCGGATCGACGATCCAGCGGTACGCAAGGCCGCGACCCCCGCGATCGAGCGGCTGACCACAGCGCACAAGCAGGGCTATGTGCCGCCAGGCTCGATCAACTGGGGCGATCCGGACAACAACAATGCGATCTATGCCAGACAGATCGTGATGACGCCGACCATGCCGTCGCGCCAGACCTAACAATCCCGCCTATGCGCAGGTGATCTCCGAACAGGTCTGGACCCAGGCGGAGGCGAACGTGACGCAGAACGGCATGACGCCCGAGCGGGCGGCCGAGGAGGCGATCAAGCGGATCAAGGCAATCTTCCGGAAATACGAAATCACCTGATACCGTCGAGCGGAGGGTTGTCATCCCCGCGCAAGCGGGGACCCAGGGGTTACCACCACCGCTCGAGCAGGGATGGATTCAGTCACATGCTCGAATGCGGGCATCCCGGCACTCTTGTTTGCGGCTCTGGGTTCCCGCTTGCGCGGGAATGACGATCACAAGTCAAGACCTGCGCTCACCGGGATGATAGGCTTGGGGCAATGTGATACTAGTAGCGCAGGAGGGAACCAGGATGTCTTCACCATTGCCCCGTCTTGCCTGCATCGGCCTTGCCGGTGTCCTCGTCGTCCCTGCCCAGGCGCAGCTTCTCACGCATCGCGACCTGTCCTACCCGATCGCCAGAGCAATCGCGGAGACGGCGATCGAGAGCTGCGGTGCCAAGGGCTACGCCGTATCTGCCGTCGTGGTGGATCGTGCCGGCGAAGTAATGGTGGCGATGCGGGCCGACAATGCCGGCCCGCACACGATGGAGAACGCGCGCCGCAAGGCCTACACGGCGCGCAGCTTCCGCATGCCGACATCGGCGTATGCGAAGCGCTTCGCCGACAACGACCCGGTGGTGCGCCAGCAGGTGACCCTGCCGAGTGTCATTGCGATTCCCGGCGGGCTACCGGTGAAGGTCGGCGATGACGTCATCGGCGGTGTCGGTGTGTCCGGCTCGCCCGGCGTGGACGAACCTTGCGTGCAGGCCGGGCTGGACAAGGTGGCGGATCAACTGAAGTAGCGGCAGTCGGCGGCCTTCAACCAAGCGCCGGCTTCACCTCTGTCGCGAACAGATCGAGCGAACGCCCGGCTTCCTCGGTAGTGAGATCGCCCCACTGGAACGCGCCGACCAGGTAGTTGTGCTTCACCCCGATCGCATCGACGAAGTGCCGCAGCCTGTCGCGCACCGTGGCAGGCGAGCCGGCCAACACCAGCCCGGCCTCGATCATCTCATCGGCATTGACCCCGCCCGGCCGCGGCAGCGCACCGAAGCTCGGCACGCCGCCGTCGACCCTCACCTCGGTCGCGTGGAAATGCTCCGCATAGGCACGGAATGCGCGGTGGGCCAGTGCAAGGGCTTCCGCGTCGGTATCGGCGACGACGATGTGGCGCGTGGATCCGACCATCGGGTCCTCGCCCAGGAAGCGGGGATCCTGTCGCGCGCGTCCTGCGTCCCAAATCTGCCAGTACTGTTCGACCTGTTCGCGCGAGCCCCTGCCGAGCGCATTCATCCCCTGTTCCGCGGCGCGCTGCAGATTCCCAGCATACCAGAACCGCGGATACGGCTTCTGCACCATGTCGAAATGCACCTCCGCGTCGTCGTAGTGGAAGCGCTTGCCGTGGTGAGTGATCCGGCCGGTGCGCAGTCCCTGGAGCAGTACCGACAACACTTCCTCGTACGCATCGCGCGTCTGGTGAATGTCGCTGCCGAACCACTCGTGCTCCACGTCGCGCACGCCGCGCCCGACGCCAGGCATGAACCGGCCATGCGAGAGCTGGTCGATCATGCAGATCTCCTGGATCAGCCGCGTCGGATGATACAGCGGCAGGCAAAGCACCATGGTGCCCAGCCGGATCTTCGATGTCCGGCGCGCGACCGCGGCGAGAAACACGATCGGCGACGGCGCCATGTCGAGTGTGGTGAAGTGGTGTTCGGCGATGTGATAGCCGTAGAACCCATGTTCCTCGGCGCGCTGGATCAGGCCGATCCGTTCGTCGTACTGCTGCCACAGCGGGATATCGGCGCGCTGTTCGAAATGATCCCACCAGCCGAATTGCAATGTCATGGCGTTCTCCTGTCGCACCGCCGAGGGAGGATCACATGATCAGCCCACGGCAATCTCCAGCCATCCGTGCGGGGTGACCGTCGCACGGTTGCCGGGTCGCAACAGCACCGTGGTCATCGCGGACTCGACGATCGCCGGTCCGGCAATCGCCTGGCCCGGCGCCAGGGCGTCGAACTCGAACACCGGCACGCTGGTCCAGCCGCGCAGCCAGATGCGCCTCTCGCCGCGCGGCGCCGTGTCTGCCTGCGCCGGCCGCAGCGGCTCCTGCGGCATGCCGGGCAGCACGCCGATCACCGCGGCGCGCGCGTTCACCAGCACCGCATCCTGCTCGCGCAGCGCGTAGGTGTAGAGTTCCTCGTGCCGATTGTGGAACCGCTCGACGATCTGTGGCAGCGGATCGGCGACGCTCCAGTCGATGTCGTCCAGCTTCACGGTGATCTCGAAGATCTGCTCACCGTAGCGCATCTCCACCGAGCGCTGCACGCGCGCCGGCCCGTCGAACGACGCGCGCAGACGCGCCAGCCCCTCCTGCTCCATCTCGCTGAACAGCCGCTTGATCCCGGCGCCGTCCAGCCGCGCGGTGTCGCCGATATGCGTGCGCGACACCTCGAACCGCAGATCGGTCGCCAGCATGCCCCAGGCCGACAGCACCGCGGCGACGCGCGGCACGATGACGCGCGTGAGGTCGAGCTGCCGCGCGACATCGGTCACATGCAATCCGGCGGCACCGCCGAACGACAGCAGCGCGAAGCGGCGCGGATCGACGCCACGGCGCACCGACACCAGGCGAATGCCCTCCGCCATGTTGGTGTTGACCACGCGGTGCACGCCTTCAGCCGCGGCGATGCGATCCACTTTCAGCGTGACGGCCAGCCGATCCAGCGTCTGCTCCGCCGCACTCGCATCCAACGTAGTGGCACCGCCGAGGAAGTGCTTCGGATCGAGATAGCCAAGCACGAGATTGGCATCCGTCACCGTCGCTTCGCGACCGCCGCGCCCGTAGCACGCCGGTCCCGGCACCGCGCCGGCGCTTTCCGGACCGACATGCAGGATGCCGCCTGCGTCGACGCGGCCGATCGAGCCGCCGCCGGCGCCCAGGCTGACGATGTCGAGGCTGTTCAGTGCCAGCCGATGTCCGCCGATGCCGCGGCCGCTCACCAGCGCCGGCTCGCCCGCGACGATCAGGCAGATATCCGTGCTGGTGCCGCCCATGTCGAACGGAATCAGGTTGTCGCTGTCAAGCAACTGAGTCGCGTAGCGGCTTCCCGCGACCCCGCCCGCGGGGCCGGACAGCACGCCGCCGGCGGCCAGACGCGCCGCCTCGGCGATCGGCGCGACGCCGCCATGCGACTGGATGATCAGGATCGGCCCGCGGTACCCTGCCTCGACAAGTCGCTGTTCCAGCCTGCGCAGATAGCGCGACAGCACCGGCCCGACATAGGCGTTCACCACCGTCGTCGAGACGCGGTCGAATTCCTTGATCTGCGGGAACACGTCCGACGACAGCGACACATACGCATCGGGCATCGCATCCGCGAGAGCCGCCGCGGTTTCGCGCTCATGACGCGGATCGCGGTAGGCGTGCAGATAGCAGACGGCAACCGCCTCCACGCCGGCACGTTGCAGTTCGGCAATCGCGGCATCGAGCGAATTCCGGTCGAGCGGCGTCTCGATGCGGCCATCGGCGCGCATCCGCTCCGTCACGCCGAAGCGCAG
Organism: Acetobacteraceae bacterium; assembly: GCA_041487355.1. Classification (GTDB taxonomy): domain Bacteria; phylum Pseudomonadota; class Alphaproteobacteria; order Acetobacterales; family Acetobacteraceae; genus JAMXLO01. The sequence goes on along the minus strand of JBGPND010000068.1, from coordinate 14,774 downwards.
CGCACGCGGCACCAGTTGTTCCGGCGGCGGCATGCGCAGGTTGTAGCGATCGTCCTTCAGCCCCTCGCGCATTTCGATGATGTCGCGATGGCCTTCGGTGGTCAGCAGCCCGACCTTGGCACCCTTGTGCTCGAGCAGAGCATTTGTGGCGACCGTGGTGCCGTGCACGATGCGCTCGGTCTCGGCCAGCAGCTTGCCGCGCGGCAGTTGCAGGATGTCCGCCAACCGATCGAGGCCGGCCATCGTGCCGATCGAGGGGTCCTCCGGCGTGGATGCGACTTTCACCAGGGTGGAGCGGCCGGTGTCGTCCACCGCGACCAGGTCGGTGAATGTGCCGCCGACATCGATGCCGATCTTCAGCAATGGATCAGTTCCTTCCGTCATGGCCGGGTGCAGTCCCGGCCATCCGTCGCGGCACCGGTACCGCTACTGATGCCCGGGACAAGCCCGGGCATGACGGTTTGATAGTTTGATGGTTTGATAGTTGACAAGTGGCTCCTACACGAACCCGTTGATCGCGTCGCGTTCGCGCGCGGCCGGATCGCGCTTCGCCGGATCGCCCCAGCCGCCACCGCCGCCTGACTCGATCTTGAACACGTCGCCAGGGTGGATCTCGATGCCGACTTCCTTGGTCTTCAGCACGCGCTGCTGGCGTCCCTCGGAATGCAGCACGTAGCGATGCGGCAACCCGTCCTTGCCGCCGAGGATGCCGCACGCGCCATACTTCACGCCATCGCCGGCGGTGTTGCCGCGCGCCGGTTCGTCGATCTCCGCCACCATCTCCAGCACGCATCCCGGGCCGCCGCGATACTGGCCGTCGCCGCCGGAACCAGGACGAAATTCGTGCGTGCGGAAGAACAGCGGGAAGCGCACTTCCGTCACTTCCAGGCTGCCGAACTTGATGCCTCCCGCCGCCTGCCACTCACCACCGGCGGGCCAGCCGTCGCCGACGGGCGATGCACCGCCACCCGGCCGCGCCTGGAACATGTGCCAGATGAACGGCCTCTGCGTGCGCGGATCGCGCCCCTGGATGGCGATGCGGAAACGCCGCCCCCAGCCTGCCATGGCGCGATCGGGGCACGCAGGTGCCAGCGCCTTGATGATCGCCTCGATGATCTCCTGCGCGCAGTGGTTGGTGCACAGCGTCACCGGCGCGCCTTCATTCGCCCACACGATGGTGCCGGGCTTCGCGATCACCTGCACCGGACGGAACGCGCCGTCGTTCTTCGGCGTGTGCGGATCGATCAGATAGGCCAGCGCCACCACCACCGCCGAGCGCATGTTCGGATAGGAGGAATTGACGAAACCCACGACCTGCTCATGCGAATCCGACAGGTCGATGATGAGGTCGCTGCCGCGCTTGGTCACCGTGGCGCGGATGTGGATGTCCTGGTAGCGGTGGCCGTCGTCATCCAGGAAGGCCTCGCCGTGATACACGCCGTCCTTCCACTGCGCGATCACCGCGCGCGCCTGGCGTTCCGCGCCGTCCAGCACCGCCTCGATCGCGGCATTCGTCACGTCCCAGCCGAATTCGCCGGCCAGTGCCAGCATGCGCCGCTGCCCGACATGCGCCGAACCGATCATCGCCGCGAGATCGCCGCGGAAATCGTGCGGATGGCGCACATTCGTCGCCAGCATCTGCAGCACGTCGCGCCGCACCTCGCCGCGGTCATAGAGCCGCAGCGGCGTCACGCGGATGCCCTCCTGCCAGATTTCGGTGGCCGCTGCGTTGTAGGCGCCGTGGGTCGAGCCGCCGATGTCGCTCTGGTGCGCGCGGTTGATCGACCAGAACACCGGCTTGTCGCCCTGGAAGATCGGCACGAAGGCGGTCAGGTCGGGAAGGTGGTTGCCGCCGTGATACGGATCGTTCAGCAGGAACACGTCGCCGGGATGGATGTCGTCGCCGAAGAAGTCGTGCACCGACTTCGCCGCCCAGGGCAGCGCTCCGACATGGATTGGCACATGTTCGGCCTGCGCGATCAGGCGGCCGTTGATGTCGCAGATCGCGGTGGAGAAGTCGCGGCTGGAATTGAGGATCTGCGAGTAGGACGTGCGCAGCATCGCCTCGCCCATCTCCTCGACGATGGCATGCAGCCGGTGCTGCACCACTGAAACGGTCACCGGGTCGACAATGTGCTCCAAGCGGGCCTCCTCTGCGGCAGTCAACCACAATCGTCATGGCCATCCGTGCAACCACAGGTGCCGCGACGGATGGCCGGGACAAGCCCGGCCATGACGGCTAAAGGTAGCATCATGGCGCGCCCGGTCCAGGTACACATCATCGGCGCTTCGGGGCGCACAGGCGTCGCACTCTGCCGATCGCTGCTGGCGGACAGCGTGTCCGTGGTGCCGGTCGTGCGCGACCCGGCGAAATGGACGATGATTGCGGCGCCACGCATCGCCGACCTCACCGATCCCGCCGCCCTGCGCTCCGCCCTCGAGGATGCCACCCGCATCGTCTGCTGCGCGCACGCCCGCCACGCCCGCGCCGTGATCGATGCGGCACCGGCCGACGCACGCCTGATCTTCCTCGGCAGCACGCGCAAATTCACCAACTGGCCGGACGCACACGGCAGCTTCGTCCTGGCCGGCGAGGTCGCCTTCCTCGCCTCCGGCCGCTCCGGCGTCATGCTGCACCCCACGATGATCTACGGCGCACAGGGCGAGGACAACGTGCAGCGCCTCGCTGCCCTGCTGCGACGCCTACCGATCGTGCCGCTGCCCGGCGGCGGCAAGGCGCTGGTGCAGCCGATCCATCAGGACGACGTCACCCGCGCCATCCGCGCCGCGCTGGAGCATCCCTGGGACGGACCGCAGGCGCTGGTGATCGCCGGGCCGAGCCCCCTGTCCTACGCCGACTTCGTCCGCGCCGTCGCCGACGCCGCGGGCCTGCGCCGGCCGCGCATCATACCCGTCCCGGCGGGCCTGCTGATAGCCGCAGCGAGCATGCTGCGGCACGTTCCGCGCCTGCCGCGGGTCCACCCCGAGGAAATCCGCCGCCTGCTGGAAGACAAGGCGTTCGACGTGCGTCCGATGCAGCAGACCCTCGGCGTGCGACCGATCCCGCTGCGCGAAGGCCTTGCGCGCACCTTCGCATCGCAGCACAACACCTGACGCCCCATCCGGAGGACACTCTCCATGCCGATCATCAACCGCATCGCCGAGTTCCACCGCGAGATGACCGAATGGCGCCACGACCTGCACGCGCATCCCGAACTCGCGCTGCAGGAGACCCGCACCAGCGGCGTGGTGCAGGAGAAGCTGAAATCCTTCGGCGTCGACGAGATCATCACCGGCCTTGCGCGCACCGGCGTGGTCGGCGTGATCCGTGGCCGCGGCGACGGCACGCGCGCCATCGGCCTGCGCGCCGACATGGACGCGCTGCCGATCCTGGAGGAGACCGGCCACCCCTATGCCTCACAGAACCAGGGCGTGATGCACGCCTGCGGCCATGACGGCCACACCACCATGCTGCTCGGCGCGGCGAAATACCTCGCCGAGACGCGCAACTTTGACGGCACCGTCTACGTGATCTTCCAGCCGGCGGAGGAGAACCTGGCCGGCGGCGAGATCATGGTGAAGGAGGGCCTGTTCGAGCGCTGCCCGGTGGAGATGGTGTTCGGCATGCACAACTGGCCGCAGATACCGGCGGGAACCTTCGCCTGGCGCAACGGTCCGATCATGGCGGCGGTGGCGAACATCGAGATCGTCATCACCGGCAAGGGCACCCACGGCGCGATGCCGCATTTCGGCATCGACCCGATCGTGATCGCCAGCCAGATCGTCTCCGCGCTGCAGACAATCGTCGCCCGCACGATCGAGCCGGTGGAAGGCGGCGTCGTCACCATCGGCCATATCAACGGCGGCCACACCTACAACGTGATCCCCGAGACGGTGCGCATGCTGGGCACCGCCCGCTGGTTCGAACCGCGCGTCGGCGACCAGTTGGAAAACGGTGTCCGCCGCCTGGCGACCGGCATCGCCGAGAGCTTCGGCGCCAAGGCCGACGTGGTGTTCAGCCGCAACTATCCGGCCACGGTGAACGATCCGGACGCCACCACGCTGACCCGCCGCGCCGCCGCGACCGTGGCGGGTGAGGCGCGCGTGACGCCGATGCTGCGCCCGACCATGGGCGGCGAGGACTTCTCGTTCATGCTGAACGCCAAACAGGGCAGCTACATCATGCTGGGCGGCGGCCGCGGCAAGGACGACGCGATGGTCCACCACCCGCGCTACGACTTCAACGACGAAATCCTGCCGATCGGCGCGTCCTACTGGGTGACGCTGGCGGAGCAGTTGCTGCCGCGGTCGGCGTAGCTCAGCCGCGCCCCAGCATCAGCATGGCTTCGGTGGGAACAATTTACGGCGATGCCCATCTTTCGTCGGCGTCATCGTTAGTGCCGAGCATTCAACGCATCTTCTGCCTGCCGTGCAGCACTACTGAGGCGGTCTAGCACCGGCCCGTTACGGCCTCCCTCATCCCTTGCGGACTGTTCGGAAGTCTCAGCCCGGCACCCGATTTCGCCCGAACCTTTCGGCAGGACACAAGGGATTCCCACATACGTGGTCAAAGGGAGCAAATCAGGTTGAGTATCGTCCGAATCTGTTAATAGATAATATATCATAAGACCGCCATCGACAAGCATCACGGCCAGTGCTGCACGCCGAAACACACCGGACTTGATTGAGTGCAAGATACGTCGCGCCAAGGACTCATGACGTATCAGTCCAGGCACCATGTTCTTAGCCAAGAAACCACTGAGTTCTGAAACTTGTTGCTTTTCTATCAATAAACGCTTTGCGGTATTTGTAGCTTTGGCTTCCTCCAAGATTTTTTCATTCGAGAATACGTATGCCCGGCGGGTTCCTTCAAATACTGCGCCGCCCAATCCCTCCTTTAACAGGTATTTGGCAAATTCGCGTGAAGAGGCCGATTTGGAGTTCTGATTATACACATGGAATGTTAACGCTCCCGCTGCCATGGCTGTAGCTGGTTCATCGGACCATGGTTCAAAGGCGCGATCGTGGTAGGTATAGTTAAAGACGTGGTCCCCGGGCTTCCCGGCGACATCGTCGGCCATAGGGGCCGCTCCCGATGTCGTTGCTGGGTCCGAGAGCGGCGGGACGGTCGCTGTCGAAGCTGGCGTCGCGGCGGCGCTCGGTTCCGGTGGTGCTGCGCTGCCGCATTCCGGGCTGCCCACCGATACGACTGCCACAAACAGAGCAACCGACCCCAGCATCCTCATTCTATTCATTGCCCTGATCGCGCTCCGACAACACTGGATGGCTGGCGTTGTTAAATCGGTGACACGATATACCTACCGCCGTGGGTACCGCAACGACTTTGTGACGCGGCACCCAATTCGGACGTTCGCATCAGGCGAGATGCGATGTGAACTCCGCGACACCGATCTGGACGTTCAAACAGCCTGATGAAGCGCTCGCTGAGCAGGATCATATCGAACCACCAGCCCAGAATCGTCCGAGGTTCTCGGTCAGCGTCCCTTGGCCAGACGTCGCTCATAGGCCTGCGCCAGCAGCGTGCTGGGAAACAGCATCGCGAAATAGATCAGCGCGACCACGGTGTAGACCTCGAGCGGACGGTAGGTGTCGCCGGTGATCAGCGTGCCCTGGTACAGCAGGTCCGGCACCGCGATGGTGGACACCAGCGAGGTGTTCTTGAGCTGGGTGATCGACTGGTTGACGAACGGCGGGATCATCCGCTTCACCGCCTGCGGCAGGATCACCTTGCGCATCATCGCCCAGCGCCGCAGACCGAGCGCACGTGCCGCATCCCATTGGCCGGACTCGATCGAGATGATGCCGCCGCGGAAGATCTCGGCATAGAACGCGCCGGTGTAGCAGGACAGCACCATCACCGCGGCGGCGGTGGCGGGGATCTGGATGTTCAGCAGCACCGGCAGCGCGTAGTAAAACCAGACGATCTGCACCAGCAGCGGCGTGCAGCGGAATGCCTCGATGAAGGCGATCAGCGGAATGTTCACCAGCTTCGAGCGCGACAGGCGGCCGAGGCCGATCAGCAGGCCGATGATCAGGCCGAGAAAAATGGTGCCCGCGGTGTAGCCCAGCGTGACCAGCACGCCCTTCCAGAACAGCGGCGCGTAGCGCAGCAGGAAGGCGAAGTCCCATTGATAGAACATCGCGTTTAAGGCCCCCCACCCCAACCCCCCGGGTCAAGCGCCCGGGGGCAGGCCTCCCCCGGGCGCTTGACCCGGGGGGTTGGGGTGGGGGGCCTGACGCGCACAGCCGTCCTAGAAACTGAGCGTCGCAGGAATCTGCTCGCGGGTGACGCCGAACTTGGTCAGCCCATCGAGCAGCCACTCGCGGATCTGGCCGGTGCCGCGATTGAAGTCGATCCAGGCATTGATCACGTCGGCGAAGCGCGGGTCAGGCTCGCGCTGCAAACCGAGACAGCTCGGCAGCGCCACCAGCGGACCGGTCAGCAGATGATAGCTGCCGAGCGCCGGGTTCCTGCCGATCGTCGACAGGCCGAGGATCGCCGCCAGGATATGCACGTCGGCGCGGCCGGACTGCATCGCCAGCGTGCAATCGTCGCGCGATTTGTAGCCGGTGAGCTGCGCCTTGGATGCATAGCGCTTCGCCGCCGTTTCGTGCAGCGAGCCGATATCGTAGACGATCCTGATCTCGGGTTTGTTGATGTCGTCCCAGGTATTCGGATCGAGCCTCTTGCGCGCGATGCAGCCGAACGGGTGCACGATCATCGGATGGGTAAAGCCGATCGACAGCGCGCGCTGCGGCGTCGGGTTCAGCGCGAACGCGAGGTCCACCTTGTTGGACTGCAGGTCGAGCACGGAATTGCCGTAGGTGGATTCGATGTAGGCAAGCTGCGCGTCGAACACCTTGGCGATGTCCTTCGCCATCTCGATGCAGGCGCCGCTCCATTCGCCTGACGCGAGGTCCTTCTGGAAATACGGCAGCTCGCCCGGCAGTGCCGCGATACGCAGCGTCTTGGTGCGGCGCACGCGGTCGAAGGTGGTTTCATTGCCGGACTGCGCCTGGGCGGAGCCGATCAGGGCGGCGGCCGGCAGCAGCGCGGCGGCGCCGGCCAGGACCCGGCGGCCGAGTTTGGTGGTCATGGTTGGTGTCTCCCAGTGTTTGGTGGGCCCGATCCTCATTCCATTGGGCCCGGCTTACAATCCCTATTGTGCCGTGCAACAAGCCAATGGAGGAAATGATGAGCGACCGCCGGACGCAACCGCTCGATCCCGCCACGATCCGCCTGCACCGCAGCGGCCGGGGGAAGGCGCTGGTGATGCTGCATTGCCTTGGCATGACGCATCGTCTGTGGGACTGCCTGGGCGGGCTGGCCGATCGCTGCACGCTGATCTCCTACGACCTGCCCGGCCACGGCGATACCGCGTTGCCTGCCGCGCCGTGCAACCCACGCCTCAGGGCCCTATGATGAACGGCACAGCACCAGCCGCACCCCCGAGGAGCCCCAACATGCCCACTCCCCCACCGATGACCGCCGGCGTCACGCAGCAAGGCAGCAGCGTGGACGGGATCACCTGGAACATCTTGGGCCAGACCTACAAGCCGCTGCACGTCAGCGAGAGCAGCTTCTCCTGGCACGCGCTGCTGCCGCCCGGCTCCTTCGTGCCGCCACACATCCACCCGACGCAGGACGAGTTCATCTACATCTTCGAAGGCCGCTTCGACCTCGTGCTCGACGGCCAGTCCGCCAACGCCTCGGCAGGCGACCTGGTCCGCCTGCCGCGCGGCATTCCGCATGGCCTGTTCAACCACAGCCAGGCGAACATCACCTGCCTGTTCTGGGTGTCGCCGACGCGCCGGCTGTGGGACCTGTTCCAGGCGATCAACAACGTGCCCGACCCCGCCGAGGTGGTCCGCCTCGCCGGCCTGCACGAGGTGAATTTCCTGCCGCCGCCGGGGTGAGTTCGACTGTCATTGCGAGGAGCGAAGCGACGCGGCAATCTCGAGCCAGTTACGCACTTGGCTGGAGATTGCCGCGTCGCTTCGCTCCTCGCAATGACAGCAGAAACGCGCTTCACCGCCGCGCGTTCACCTGCTCGCGCGCAAAGCCGGACATCGAGGCATAGCCGCGCACGATCGCCTCGCGTTCGGCATGCGACGCCACCGCATCCACGTCGGTGAACCCGTCCGGCGCGCGCTCCTCCAGCATGTCGATCACCCGCTCCGGCCCGCCCTTGCGGTTGTTGACCACGATCTCGGCCGTCATCGGCCGGCGCTCGGCATCGTAGGCGGCAAGTGCCTCCGCCACGCCGCCGCCGCCCGTCAGATGCCGGGCCAGCGCACGCGCATCCAGCACCGCCTGGCTCGCGCCGTTGGATCCCACCGGATACATCGGATGCGCCGCGTCGCCGAGCAGCGTGGCGCGGCCGAACGACCAGCGCGGCAGCGGATCCCGGTCGCACATCGGGTATTCGTAGAACGTCCCGGTGGCATGGATCAGCGCCAGCGGATCGACGAAATCCAGCCGGAACCGGTCGCGCACGAACGGCTCCACCTCGTCCCACTGGCCGGGACGGTTCCAGTCCTCGCGGCGCGGCGGGGCGCCCGTGCCGTCGCCGATGCGCGCCATCACCGCCCAGTTGGTCAGCCGCCGCTCCGGCGCCGCCCGATCGGCATGGATCGGATAAAAAACGAATTTCTGGCCCATGCCGCCGGCGATCACCATGGTGCGGCCATCGACATACACCGGCCAGTCGGTGGCGCCGCGCCACAGCATCATACCGTTCCACACCGGCGGACCCTCGTCCGGATAGAACGCCGCGCGCACGGTCGAATGGATGCCGTCGGCGCCCACCAACACGTCGCCCTCGGCAGCGAATGCCTCATCCGCCTCGCGCCGCTCGAACCGCGCCACCATGCGGTCATCACGCTCGGAGAACGACACCAGCCGGCACCCGGTCCGCACCGCATCGTCGCCCAACCGCGCGCGCACCGCGTCCAGCAGCACGCCGTGCAGCTTGCCGCGATGGATGGAGAATTGCGGCGTGTCGAAGCCGGCATCGGTGCCGCGCAGCTCGCGCCACACCACCTGGCCGAAGCGGTTGGCATAGATCAACTCGCGCGTGCGGATGCCGGCGCGGTCGAGCTCCGGCAGCAGGCCAAGTGCGGACAACTCCTTGATCGCGTGCGGCAGCGTGTTGATGCCGACGCCGAGTTCGCGCAGCTCGCGCACCTGCTCGAACACGCTGCATTGAATGCCGACCGCGTGCAGCGACAGCGCCGTCGCCAGGCCGCCGATCCCGCCACCCACGATCAGCACATGCATCGCGCCATCCCCTGCAAGCTAGATCCCCAGATACGCCTTGCGCACCGCGCCGTCAGCGGCGATCTGCGCGGCCGGACCGGACAGTACGATCCGGCCGGTCTGCAAGACATAGGCACGGTCGGCGATCGCCAACGCCTCGACCAGACGCTGCTCCACCAGCAGCACCGTCACGCCAAGCTCGCGAATGCGCGTGACCGCGGCCAGGATGTCGTCGACCAGGCGCGGCATGATTCCTTGGCTCGGTTCGTCGAGCATCAGGAAACGCGGCTGTGTCATCAGCGCGCGGCCGATCGCCAGCATCTGCTGCTCGCCGCCCGACAGCGTTTCGGCGCGCTGCGCCAGGCGCTCCTGCAGCCGGGGAAACAGCGAAAACACCAGTTCCAGCGGCTTGAAACGATCGGCGCCGCGTTTCGCATAGGCGCCGAGGCGCAGATTGTCCTCGACCGAAAGCCGAGGGAACAGCCGCCGCCCTTCCGGCACCATGGAGACGCCAAGCCGCGTGATGCGATGCGCCGGCAGCCGCCGCAGCGACTGGCCTTCGAACGTGATGCTGCCTTCCGTCGCGACCTGGCCGGCGATCGATTTCAGCAGCGTGCTCTTGCCCGCGCCGTTGGCGCCCACCACGGCGACGATTTCGCCGCGTGCCACCTGCAGCGACACGCCTTGCAGCGCGCGCAGCCCGCGATAGGAGGCGGAAACGTCCTCAAGCCGCAGCATAGCGATCGCCGAGATAGGCACGGATCACATCGGGATTGCGCACCACCTCCGTCGGCACGCCGATGGTCAGCACGCGGCCGAGATCGAGCACCACGGCGCGATCGACCAGCGGCAGCAGCACCTCCATCACGTGTTCCACCATCATCACGGTAATGCCGCGCGCGCGCACGTCGCGGATCAACTGCACGCCCGCCGCCGCCTCCACCGGCGTCAGGCCGGTGAGCATCTCGTCGAGCAGCAGCAGGCGCGGCTCGGTGGCGAGTGCGCGCGCTACTTCCAGCCGGCGCTTCTCCGCCGGCGTGAGCGAATGCGCCGGGGTGTCGGCGCGTGCGGCGAGGCCGGTGAATTCCAGCGTCTCCAGCGCGCGCGCCATCGCGGGACGCGTGCGCGACAGACGGGCATAGGCGCCGACCATGACGTTCTCCAGCACCGTCATGGAATCGAAGCTGCGCACCACCTGGAAGGTACGCGCAATGCCGAGCAGGGAACATTGCTCCGGCGGCAGTCCGGAGATGCGGCGCCCGGCCAGGCGGATTTCTCCCGCGTCGGGCACCACCTCGCCGGAGATCGCGTTGAACAGCGACGTCTTGCCCGCACCGTTCGGCCCGATCAGGCCAAGGATTTCTCCGTCGTGCACGTCGAAGCTGATGTCGACATTGGCCGCGACCCCGCCGAACGACTTGCTCACGTTGTCGACTTCAAGCAGCGGCGGCATCGTCCGCTCCGGCCGGCGCGCGCACGCGCACGCCGATCAGGCTCGCCAGCCCTTGCGGCCGCGCCAGCGCCACGACAACAATCAGCGCGCCGTAGATCATCAGATCGACGCCGCTGCCGGAGCCGCCGAGATAGGAGCGGGTGAGTTCGGAGAGCGGGATCAGCACCGCCGCGCCGACCAACGGCCCCCACAGCGTGCCGACACCGCCGAGCACCGCGGGCAGCGGGATCAGTATGGACAACTGGCCATACAGCACGCTGTCCGGATCGATGTAGCCGACATACTGCGCGTAGATCGCGCCACCGATGCCGGTCAGCGCGCCGCTGATCGCCGCCGCCGCCATCTTCGACGGAAAGATGCGCACGGCGAGGCTGCGCGCGGCCACCGGATCGTCTTTCACCGCGCGCCAGACGAAGCCCCAGCGCGAGCCCTCGATCAGCCAGGCCACCAGCCAGGCGACCGATGCGAAGGCGAGCGCCGCGTAGTGGTAGGGCAGCTTGTCGATGCGGAACTGCAGCCATAGCCAGGAATCGCCGACCGAGCGGACATAGGGGATGTTGATGCCGGTGGCGCCGCCGATCCAGTCCCAGTTCAGGAACAGCAGGTAGCCGATCTCGCCCACCACCACCGTGGCGATCGCATAGTAGTGGCCCGAGAGGCGGAAGCAGGGCCAGCCGACCAGCAGCGCCATCAGCCCGCCCAGCGCGCCGCCGGCGAACATGCCGAGCGTCGGCGGAATGCCGAGACGTGTCAGCAACAGCGTGGATACATACGCGCCGACGCCGAAATACAGCGCATGGCTCAGCGAGATCTGGCCGCAATAGCCGCCGAGGATGTTCCACGCCTGGGCAAGGCCGGCGAACAGCACGGTGATGATGATCAGATTGCGGGTATACACGTCATGGATCGGCAGCGGCAGCACGGCGAGTGCCAGCAGCAGCACCGCGCCGATGATCAGCTCATGCCGGCGGCGACGGGTGATCGAGGTTTCCATCACAGCGTGCCGAACAGCCCGCGTGGGCGGAACATCAGCACCGCGAGGTAGATCGCGAACATGCCGACCTGCTTCAGCGACGGCTCGATCAGCAGCGCGGTGAGTGCCTCCACCTGGCCGATCAGCAGCCCTGCCACCAGCGCGCCGAACAGGCTGCCAAATCCGCCGAGTGCCACGGTGACATAGGCGATCAGCGCGAAGTTGGCGCCGACACTGGGCGAGACGTAATAGAACGTGGCGAGCATCACGCCGGCGATACCCACCGCCGCGGCGCCGAGGCCCCAGCCGAGTGCGAAGATGCGGTCGCGGTCGATCCCGATCAGTGCCACTGCCTCGCGGTCCTCGCGCGTGGCTTCCAAGGCGCGGCCGAATTCGGTGCGGCTGATCAGCAGCAGCAGGCCGAAGGCGAGCAGACTGACGACGCCGGCGGCGAGCTGCGGCAGGGGCACAAAAACGCCGGCGAGATCCATGGTCCTGCCGGCAAGCAATGATGTGCTGACGCTCTTGAAGTCGCTGCCGAAGGTGAACTGGGCGGCGCCGCGCAGCAGGATGGCGAGGCCGAAGGTGACGAAGATCTGCACCATGCCGCGGTTGAACCGCACCGAAAGGGCACGCGCCATCAGCAGGTGGTAGATCGCCACACCCAGCGCGAACATTGCGAGTGCGACCGGGATCAGTAGCAGCAGCGGATCGACGCCGGTCGCCAGCCAGACGACGAAGGTGGCGTACATCGCCAGCATCAACAGCTCGCCATGCGCGAAGTTCACCACGTCCATCAAGCCGAAGATCAGGCTGAGCCCGGCAGCGACCAGCGCATAGATCAGCCCCATGAGCAGGCCGCCCACGACGACCTGCAGGAGGATGGTGGAGGTCACGGTTTATCCGTCATGACCAAACACATAGAGACCGTCATGTAGAAACCGTCATGGCCGGGCTTGACCCGGCCATGACGGTTTCTATGCATTCGGGCACCATGCTTGGCAACGTCAGTGACGACGAGCACGGGATGTTTGCACTCTTGGGTTCCCCGAATGTCAGCCCCTGAGCTCCCAACGGCGGGGCAGCGGGCGTGTCGCAGGTGGGGTAAGGGTGATAAGGGGACATATCCTCGCAACTGCCGTCAGATCATCGAGAGCCGAGCAAAGAAATCCGACAAATACAACAGGATTATCCCGAGCAAAACTGCAAGGAGCAAAATCGTAATGCATACTCTTCGCATATTTCAAGCAATCTCGAGCATCAAATCGGCTACCAGATTCGTTACCGCATCGTATCCGCTAGCAGCCATGTTGCGCATAGACCGGGAACCCGAAAAGTACGGCGAATACGGCAGAAAATACCGCCACGCCAAACCACTTGAATCCCTTAAAGCCATGGGCATAGCTCACCGTCATCGGAACAAGAAAAAGAAGTATCAAGAACTGGAGAGAAAACAAGATACTACCAGGATCGTTAAAGAATGCTCTCTTCTCCAGAAGGTCTTGTACCGGAGGATAACTCATCGAGAGCCAGGTAAGTAATAACGTGAGAAAATTGCTTGCGACGTAGGCGAAAGCAAGATTCTGTAACATGAGAGAGACGGTCACCTGCGAACTCTCGTGCCCTCCAAGAATCCGGCAGAAGGAATGAACAAGGAGGCTTAGAAAGAGCCATAATAAACTTACAACTATGAACACAATGGCTCGACTTAACAGTTCAGGGCGACCTGGGATCAATGCACCGACAGTCACTCCGAAGAAAATGCTTATCGTGAGGATGGTCACGATGTACTCTCCAAAGCTCTTCTCATCGATGACGTTACGGGTCTTCGCGACAACCTCCGCTTGGTTCGTCAACATGGATATCAGCCAGACAAGATACAGCTTGCCGTATTTGTCGAATAGACTGGCGACGAAAGCAGCGGCAGCTTCGATCATCCTTCGGCCCTCTCTGGTGGCAGTTGGCGAATGAGACAAACGCACGGGTTTCTATGTGTCCGGCCATGACGGTTTCTATATGCTTAGCCACGCCGACTGATACGGCCTCAGCGTCCGACGTTCCACACCGCTTCCTCGGCCGCGACGTCGAACGGATAGATCGTGTGGTACGTGCCACCCTTGATCTGCTGGATCACCGGCGTCGCGGCAATGTTCTGGCCGGTGGCGTCGAACTTGATGCCCTTCCACGGCATGATCGTCTGTTCGCCGGGAATGTCCGTCGCGACCAGCGCCTGGCGCAGCTTCTCGGGATCGGTCGAGCCGGCGCGGTTGATCGCATCTGCCAGCACGATCACCGCGGTGATCTCGCGGCCGGTGTTGTCGTTCAGGTCCTTGTTGTTGCGTGCCCGATACAGCGCATTCACCGCCGGAATTGCCGGCCGCGCCTTCGCCGCGTCCAGCGCAAAGGCCGACCGGCTCATCACGCCCTCGGCCAGCGGGCCGACCGCGTCGATGAACGCCTGCTCCACGAAGCCGGCCGACTGCGCCATGATCGCCTTCGGCGTGTAGCCCACATCGTGCAGGCCGCGCATCAGCAGGATCGCGTCCGAGGTGTAGGACGAAGGCATGATCACATCGGCATTTGCCGCCTTGATCTGCTGCACCTCGGCCGACAGCGACGGCGAATTGCCGCGGTAGCGGATGTCGGCCGCCACCTTGATGCCGGCTGCCTCAGCCATCTGTTTCTGCGCGTTCGAACTGTCGGTGCCGAAGATCGTGTCCTCGTGGAACAGCACGACACTCTGCACCTTCCGCCCGGTCTTCGCGCCGATGTCGCGGAAGAAGTCGAACATCGCCTGGGTGAACATGACGTCGTGCGGCGAGGTGCGGAAGAACCACTTCAGCCCGCGCTGGTTCAGGCTGGGCGAAGAATTGTCGGCCGACATGTAGGGAACCTCGTAGCGGTCGGCGACCTGCGAGATCGTCGCCGCGGTGGCGCTCTGATACGAGCCGATCAGCGCAACGACATGCTCCTGGGTGATCAGCCGCTCGGCTTCGGCGCGCGCCTTCTGCGGATCGCCCTGGTGGTCGGCGAAGATCAGCCGAAGCTTCGCCCCGCCCAGCTTGTCG
>JBGPND010000067.1:0-22707 GCA_041487355.1 Acetobacteraceae bacterium | reverse complement strand
TTCACCGGCCTGACGCCTGGCCAGTATGAGGTGCAGTTCGCCGCACCGTCGGGTGATGTGTTCAGCCCGGCGCTGCAGGGCGGCAACACGGCGGCCGACTCGAATGCCGATGCCACGGGTCTGACGGCGGCGGTGACGCTGGTCTCCGGGCAGACCGACAACACGATCGATGCCGGGTTGCACGCGATCGCTCCCACCGGCGGCTCGATCGGCGACTTCGTCTGGTTCGACACCAATGTCAACGGCATCCAGGATACATGCGAGGACGGCATCCCTGGCGTCACGGTCAACCTGATCGGCGCGGGCAAGGACGGCAAGTTCGGCACGTCCGACGATGTGACCGTGGCAACCACGACCACGGACGCGAACGGCGCGTACAACTTCAGCAGCCTCGCCGCCGGCAAGTATGAGGTGCAGGTCATCGCGCCGGCCGGCTATCACTTCAGCCCATCGCTGCAGGGCAGCAACACCGCGATCGACTCCAACACGAACGCATCGACCGGCTTTACCGCACCGGTCACCATCACGGCGGGCTCGACCAACAACACGATCGATGCCGGGCTCTACCAGGTTGCGCCGCTCAACACCTGCGCCCTGCAGGGCATGAACGGGTGCGGTGCCGACTACGGTCCGGCCGCCGCCGCGACGTTCACCGATGGCCCCCTTACGGTGAACAGCGGAACCGCATCGGAACTCTACACCGGCCCGGACGCCGGCCATGCCGACAGCGTGTTGCTTGTCCTCAGTGCCACGTTGAGCAATATCAAGGCGCTTGGATCGCAGAGCATCCAGCTCACCTTCGATGGTCAGACGGTCAGCTTCTCGGCCAGCGACTTCAATACGACCTCGGCCGATGGGTTCCCCAGCAGCATCTCGGGGATCGCCAAAGGCCAGGTCAACGGCATCAGCTTCCCGACCGCGCTGCATGCCGCGGCAGACTTCACATACTCTGGCCCGCTCAATTCAGTGGGTGGAACCGGCAGCCAGCTCGGCGCGGTGACCGTGCTCTCGCCGATCGACCTGCGCGTCGACGTGTTCGGCGACAACGGCGGCACGATCATCGACAATGCGGCGAACAGTGGCGCCGAGGGGATCAAGGGCGTTGCCGGTACCGGCGGCTGTCCGGGCGATTCGCAGATCGGCGACTACGTCTGGTTGGACGCCAATGCCAACGGCATCCAGGACAACGGCGAGAGCGGCATCGCCGGCGTAACCGTGAAGCTGATGGGAGCCGGGACCGACAGCAAGTTCGGCACCTCGGACGATATCCTGCTCGCGACCACCACCACCGACGCCAATGGGCACTACCTGTTCAACAGCCTGATGCCCGGCCAGTACGAGATGCAGTTTATCGCGCCGTCGGGCTATCTGTTCGGCCCGTCGCTGCAGGGCGGCAACACCGCGATGGACTCCAACGCCAACGCGAGTGGCCTCACAGCGCCGATCACGCTGGTGGATGACCAGTACGACAGCACGATCGACGCGGGCCTCACCAAGGCCGCCTCGATCGGCGACTATGTCTGGTTGGATACCAACGCCAACGGCATCCAGGACAGCAAGGAGCACGGCGCTTCCGGCGTGACGGTAAAGCTGCTCGGCGCCGGCACCGACGGCAAGTTCGGCACGGGCGACGACACGACGCTGGCCACGACAACCACCGACTCCAGCGGTCACTACTCGTTCGGCGGCCTTTCGGCTGGTCAGTACGAGGTGAAGTTCATCGCCCCGAGCGGCGACACGTTCAGCCCGTCGCTGCAAGGAAGCAACACCGCGACGGACTCGAATCCCGGCAGCAGCGGCGTCAGCAGCCCGATCACGCTGACCGCCGGCCAGACTGACAACACGATCGACACCGGGCTGCTGGAAAACGCGCACATCTCGGTGCTGAAGGTGCCAGGCGACGTGGTTGTCGCCTCATGCCAGAAGGTGACCTACAGCTACTACGTGACCAACACCGGCACCGCGCCGCTGTCCAGCATCAGCGTGGTGGACAATCACGGCACGGCGTCGCACCCCGACAACGTCACCGCAACCGGCGTCACATCCGGCGGCTACAATGTCGGCGACGCGAACCACAACGGGCTGCTGGATACGGGCGAGTCGTGGAAATACACCGCGTCGATGACCGAGTCCGGCAGCTATGCGTCCCAGTCGAGCTCGACCTGCAAGACCCTCAGCGGCTGCTCCCTTCCGAGCGGCAGCACGGCATGGCTCAGCACGTGCTTCACGCCGACCTCGACGAAGGACGGCACGACCTATGTGTTCAAGGGCGTGCAGTGCACCATCAGTGGGTCCGGCGTGGGCTCGCCGATCGTTCAGCAATGCGCGGACGCCTACGTCACCTTCTCGAGCAGTTGCAGGCAGGCGACCACCGTCTACGACGCCGGCCAGAACTGCTGGATCACCACCCTGCCGAGCAGCCAGAATCCGGGCAAGGTCTATCTGACCGGGCTGCCGCTGCAGGTGCCGAGCGGTTGCGATCTGTCGCATGCGACGGTGACCTGGAGCATCGACAGCAGCGCCAACAACTGCGGCGCGTCCAACCTGTCGTGGCAGGGCTCGATCGCCGAGTACAACAGCTTCCAGCAGGGCGGCTTCAACGGTTTGGACGACTACAACCAGATCGGCGTGAAGGTCTGCGACAACCAGGGTGGCTACGGCACCGGCAGCTATGGTTCCGGCTGGGGCGGCTGGGGCGGGGGCTACGGCTACGGCGGCAGTGGCTACGGGTTCAGCAACGACAGCGCCGGTTCAGCCGAGAACCAGAATACCTGGGGCAACTGGTACAGCGGCTGGGGCAACAACGGACAATCCTGCGGGACGACGACCATCGCCTGCAGCCCGCTCGGCGACACTTCGGCCGCAGACACTGTCACCGCGTCGGGGGCAACCGCCGGCGGCACGACGGTCAGCGCGACCGACACCAAGGAGGTGCAGGTCCTCACCTCAAGCAGCAAGATCTCGCAGGATGGCACGGCGCCGACGGGCAACCTGCCGACGCTGTATGGCGCCACGGTCGCGAAGCTGGAGTTCACCTACAACCCCGGCGATACGGTGTCGGTCCAGGGGATCCAGACCGGCATGGCTGCCGTTTCCGGACACAACGGCAACTCGATGGCGTTCATCGTGATGTCGAACAACAGCAATCCGAATGCCGCGGGCGCGCAGATCTACTTCGAGGGCAACGTCCAGGCCGGGCAGCACATCTTCGCCGATGCAACGATCAACCCGCTGACCAACACGCCGATGGCGTCGCCCAGCAACCACTTCGCGACGACATCCGGGTCGATGATGTTCGCCGAGGTGTTCGCGAGCCAGCAGGACTTCCTCAACAACGCGACACCGGTGCAGACGATCAACTACGATACCAGTGGCACGCGTCCGATGCATGTCAGCGACGCGATCGGCAGCCTGCAACTGATCGGCTACGTCGGGAACACGGGAGGCCATCTGGTCTCCTGATCGCGGCGCGCCGGCTGTCCGGCCGGCGTGAGGCAGCCCTTGCCCGATGACGGCCTGATGGCCGACAACTCCCGCACGCCGCACGGTCACCAGCGGCCATGCGGGGGATCATTGGGCGATGAGCGATTTCGTGCGTCACATTCTGGTGCACTGGAGCGATTGCGATCCCGCGCGCATCGTCTTCCACGCCCATTTCGTCCGCTGGATGGATGAAGGCTTCACCGAGCTGGCGCGCGCCCGCGGTGTCGACTTCGCAGCACTCCAGGCAGCCGAACCGCGCTTCCGTGGCTCCCCTCTGGTGGCGGTGTCCTGCTCGTTCCGCGCTCCGGCGCGCTTCGGCGATACGCTGGAACACCGCATCGCCACCCCGCTGATCGGCAGCACGGGGAAGGCCTTCGTCGTGCGCCACAGATTCCTGAAGGACGGCGTGCTGGTCGCCAACGGCGAGCAGACGCGGATCTGGGCCATGGCCGCCGACAATGGCGAAGGTCTGGCGGCGGTGCCCGTGCCGGTTGCCATCGCTGTCCTGTTGCGCGGGGAGGGGACATGACCCTTCATACCGGTCCCGCGGGCAGGTGACGTATGATGCCACAAGAAGGGCGGCAGATGTCCGGTAGCGGAGGCAACGGCAACGCGGTCGACTATTTCGTCGACCGCCACGAGCGCGAGGGGCGCAGCGCGGCAACAGCATTCCGCGATCCCTGGCGGTGCCTCAGCTATGGTGACCTGGCGGCAGCGACCCGCCGGTTCGCCGGGGCGCTGCGTTCCGCCGGCGTGGCGCGCGAGCGGCGTATTGCCCTGTTGCTGCTCGATACGCTCGATTTCCCGATCGCCTTCTGGGGCGCCATCCGCGCCGGTGTCGTCCCGGTGCCGATCAACACGCTGCTGACGCATGACGTGGTGGGCTACATCCTGGCCGACAGTCGCGCCGATGCGCTGGTGATCTCGGCGTCGCTCGCCGGTGCGCTGCTTCCCGTGCTGCACAGCGTTGCGGATCTCCGCCGGATCATCGTCGCGCAGCCGGATGGCACGACGCCGGCGCCGATCGACGATCCGCGCCAGGTTGGCTTCGCCGACTTTCTGGCGAGCGGCGATCCGGATGCGCCGACTACGGTCACGCCGGCGGACGAAGTGGCGTTCTGGCTCTATTCGTCCGGTTCGACCGGGGCGCCGAAGGGCGTGCGGCATGTCCATGGCAGCCTGCGCGCGACGGCCGACACCTATGGCGCGCAGGTGCTGCAGATCCGCGAAGACGATCTGATGTTTTCCGCGGCCAAGGCCTTCCATGCCTATGGCCTCGGCAACACCATGACATTTCCGATGTCGGTCGGCGCCGCCGCCGTGCTGCTGCCCGACCGGCCGACGCCGGATGCGGTGCTGGACACGATGCAACGTCACCAGCCGACGATGTTTGGCGGCGTGCCGACGCTGTATGCGTCGATGCTGGCCAATCCACGGATCGGGCCTGGTGCCGGGTCGGAGCGGCTGCGCCGCTGCATCTCCGCCGGCGAGGCGCTGCCCGCGGATATCGGCCGGCGCTGGCATGACATGGTGGGTGTGGACATCCTGGATGGCATCGGTTCCACCGAGATGCTGCACATCTTCGTGTCGAACCGTCCGGACGACGTGCACTACGGAACTTCGGGCAGGCCGGTGCCCGGCTATGAGGCGGTGATTCTGGACGAGCACGGCGGTCGTGTGGCCAACGGCGAGGCGGGCGAACTGGTGACCCGCGGACCGTCGGCGGCCGAGGGCTACTGGAACCAGCGCGACAAGACGCGGCGCACCTTCCGCGGCGAATGGACGCATACCGGCGACACCTATATCCGCGATGCCGAGGGCTATTACCGCTTCTGTGGCCGCACCGACGAGATGCTGAAGGTGAGCGGCGTCTGGGTCTCGCCATTCGAGGTGGAGGAGGCGCTGGTCTCGCATCCCGCGGTGCTGGAGTCGGCCGTGGTGGGTGCACAGGACCGGGACGGGCTGACCAAGCCCAAGGCGTTTGTCGTGCTGCAGGAGGTGGCGAAGCAGCAGGATGCCGAAACGGTGAAGGAGCTGCTGAAGACCCATGTGAAGGAGCGGATCGGCGTGTGGAAATACCCGCGCTGGATCGAGTTCGTGGACGGCCTGCCGAAGACCGCGACCGGCAAGATCCAGCGGTACCGGCTGCGTGACGCGCCATGAGAGATGATCGTTCGCCCTCGTCGTCATGGCCGTCCCCGGACTTGATCCGGGTCAATCCCCGGATCAAGTCCGGGGACGGCCATGACGAGGGGGACACGGCAGCGCGGCACGGCGAGATCATCTTGGACGGAAAACGCCTGGAAACCGCATGGTGGGGGCCGGGCCCCGGCGAGACACCGACGCTTGTTCTGCTGCATGAGGGGCTGGGCTGCGTCGCGCTGTGGCGGGATTTTCCCGAGGCGCTGGTCGCGGCGACCGGCTGCGGCGTGTTCGCCTATTCGCGCTTCGGCTATGGCGGTTCGGATCCCGTGACGCTGCCGCGACCGATGAGTTACGTGCACGACGAGGCGTTGGCGGTGTTGCCGCGCGTGCTGGACACGGCCGGCGTGCGGCGCGCGGTGCTGATCGGCCATTCCGATGGCGGGTCGATCGCGGCGATCCATGCCGGAGCGGTTCAGGATGCGCATGTGCTGGGGGTGGTGCTGATCGCCGCGCACTTCTTCGTCGAGGAGATCAACATCGCCAGTATCGCCGGCATCAAGGGCAGCTATGAGCAGGGCGATCTGCGCTCACGGCTGTCGCGGTATCACCGCGACGTGGCGGTGGCGTTCCGCGGCTGGAACGACGCCTGGCTCGATCCGCGGTTCCGTGCGTTCGACATCACGGATTATGTCGCGCGCATCCGGGTGCCGGTTCTGGCGTTGCAGGGGGCGGAGGATCCCTACGGCACGGCGGAGCAGCTTCGCGTGCTGGAACGTGTGGCTTGGTGTCCGGTGGAGACGCGACTGATCGCCGGTGCCCGCCATACGCCGCATCTGGAGGCGAAGCAGGCGACGCTGGCAGCGATCATGCCGTTCGTTCGGAGCGTTCTGATGGAAGCAGCGGTATGATGCGTATCGACTTCCAGACGGATCCCAGCCGCTATCGCCATTGGCGACTGTCGTTCGACGGTTCGGTGGCGACGCTCACCATGGACGTCGATCCTGACGGCAGCTTGTTCGAAGGTTGCGAGCTGAAGCTGAATTCCTACGACCTCGGCGTCGATATCGAACTGGCCGATGCGGTGCAGCGCCTGCGGTTCGAGCATCCGGAAGTGCGCACGGTGGTGCTGCGTTCCGGCAAGGAAGGTGTGTTCTGTGCGGGCGCCAACATCCGCATGCTTGGCAAGGCGTCGCATGGCCATAAGGTGAACTTCTGCAAGTTCACCAATGAGACACGGCTGGCCATCGAGGATGCCAGCGCGAATTCCGGGCAGCGCTATCTGGCGGCGGTAAGTGGCAGCGCCGCCGGCGGCGGCTACGAGCTGGCGGTGGCTGCCGAACACATCATGCTGATCGACGACCGCCGCTCCGGTGTGGCGTTGCCGGAGATGCCATTGCTCGGCGTGTTGCCGGGCACTGGCGGCCTGACACGGCTTACCGACAAGCGCATGGTCCGGCGCGACCGTGCGGATGTGTTCTGCTCCACCGAGGAAGGCGTGCGCGGGCGCCGTGCGGTGGAGTGGCGGCTGGTCGACGAGGTGGTGCCGCCCTCGGCGTGGGAGGCGAAACTGCGCGAGCGCGCGCAGGCGCTCGCCGTGTTGTCGGACCGGCCGGCGGATGCGAAGGGCATAGTGCTGACGCCGCTGCAACGCAGTTTTGGCGACGATGCTGTTGTCTACTCGCATGTGCGCGTGGCGTTCGGTCGCGCACAGCGACGGGCGACCATCACCGTGCTTGGGCCCGATACGGAGCTGCCGCGCGATGTTGCGGGCATCCACGCAGCCGGCGCACAGTTCTGGCCGCTTGCCCTGGCGCGGGAACTGGACGACGCGGTCCTGCATCTGCGGCTGAATGAGCCGACGCTGGGCGTGATCGTACTGCGTTCGGAGGGCGATCCGGCGACGGTGCTGGCCGCCGACGAACTGCTGGAAGCGCACAAGGATGACTGGCTGGTGCGCGAAATCCGGCTTTACCTGAAGCGTGTGTTCAAGCGCATCGACATGACGTCGCGCAGCCTGATCGCGCTGATCGAGCCGGGAAGCTGCTTTGCCGGCACGCTCGCCGAGTTGCTGTTCGCCGCCGACCGGTCGGTGATGTTTTCCGGAGCGCGCAGCGGCGACAACCGTGGCCCGGCCAGTCTGCATCTGTCGGTGCTGAATTTCGGTGCGTATCCGATGGGCAACGGCCTGACACGTCTGACAACACGGTTCCTCGGCGAGCCTGACAGCTTCGCCCATGCACGCCAGCGCACGGGCGAGACGCTGCACGCGGAGGATGCCGAAGCGCTTGGTCTGGTCACCTTCGCCTATGACGACACGGACTGGGACGACGAGGTGCGGCTGCTGCTGGAGGAGCGCGCGTCGTTCTCGCCCGACGCGCTGACCGCGATGGAGGCCAATCTGCGTTTCGCCGGACCCGAGACGATGGAGACGCGCATCTTCGGGCGCCTGACCGCGTGGCAGAACTGGATCTTCCAGCGACCGAATGCGGTGGGCGAGGAGGGTTCGCTGAAACGCTACGGCAGCGGCCGGCGGCCGAACTTCGATCCGCAACGGGTCTGACAGGAGACCGACAATGCCTGACGGAACAGCGGTCGACTATGATGGGCTGATCCCGAACAATGTCGGCCTGAACGACGATTTGCGCGTACGCAAGGCGCTGGAAACCTGGCATCCGGGCTACATCAACTGGTGGCAGGAGATGGGTCCGGAAGGATTCCAGGACAGCCTGGTCTATCTCCGTACCGCGGTCGGCGTAGGCTCGGAAGGCTGGGCGAAGTTCGGCTATGTGCGCATGCCGGAATATCGCTGGGGCGTGCTGCTCGCTCCGGCGGTGGAGGGGCGGAAGATCCCGTTCGGTGCGCACAAGGGTGAGCCGGCCTGGCAGGAGGTTCCCGGCGAGTGCCGCGCCATGCTGCGGCGCCTGCTGGTGATCCAGGGTGACACCGAGCCGGCGTCCGTGGAGCAGCAGCGGCATCTGGGGAGCACCGCGCCGTCGCTCTACGACATGCGCAACCTGTTTCAGGTGAATGTCGAGGAGGGTCGGCATCTCTGGGCGATGGTCTATCTGCTGCAGAAATACTTCGGCCGCGACGGGCGCGAGGAGGCGGAGGAGCTGCTGCGCCGCCGCTCCGGCGATCAGGACAGCCCGCGCATGCTGGGTGCGTTCAACGAAGCCACACCGGACTGGCTGTCGTTCTTCATGTTCACCTTCTTCACCGATCGCGACGGCAAGATGCAGCTTGCCGCGCTGGCGCAATCCGGATTCGATCCGCTGTCGCGCACCTGCCGGTTCATGCTGACCGAGGAGGCGCACCATATGTTCGTCGGCGAGACCGGCGTGCAGCGCATCGTGCAGCGCACCTGCCAGGCGCTGCGGCAGGCCGGCATCGAGGATCCTACCGACATCGAGCGGGTGCGCGCGCTCGGCGTGATCGATCTGCCGACGTTGCAGAAGAAGGCCAATCTGCATTTCTCGCTGACGCTCGATCTGTTCGGCAACGAGATCAGCACCAACGCCGCCAACGCGTTCAATGGGGGCCTGAAGGGCCGGTATCGCGAGGACAAGCTGACGGACGACCATGTGCTGAGCAACGCGATCTATCCGGTGCTGCGGCTGCGCGACGGGGCGATCGTGAAGGAAGACGTTGCGGCGCTGTCGGCGCTGAACATGCGGCTGCGCGACGACTATGTGGAGGACGCCAATGCCGGCGTGGCACGCTGGAACCGGGTGATCGAACGGGCCGGGATACCGTTCCGTCTCAGCCTGCCGCACGTCGCGTTCAACCGCCGCATCGGCGAGTTCGCCGCGATCCATGCCGATACCGATGGCAACCTGCTGACGGAAGAGCAATGGCAGGCGCGGAAGGGGACCATGTTGCCGTCTAACGACGACAATCGGTTCGTGGAAAGCCTGATGCGGCCGATGCATTCGCCTGGTGCCTTCGCGTCATGGATCGCGCCGCCCCGCATCGGCATCGACAACATGCCGGGCGACTTCGAATACGTGAAGATCGAGGCGTAGAACCCCCTCCCCAACCCTCCCCCGCTTCGCGGGAGAGGGAGTTCAGCGCCCCCTCTCCCGCGAAGCGGGGGAGGGTTGGGGAGGGGGTGTCACACACCAAGATGCCGGTGCATCAACTCGGCGTCTTCGCGCAGCACCTGCGGATCACCACTGTAGACGACACTGCCTTTCACCAGCACGGTCACGCGGTCGGCCAGCGACAGCACGGCCGACACCGTCTTGTCGACGACGATGACCGCAATGCCGCTGTCACGTACCAGACGGATCGTCTGCCAGATCTCGTCGCGCATCAACGGCGCCAGGCCCTCGGTCGCCTCGTCCAGAATCAGCAGCCTTGGATTGGTCATCAGCGCGCGACCGATTGCCAGCATCTGCTGTTCGCCGCCGGATAGCTGGTTGCCGCGATGGCGGCTGCGCTGTCGCAGACGGGGGAACAGCACCAGCACGCGTTCCTCGGTCCACGCGCCTCCACGCGCGGCGAGCCGAAGATTCTCCAGCACCGACAGGCTCGCGAACACGCCGCGGTTTTCCGGCACGGTGGCGATGCCGCGCTGGGCGCGCTGGAAGGCGGGAAGCGCTGTGGCATCCGCGCCATCGAGCAGCACACTCCCGGCCTGCGCGGGCAGCAGGCCAAGCAGTGTCCGGATCAGTGTCGTCTTGCCCATGCCATTGCGGCCCATCAGGCCGATCGTCTCGCCACGCTGCACGGCGAAGTCGATGCCGCGCAGCACTTGGCTCGCGCCGTAACCGGCGACGAGGCCGCGCGCCTCCAGGATCGGCTGGTTCATACACCGTGCCCGAGGTAGGCGTCGCGCACCGCGGGTGAGGCGCGGATCGCGTCGGGTGTGCCGCATTCGAGCACACGGCCGTCCAGCATCACGGTCATCCGATGCGCGACGGCGAACACCACGTCCATGTCGTGTTCCACCAGCAGCACGGCATGATCGCGTGCCAGTTCGCGCAGCAACGCGGCGAATGTCTCGCTTTCTTCCGGTCCCATGCCGGCGAGCGGTTCGTCCAGCAGCAGCACCTTCGGTTGCGCGGCGAGTGCGATGCCGATTTCGAGCTGGCGAAGCTGGCCGTGGCTCAACGTTCCAGCGGCGCGGTCGGAGGCATCCGCAAGACCAACCCGCGACAGTGCGGCACGCGCTGCAGTCACGGATGCGTCCCCGCGCCGCAGCTTACGCAGCAGATGACGCGCTGGCATGAGTGCCTGCGCCGCTAGGCGCGCATTCTCGAGCACCGTCATCTCGGGCATGATGTTGGTTCGCTGGAATGACCGTCCTACGCCGCTGCGCGCGATGCGCCAGTTGCTCCAGCCGGTGACGTCGTGGCCGCCGATGCGGATGGTGCCGGCGCTCGGCGTTAGCTCGCCGGCGAGCAGATTCACCAGCGTGCTCTTGCCCGCGCCGTTCGGGCCGATCACCGCGTGCAGCTCGCCGATCGCAAGGTCCAGCGACACGTCGGCCACGGCGAGCAGTCCACCGAAGCGGCGCGACAGGCCGATCGCTTGCAGCACCGGCGTCATGTCGGCGCAGGCCGGCGCAGTCGCAATCCTGCAAGGCCGTGGCGCAGCAGCAGGACCGCGGCGAGGATCACGAGGCCTTCCACCAGGCGCTGGCGCTCGGTGATGCTTTGGCCGATTTCGCCGATCAACGTGTAGGCGAATGCGCCGAGGATGGGGCCGTGCAATGCACCGATGCCACCCAGCAACACGATCAGCAGCGCCTCGGCGGAGCGGTGCCAGCCGAGCAGCTCGGGATTGACGAAAGCGTCGTTCAGCGCGGCCATATGGCCGGCAATGCCGGCGAGCGCTCCTGCCAGAACAAATGCCGCGAGCTTCAGGCGCAGCACGTCGTGACCCATCGCCCGCATGCGATCCTCGTTGGCGCGGATGCCGAGCAGTGCATGGCCGAACAATGTCCGCATCAGCCACCAGAGCACGGCATACATCGCCGTCAGCACGCCGAGGTTCACCAGCAGGAACACGGCCGGGCGGTTGGCGCGCGTTACCTCGAAGCCTACGCCGAACGCCGCAAAGACCGGCCGCTGGATGAACACGCCGTCGGCGCCGCCGCCGAGCGGCGTGTCATGGAATACGAAGAACAGCATCTGGCCGAAGGCGAGCGTCGTCATCAGGAGGAAGAAGCCGCGCGTGCGCAACGCGAAGGGACCGATCACCAATGCCGCAAGGCCCGCGACCAAGGTTGATGCCGGCAGGCTGAGGAAGATCGATGGCGGTCCGCCCAGGGCACGGCCCAGCAGATGCACGGCGTAGGCGCCGAGGCCGAAGAATGCGGCCTGGGCGAGGCTCACCATGCCGGCGCCGCCGAGCAGAAGCTGCAGGCTGAGCGCGAACATTGCCGCGATCATCGCGGTGGAGGCGAGCTGCATGTGATAGGGCGACGCGTAGAACGGCATACAGGCGATGGCCAGCGCCGCCAGCGCCAATGCCAGGTTGCCGCGCGGAGATGCACAGCGCATGTCGTCAGGCCCGGGCGAACAGGCCCGCAGGCCGCCACACCAATACCGCCGCCATCAACACGTAGATCGCGGTTCCCGCTGCCTGCGGTACATACGCCTTGCCGAGCGTGTCGATCAGGCCGATCAGCAATGCGGCCCAGAACGCGCCGGCGATCGAACCAAGCCCGCCGATCACCACGACGACGAAGGAGATGATCAGGAATCCGTCGCCCATGCCCGGATAGACCGACTGCAAAGGCGCGGCCAGCGCACCGGCCAGCATTGCGAGCGCGGTGCCGGCGGCGAAAACCAGTGTGTGCAGGCGGTGCGCATCGATGCCGAGCAGATCGACCATCTCGGCATTCTCCGACGCGGCACGGATCGCCGAACCGATGCGGGTGCGCTCGACGAAAGCGAACATCAGCGCCGCGATGCCGAGGCAGATGCCGAGCACCGCGATGCGATAGGCGGAATACGCGAACTCGGCGGTAACCCGCACGGAGAAATCGAGCACCGCCGGCACGGCGACACTATGGAACTGGTTGTCCAGCAACGCTGCGCGGGCTTCCTCGAACAGCAGGATCAGCGCGAAGGTCAGCAGCACCTGATCGAGATGCTCGCGCTCACGGAACCGGCGGAACAGCACGCGCTCCAGCAATCCGCCGAACAATGCGCCGCCGAGCAGCGAAGCGGGCAAGGCGAGCCAAAGCGATCCGGTGGCGCCAGCCAGAACATACGCGAGGTAGGCGCCGATCATGAACAGGCTGCCATGCGCGAGATTGATCACGCGCATCACGCCGAAGATCAGCGTGAGGCCGCTGCTGATGAGGAACAGCAGCAGCCCGTATTGCATTCCATTCAGGATCTGGGCGAGCAGCCCGGCAAGATCCATCTTCCCTATCAGGTGCTCATCTTGCAGCCGGTGCCCGGGTCGGCAAGCGCGTCCGCCGCGACGCCGATCACGCGGTTCTCGCCGCCCCTGGCCTCGCGCAGATAGATCGTCTGCACCGGATTGTGCGACGGCGACAGCGTGAATGCGCCACGCGGGCTGTCGATCTTCGCGGCCTGGATTGCCGCCGCCATCGGCTTTACCGCGGTTGCGTCGCCCTTGGTCGCATCCAGCCCCACCGCGAGCATCTGGCCGGCGTCGTAGCCCTGCACCGCATAGACATCGGCGTCGCGGCCGGTCTTCTGCTTGAAGGCGGCGCGGAATGCGGTGTTCTTCGCATTGTCCAGGCCATCGCCGTAGTGCAATGCCGTCTGGATGCCTTCCGCCGCGGCACCCTGCGGCTTCAGCACGCCCTCGGTGAGGAATCCCGAGCCGCAGAGCGGAAGTTTCTCGCGCAGACCCGCGGCGGCGTAGTCCTTGACGAACTGCACCGCGCCACCGCCGGCGAAGAACGAGCCGACCGCATCGACGCCAAGGCCGGGAAGTTGCGCGAGGATCGGCTGGAAGTTGGTTTCCGGGAAGGGCAGGGCGAGCACCTGAGTCAATTCACCGCCGCCGGCGCGCAACCCGTCGCGGAAGCCGTCGCCGGATTCCTTGCCGGCGGCATAGTCCCAGGTGACCCATGCGGCCTTCTTCACACCCTTCGCCGCGAGTGCCTTGCCCATGCCGTAGGCCGGCTGCCAGTTGCTGAACGACGAACGGAAGATCGACGGCGCGCACAGCTCGCGCGTGGCGGCGACATTGCCGGCGTTGGGGATGATCAGCGGCACCTCGCGTTCGCGCGCCGCCTGCACCAATGCCATCACAACGCCGGAATGCACGGTGCCGATCAGCACCTGCACCTGGTCGCGCTCGAGCAGTCGGTTCACGTTTTGCGGTGCCTTCGCCGGATCGGACTCATCGTCGAGCCGCACCAGCGTCACCGCGCGTCCGCCCAGCTTGCCGCCGCGTTCCTGCAGGCACAGTTCGAAGGCGGCAGCGATGTTCTCGCCGAGTGCGGCGAAGGTGCCGGAGAACGGCAGCATGAGGCCGATCTTGATCGGAGCGCCTTGCGCAATGGCGGGGCGGCCGAGCGCCAGGGCAGCGGCGCCTGCAAAAATGCCACGGCGAGAGAAGTGCTGCATGGAACGTGATCCTCCTGCATGCCGGCGTCGCGCCGTCACGTTATTGTGGTGCGGTATATTGCATGTCAGACAATAGCCGAGCAACAGCGCAACGGATCGGTGCCCATGGATGGCGAGGTTATGGTTCCGCCCGCCGAACGGTATTTCGAGGATTATCGCGTCGGCATGGTGAGCGAATTCGGCGAAGTCACGGTGACGGCGGAGGAGATCGTCGAATTCGCCAGGCGCTACGATCCGCAGGAAATGCACATCGATCCGGTGGCGGCGGCGCACGGAGCGTTCGGCGGGCTGATCGCCAGCGGATGGCATACCGGCTCGATGATGATGCGGCTGTTTGCGGAACACTATCTGTCGAAGGTGGCGGGACTGGCTTCGCCGGGGATCGACGAGTTGCGCTGGGTGCGGCCGGTGCGGCCAGGCGACCGGCTGCGGGTGCGGGTCACGGTGCTGGAGGCGAACCGGTCACGTTCGAAGCCCGACCGCGGGATGGTGCGCAGCCTGGTCGAGGTGCTGAACCAGAACGACGAAGTGGTGATGAGCATGAAGCCGATGAACCTGCTGCGCTGCCGCAGCGTCACGTAGCGTGTTCGTGCAGATGGCCGGCTCAAGGCCGGCCATGACGGGTGAAAGCGATCAGCCGGCAAGCGCCGCAACCGCCTCGCGCAGTGCGTACGCGAGGCGGTTGCGGCCGCGCGTTGCACTGACGGCGAGGAAGCGTGCGCTGTCGGTACCTGGTGCGACCTTGGCCAGCTTGCGCAGCGGGTCGAGCACCGGCCAGGCCGGCAGCGGCAGCGCCGGATCATGCGCGAACCGGTCGCCGCTCGCGTAATACACCGGAGCCAGCGCGCGCGAAGCACGCATCAGCGCCGCATCGGAATGCCCGCCGCTCGCCGACTTGTCGCGCAGCCTCTCCGCGCCGGCGATCAGGCTGTCGACGGAGAAGCGGTCGCCGAGCGACGTGCGCAACTTGCCGAGTTCCTCCAGCAGCACGCTTGCATGCGCGGCGAAATCCAGCGGCAGCACGGGATCGGTCAGCAGACGCCACAGCGTGTGCACATAGACCCGCGTGTCGCGCACCAGGTTCTTCTCGTCGATTTTGTCCAGCAGATCGTGCGGCGTGTGCCACCACCAGCCCAGCGCGTTGCGCATCTTCACCGGCGCCGGCGGCTGCTCGCTGAGCGCGCCGAACATCGCGGGAATGCCAATGCCCCAGAACGACTGGTCGGACGATCGCGACATGCGCTTGCCGGCATAGTCCGATCCGGCCTGCTCGCCGATCGCATCGCCGGCAAGCCCGACCAGCTCCGGCGCGGCGGCGGCATTCTTCAGCACCGTTGCGCCGACGCCACCGGTGGAATCGACATTCACGTGCACGGCACAGCGACGTTCCAGATCGTCCCAGTTCTGATCGGCATACCAGGTCGAGCCGGAATACCGGCCATGCGAATGCCCGGACCAGAAACACAGCCGCAAACCGCGCCGCCACTTGTCGCGTTCCCGCGCGGTGACGCGCGCCACCTCCAGCATGGTGGCGTTGGCCGCGCCGTTGTCCATCACGCCGTAGTACCAGGTGTCGTGATGGCCGGAATACATGATGAAGGGGCCATCTTCCGTGGGCCCGTCGATCTCGGCAACCAGGATCGGTGTCTGCCGCCAGCCCGTGTCGACCTCGGCATGCAGCGTCACCTTCGGCTGCTCGCCGCGCGCCAGGCGTTCGCGCAACGTACTGCCATCGGCGTTCGATACGGTGCACACGACGGTGGTGGGCAGCTCGGCTTGCGTCTCGCCCGACGGATTGCCCCAGACCGGCGAGACGCACATCTCGTGCAGATGCTCGTGCGGGCTGATCTGCACCTGGCCCACCGCGCCGGCATGCGAGGCGCGTGCGGCCTGGCCGGGGCTGGCGATGCCTTCCGTCAGCACGATCGTGCCGCGCAGATCACGCCCGGCGAAGTCGGCTGCGTCGCCGTCGCCGACATAGACCAGCCGTCCGGTCACACCCTGCGTCGGCGAACTGCGCGAGAACGAATGCGTGATGCTGGCAAGCGCCTGGTTGTCCACATCCACCCGCGCCTTGCCGGGCAGGCTGATATAGGCGTCGTGCATGATGAGGTTGGTGCGATAGCCGTATTCGTCGAGTTTCGCCTGGAAGTAGCGCAGGCTTTGCAGTTCGTCGGGCGTGCCGGACAGCTTCACCCAGCGGGCGAGCGCCTGCATGTGCCCCATCAGGATGGCGCCGTCGACGGCTTCGCACAGCGATTGGCGCAGTGAGTGGCTCATGATCGAACTCCTTTGCTATGCGCAGGCGCGTGCAAGATCTCCGACATCCGCCATCGTCTCGACCGCCCAGATCCGATCGACCAGCTCCTTGCTGCGTGTCGTGTCGATCACCGGTTCAGCGAGTTCCGTGAACTTGCGCGTCAACTGTGCATCGGTCATCGGATTGGTGGCGCTGCCGATGCAGTGATCAATGCGGCAGGTATGGCTGCGTCTATCCTTCAGCATGATCGTCACCTCGGCGGCGTCCGCGGCCACCGAGGTATCGCCCATCACCTCCACCTTGTCCTGGAACGCGGCGACCGCCGGATCGCGCACGGTCGCGTCCTGCAGCTCCTCGATGCGCGCGGTGCCGCGGATCAGCGTGGCGGCGGTCCAATGATACAGGCTGACATGCGCCTGCAGCTCGTTCTGGGGATTGCGTCGGTCGCACAGCGCCATCGCACCAGGCGATGCCTTGATGCGCACATTGTCCACGGCAGCGGGGTCAATCGCATGTTCGCGCCGCAACTGCAGGCAGGCGTCGATGATCGGATGGATCACGATGCCGCAGGGATACGGCTTGTAGGTGTTGCGCAAAATCTCGAAGCGCTCGCCAAGGCCGTCCACCAGCGACGGTAGATGCGCCTGCTCGGCGAACACTTCCAGAAAGCCGTACTTGCCTTCCAGCGCGACCGGCGAGGCGGTGAAGCCGCGTTCGGCCAGCAGTACCGCACGCAGCCCAGTCTGTCCGCCCTGCGCCGGCATCAGCGACGACACCATTGTCGCATGCATGACGCGGAACCCCGCAGCTTGCGACAACGCAATGCCGATCGCATATTGCAGCCGCGTCGCATCGAGGTGCAGCAGCTTCGCGGAGGCGACCGCGGCACCGATGCCGGCGGCGATGCCGGTCTGCGACCAGGCAACCGTCCCCTTCGCCGGCGGAACAGAAATCGCCTTGGACAGCCGGCAGGTCATTTCCACGCCAAGCGCGAAGGCCAGCAGGAAATCCGCGCCGTTGGTCGGGCGCCGTTCGGCCAATGCGAGCGCGGCCGTGGCAACGGGGCCCGACGGGTGCACCACCGCCTCGGCATGCGTATCGTCATATGAATAGATGCTGGAGCCGAGGCAGTTGATCAGGCAGGCATGCAGCGCGTCAGCCTTGCGTCCGCGGCCGATCACCGTGGCGTGTGGCGCGCCGGCATATTCCCCCAGCGTCTTGTCGGCGATGTCCACCACTTCGTGCCGCGCGCCGCCAATCGTGCAGCCCAGGATGTTGAAGAACGAACGCAGCGCCTCGCGCCGCACATTTTCAGGCAGGTCGGTCCAACGCGCCGAGACTATGTAGTTGGTCAGCCGTGACGTGACGTCGCCTGCCGCGTTGACGAATGCGTTGGCCATGGCAGTTTCCCCCTCAGAGCGAGCGTGTCGCGCCGCCGTCGATATCGATCACGCATCCCTGGATGAAGTCGGCCTTGTCCGATGCGAGATAGGCGGTGAGCCAGCCGATCTCCTCCGGCCGACCGACGCGCGTCGTGCCGTGCGAGGACAGCAGGTAAGTGATGGCCTGCTCGCGGTTGAACCCGTGGTCGCGCGATACGCGCTCGATGTTGCGGCCGAAGCGTTCGGTCTCGATCAGGCCGGGGTTGATCGCGTTCACCCGCACGCCGTCCTTGATGCCGATGTCGGCCATCGCCTTGGTGAAGTTCAGCAGCGCCACGTTGACCGAACCGCCGATGGTGAACTCGGCCGACCCGGCGCGCGATCCGACGCCGACGATGTTGACGATGCAGCCGTGGGCTTCGCGCAGATGCGGCCAGGCGGCGCGCGTCGTCCGCACATAGCCGTGGAACTTCAGCGCGAAGCCGTCC
Organism: Acetobacteraceae bacterium; assembly: GCA_041487355.1. Lineage (GTDB taxonomy): Bacteria > Pseudomonadota > Alphaproteobacteria > Acetobacterales > Acetobacteraceae > JAMXLO01. The sequence continues at coordinate 4,391 of JBGPND010000067.1, read as the reverse complement.
TGCCAGTCCTCCTCGGTGAGGGTAAAGAAGTCGGCGCGCTTGGTGGCGCCGGCATTGTTGACCAGGATGTCGAGCCGGCCGAATGCCGCGATCGCCGCATCGACCGCCGCCTTGGCCGCGGCGGGTTCGCGCAGGTCGCCGGCGACCACGGTGGTGCGGTTGCTGCCCGAGATGGCGGCGATGAAGCTGGCGACCTCATCGAGCTTCGCCTTGTCGCGCGCGGCGAGGCAGACCTGCACGCCTTCCCGCGCCAGTTCGGCCGCGATCGACGCGCCGATGCCGCGGCTGGCACCGGTGACCAGAGCGGTCTTGCCGCTGAGATTGAGGTCCATGTCGTTTCCTTCCCGCTTGCATTCACGCGTTGGTTGTCATTGCGAGCCGAAGGCGAAGCAATCCCGAACTAGTGGTGAAAATCAGACAGATGAGTCCGGCGCTAATGGCGGAACTCCGGGCCGATTAGGCCAGGCGCGCGGTTCCATCCGTCAGATTCTATCCACTAGTTGCGCACTCACCTCGGGATTGCCGCGTCGCTTCGCTCCTCGCAATGACACTTTGGGTCGATTGGATGATGCAGGCAATCAGGACGGTGGGCAAACCGCGAGGTTGCCCCAGCTTGTCACGCGTTCGATGCGAACGGCTATCACCGGCAGCTCCGCAAGCAGCATGGCGCGATACTGCGTATAGCGTTCGCGCAGCAGCGTCTGTGCTCTGTCATGCTCCGGCCCGTCGGCCAGAATCTCGGCGCGCCCGCGCAGCATCACCCAGCCAAGCCGGCTCCAATCCTCGTCGTAGTGATCGGCGACGAATGCGGTAGACGGGTTGTCCATCATGTTTCGCAGCCGTTTGAGTGGCCGGTCGGCGGTACGCTTCGGCTTCGCGTCGATCGTGATATAGAGCGCGTCTTCGAATATCGCGAAGCAGACCGGCACGACATGCGGATTGCCGCGCACATCCGCGGTCGCCAGATGCCCGACTCTCTGGGCTAGAAGGAAATTGCGCTCGCGATCCTGCAGCATGCGCCCGGTCCTTTCGGTCAAAGCAGCCCGGCGGCAATGTTCACTGTGAGGGCAAGGATGATCGTGTTGAACAGGAAGCTCAGCAACCCATGTGCGGCCGCCAGCCGGCGGAACTTTCGCGCCGTGATCTGCACGTCGGAAACCTGGAACGTCATCCCCAGCACCAGCGAGAAATAAAGAAAGTCCAGATAATCCGGTCGCTTCTCGCCGGGGAACTCCAGCCCGCCGGCGACGCCCACGCCGCCCGGATCGACCTGGTAGTATTCATGGGCATAGCGGAACGCAAAGGTGGTATGGGTCATCAGCCAGGAGACAAACAAAGTCACTGCCACCAGAACGATGTGCAGGTCTTTCTGCGCCGGCGGCATGTCCTTGGTATTGGCGAACTCGCCGATGATCGCCGCGAAACTGAACGTGACCGCGGCGACGGTGAGCCAGAAGATCGTCCATTCGCCTTCCTCCTGCGCCGCCGCATCCGCGGCTATGCGGTCCAGCCGCTCGGTGGTGAACAGGAAGGCGGACAGCGCCAGAAAGGCGATGACGCCGATGTCCCAGGCGAGGATGGCGCGGGTCGTGGTCCTGATGCCGTCCGGCAGCATCGGCGCGACCGCGAGCCCGCACAGCATGCCGATGAACAGCCGTGGCCGGCCCCGGACGACCTGCCAGCACCAGCGCAGCAGTCCGTGGTCGCTGACCGCCACGCTCAGCCGAGCGCGGCGAGCAGACCGGTCATCAGCTTGCCGCGATAGGCCAGGCTCTCGATGACGATGTGTTCGTCGAGCGTGTGCGCGCCGGCGCCTTGCACGCCTAGCCCGTCCAGCGTCGCGATGCCCATCGCGCCGGTGAAATTGCCATCGGACCCGCCGCCGGAACTCTGCGAGTTGATGTCATAGCCGAGCCCGCGGGCAACCCCGCGCGCCGTTTCATACAGCGCCATCATCTTGCCGTCCGGCTCCCAGACCGGGCGCGTCACGCCGCGCGTCACCTTGAACTGCACGTCGTTGGAGGATGCAGACAACGCCAGCATCCGCGCGACGCCGCGATCGAGGTCCTCCTGCCGCTTGGCCATGGAAAGCGCCTCGCCGGTGCAGACCGTGGTGACGCAGTTCACCCATTGCCCGCCATGGATCACGCCGACCGAGAAGGTGCAGTCCTCGGTGGTCATGTCCTCGATTTCGATCAGCTTGCGCGCCATTTCGCGGATCGCCGAGCGGCCTTCGCCGGGGCGCGCACCGGCATGGCTTGGCCGGCCGGTGGCTTCCAGGTTGAAGCGGGCGATGGCGTAGCGGCCGGTGACTACGCCGCCATCCGCACGCGCCGGCTCCGGTACCAGCACGTAGCGATGCCGCGAAGCTTCCGCTTCGATCAGGTCGCGTGTCGACGGGCTGCCGACCTCCTCATCGCTGGTCAGCAGATAGGTGATCGGGAGTTTGGTCTGCTGGCCGGCGTGCGCGAGCTGGCGGATCGCCTCCAGAGCCATGTAGTTGCCGCCCTTCATGTCCTGGATACCAGGGCCCCAGGCGCGACCGCCTTCGCGCCGGAATGGCAGTTTCGCAAGCGTGCCGATCGGATGCACCGTGTCGAGATGGCCCATCACCAGGATGCCAGGCACGTTCGGCGTAGGGTGCGGGAATGTGGCGCGCACGCAGTCGCCGAAGCCCATGCGTCCGGCGACGCGTTCGATCCGTGCGCCGGCGATCACCAGGTCGCGCGACGCGATGTCCATCATGCGGTTCACCGCGGCGGCGTCCCAGGTGGGGCTTTCGCATTCCACCCAGGTGCGGAGTCCGTCCAGCATTGTGTCGGCGTCGAAGGGCAGTTCGGCAGGGTTCACGTGGTGGTCTCCTTGGCTCAGAAGGCGAAGATTTTGCCCACGGCGAGCGGTGCCACGGTCTCCTCGCCGCAGGTTCGCGTGAGCATGTTCAGCGCGCGCCAGCCGGTGCAGTGACCTGGTGCGATCACGTTCAGGCCAAAGCTGGCGATGTCGCGCACCGTGTCGGGGATGCATCGCTCGGTTTCGCCGGACAGATGGAACCCACCCATCACGGCGTGGAGTTTCTGGTCTGGAAAGCAGGCGCGCGCATGCGTCAGCACATTCACCACACCGGCATGCGAGCATGCAGTGAACACGACGACGCCTTTGCCTTTCACCGCAACGGCGAGGAAGCGCTCGTCCATGAGCAATGGATCGGCTTCCCATGCGCCGTTCGCGTTGCGACGAACGTGGTTCTGCAGGCCGGTCTCGTATTCCGTCACCCGCGGTATTTCGCCGCTCAGGTAGAACATCGCATCGAGCAAGAGCTGCGGCGCTTTGGTGACCACGGGTGCGGCACCGGCGGCGGCCAGCTCCTCCGGGGTCGGCAGCAATCCCATCGGCAGCACACCGCCATCCGGCTGGCGCTGGCCGCGCTCGGCGAACATGCCCGGGTGCAGATAGATCGGAATCTCGCGCCCGGGCGCCGCCTTTTGCATCAGCTCGAATGCCTTCAGCAGACCGCCGCCGTGGTCCCAATGGCCGTGCGAAAGCACCACCGTCTCGATGGCGCCGAATTCGATGCCCAGGCGCGTGCCGTTATGTTCCACCGCGTAGTCGACCGGCCCTGCGTCGAACAGCACCACATGCTCGCGCGCTCCGCCGATGGCGCGGATCACCAGCGACAGACCATGGTTGGCGCAGCACAGTCCGGCACCGGCGACGCGACGCATGCCCTTGCGTACCAGCGCCGGCCATTCGCGGGTGACGAAAGCCGGAGTGCTGGACAGCGAGTCCGTGACGTTGTCGATCAGCACCTGTACCTCGAGCCGGTCGGCTTCGGTCAGCGTCGGCATGGTCCCCCCGTTTGCGGCACTCATCGCCCGGCCAGGGTGCCATGCGCGCGCCGTCGATGACAGCCCGCCTATGGCAGGCGTGCGAAGCGCTCGCCGAGCAAGGCGAAGAAGCCGTCCGTGTCTAGCGTCTCCAGCAGGGTCACGTTGGCTGGCGCGCCGGTGCGGCGCCAGCGGTCGATGATGGTGCGACCGCGGCTTGGACCAGGGCCAAGATCGACACTCGCGGCACAGCCGCGCGTGGTGAACAGGTCCGAGCGGATCAGCCAGGCGACCGCGCAAGGATCGTGCAGCGCCGCACCGGTGCCGGCGAAGCGAGGACCCAGCGGCACAGTCGCCTGGATGTCGCACAGCGCGTGCAGGCAGCGTCCCGTTCCCGCCGTGCGCCATTGCGTCAAATGGGTCGGAGCGCACAGTGCCTGCGCGGTCAGTTCCAGCGTCGCCAGTACCACGGTGCAGACCAGCGGCAGCGGGACAGTGGGCGGCTGGACCGCGGCCCCTGCCGGCGGCACCAACAACTTCGGCGGCGATATCGCGGAAATCATCGTG
>JBGPND010000066.1:0-23355 GCA_041487355.1 Acetobacteraceae bacterium | reverse complement strand
GGGGATGTGGACAACGCAAGCGCGTTGACCACATCCCCACAGGCACCGCAACAGCAACAAAGGGATTCAATCGACGAGCAGAACGTGCTATGTAGCTTCGCTGCCCCCGTCGCACGGGTAGGGGGATTTGCAACCGGTGGGGGTCTCTTCTAGCTCACCCCGTTTCCTGTCCAATGGATGGGGTCCACCTCAGAGGTCTATGGTTCTTGCTATCTGAGCCACTGAAGGAAGCTTCCCTCGTAACGCTGGCACTCGCGAGCAATAGACGGCCCCTGACAGAGGTGCTTTCCATATCTCGCACTACCGCCATGCTGGTTCGGGAAGAACGTCCCTCGTGACACTATCCTCATCGCTTCTCTATCTGACACTCTTATCCTTTCACCCTCGTCGAGGCTGAGTTCCTCGCGCCGGCGGTTCAAGACGCGCCTCGCGCTGCCTCCCAGTCCTCCAACACCTTCACCATGTCCGCAAGCTCCCACAGCTTCGTGGTCACGCCAGCCGCCATCGCCGGGGTGCAGCGAAGGGTCTGATGGATGCGCACGAAGTTGTAATACATCATGTGCAGCGCGACCATGTGCGCGTGGTTCTCTGCCTTCTTGGAGAACGCATTCGTCAGCCGAGTGAAGCGACGGTTGCCCATCCGCATCGTGAGGTTGCTGCGCTCGGCAAAGCTGGTGCTGATATGTGCCGGATCGGGCTTGCCCTCAACGCGGCGCTTCTCAGCGCCGACGCACTCGCCGGGGCTGTAGCGCCCAAGGCCGCCCGTCGGCTCGCCGCCGCCACGTCGTCGGTGATCCCCGCCAGTGCCAGCTCCTTCGGCAACCGGTCCTGCAATGTGCGGAACATCCGCTCGCTGCGCCCACAAGCTGGAGGCTGGTCGCCCGCCGCGCGGCCGTTCGTCGAGGCCTGGGAGCCGCTCGGCGTAGAAGCGCCGGCGCCACTTGCTGACGACCTGACGCGGCATGTCGAGACGGGCCGCGATGCTGTCGTTGCCCACCCCCTGGCTTGCCAAGAGCACGATCTTGGCCCGCACAACGTCACGATATGGTGACGTGTACTCCTTGGATCGGGCCACCAACTCCTCGCGCTCTTCCCTGGTGAGTTCGATCACATATGGGCTCTTCGTCGGCACGCTCCGTCCCCCTGGTGAGGACAACCTTGCCAGACAGGAAAGACCGCCTCCACAAAATACGTCACTGTATTTACGAATTGGAGTGCTAAGTTGACTGGCGGAGGGAGTGGGATTCGAACCCACGGTACGCTTGCACGCACACACGCTTTCCAAGCGTGCGCCTTAAGCCGCTCGGCCATCCCTCCGTGGGGCGGAAATTAGCAGCCGGCCACCTCAGGCGTCCATCTTCAGCGCGGCCAGGAAGGCGGATTGCGGGATCTCCACCTTGCCGAACTGGCGCATGCGCTTCTTGCCTTCCTTCTGCTTCTCCAGCAGCTTGCGCTTGCGGGAGATGTCGCCGCCGTAGCACTTCGCCGTTACGTCCTTCGACAGCGCGCCGATCGTCTCGCGCGCGATCACCCGCCCGCCGATCGCCGCCTGGATGGCGATCTTGAACAACTGCCGGGGGATCAGGTCCTTCAGCTTGCCGCAGATCGCCCGGCCACGCGCCTCCGCCACATTGCGATGCGCGATGAAGCTCAGCGCATCCACTGCCTCGCCGTTCACCAGGATGGAGATGCGGACCAGATCGCCTGGCGCATAGCCGTCCATCTGGTAGTCGAAGCTGGCGTAGCCGCGCGACACCGACTTCAGCCGGTCGTAGAAGTCGAACACCACCTCGTTCAGCGGCAGCCGGTACACCGCCATGGCGCGGTTGCCGACATAGGTGAGGTCCACCTGCTCGCCGCGGCGTTCGTTGCAGAGGTGCAACACAGCGCCGAGGTAGTCGTCCGGCAGCATGATCGTGGCCCTGATCCACGGCTCCTCGATATGGTCGATCACGCTGCCGTCCGGCATGTCCACCGGATTGTGCAGCTCCTGCACCTCGCCGTTGGTGCGATGGATGCGATACACCACCGAAGGCGCCGTCGCGATCAGGTCGAGGTCGAACTCGCGGGTCAGCCGTTCCTGGATGATCTCCAGATGCAGCAGCCCCAGGAAGCCGCAGCGGAAACCGAACCCCAGCGCGGCCGATGTCTCCGGCTCATAGTGGAAGCTGGCGTCGTTCAGCCGCAGCCTGCCCAGGCTCTCGCGCAGTTTTTCGAAGTCGTCGGCGTCCACCGGGTAGAGGCCGCACCACACCACCGGCACCGACGGCTTGAACCCTGGCAGCGGTGCGGCTGCCGGCGTCCTGTCGTCGGTGATCGTGTCGCCGACCGAGCAATCGGCCACCGTCTTGATCGCGGCGGTGATGAAGCCGATCTCGCCGGGTCCGAGGTCGTCCGTCGGGATCATCTTCGGGCTGAATATGCCCACCTGCTCGACCTGATAGACCGCGCCGGTGGACATCATGCGGATCTTCTGCGCGCGCTTCAGCCGCCCGTCCCTGACGCGGACCAGGATCACCACGCCGAGGTACTGGTCGTACCAGCTATCGACCAGCAGCGCCTTCAGCGGCGCGGCGCCATCGCCCTTGGGCGGCGGCAGGCGGTGCACCAGCGCCTCCAGCACGCCCTCGATGTTGAGGCCGGTCTTGGCGCTGATCTCCACCGCGTCGGAGGCATCGAGGCCGATCACGTCCTCGATCTGCTGCTTCACCCGCTCGGGTTCGGCGGCCGGCAGGTCGATCTTGTTGAGGACGGGCACGATCTCGTGGTTGGCCTCGATCGCCTGGTAGACATTGGCCAGCGTCTGCGCCTCCACCCCCTGGCTGGCGTCCACCACGAGGAGAGAACCCTCGCAGGCGGCCAGGCTGCGGCTGACCTCGTAGGAGAAGTCGACGTGGCCGGGCGTGTCCATCAGGTTGAGTTCGTAAACCTGACCGTTCTTCGCCTGGTAGGTCAGCCGGACGGTCTGCGCCTTGATGGTGATGCCGCGTTCGCGCTCCAGCTCCATGCTGTCGAGGACCTGGTTGGTCATCTCCCGGTCGGTGAGCGCGCCGGTGGCCTGGATCAGGCGGTCGGCCAGGGTGGATTTCCCATGGTCGATATGCGCGATGATCGCGAAGTTGCGGATGTGGTCGAGCGGGGTGTCGGTCATTTTCCAGTGGTCAGTGATCAGTGGTCAGTGGTCGGGGTCAGCACCGGATGGGGCGCTGGCACCGTGGGGTTCAGATAGAGTGTCCGGAGGGTGGTGTCATCCACCGGGGGCGGTGCGAATTGGCCGCTGGCGCGCGAAGCCATCCGTCAGGCGGGGAATTGGCTGGCCGCCGGCTTTTGCCCACACGCGAAGGGTCGCAATCCCGATTGCTGGAATAGCACAATAGTGCTACATATTGGCCCTACTTCGAGGGCTATCCATGACGACGACGACCATCCGCATCGAGGACGACCTGAAAGCGCGGGTTGCCGCCGCCGCGGAGCGCGCCGGGAAAACCGCTCACGCATTCATCCTTGAAGCCATCGCCCAGACGGTGGAGCAGGCTGAACTGGACGAAGCGTTCCATCGCGTCGCCGACGAGCGTTGGGCGAAAGTGCTGGCGAGCGGCAAGACCGTGCCGTGGGACGAGGCGAAAGCCTGGCTTGAGGCGCGATCACGTGGGGAGCGTCCGCGTAAACCGGTGGCCCGCAAGCCCGGGCGCTGACCGGCCGCATGGCCCGCGTCGAACTCGCGCCGGAAGTACTTCACGAGTTCGACCGCTTCCTGGACCACATGGCCCGGTTCGAGGTCGAGGACGCGCCCGCGCGGATTGGCGAGATCGTGCAGGCGGTACAGATCCTGACCCACAGTCCGCTGATCGGCCGGCCAGTCAAGGGCGGCATGCGTGAACTGGTGATTGGGCGGAATTTGCACGGCTACGTGGCGCTTTATCGCTTCGTTGCCAGTATCGATACCGTCTTTGTTCTGGCGATACGAAGTCAGCGCGAGTCAGGCTACAAGCACGATCATTGACCGTGTGGGCTCATGATATATCGCCGCCTGGTTCGCCAAGCGACCTTCCAAATGGGGGGCCCTGCAAGGTTTCCCCAGCAAGGGCAGCGAGGGGCTGAGGCCGCGAATTGTGCGTGTCGGCGGCGACAGGCGTTTGGGCAACGTTTGAACGCCGAACCGGGCGCGCTTAACGCAGCCGCCAAACTGTCCAAAGAGGGGGGGCCACCTCAGAATTATGGAACCGCAGATGAACGCAGATTAGCTCATGACCGCCGACGCGAGGCCCACCAGGATTCGGCCATTCGCAGCTAATCTTATCCGCGTTCATCTGCGTTCATCTGCGGTTCCAATTCCTTAACTTGCTGCCCTGTCCTGCTTGCCGCAGCTGCCGCGCGTCAAATCCACCGAGTGCGCCGCCACCTGGGACTGTCATATATAATAACTATTGAAGTCATTATAACTAACACCCACATCCCCCGCTCCCTCCTCACCCCAACCCCAACAACCCGAGCCGTGCACCCAACCCATACCCTCCCCAACCTCCCAGCCTCCGTCACCTACGACGTCCTCCACACGCTGCGCACAACCCTCCCGCCGCCCGTCACCGACACCCCCGGCGACCTCGAAGCGCGCATCGAAACCGCGATGGCGGCCGTCGTCGCCTACCGCCCGGCCGACATCTCGGAAGCCCTCCTCGCGGCCCAGATCGTCGCCGCCGACGCCCACGCCAAGGACTGCTTCCGCCTCGCCGTGAAGCCGGGCCAGGATGCCGAAACCACCCGCCGCTGCCGCGGCCAGGCCGCCGCCATGATGCGCCTCATGCAAAGCGGGCTGCGCGCGCTCCAGCGTACCCAGGAGATGCGGGAAAAGGCCGAGGCGGCGATGCACTCCGCCGCGATGGAACGGGCCGGCTATTGGTTCCGCGACGTCGCGGTCCCGGCACCCGCAGCTTCGCCCGCTCTGGCCGAAGCACCCGCGCCCCACCTCGACGCACCGTCCGCACCGTCCGCGGCTGCCGTCCACGACAAACCCGTCTTCGACGCCGTCGCCGAAGCCGAGCACTACGCCCTGATCCACCCCGATCGCGCGGCGCAGATACGGGCGCATGGTGGGCTGCCGAGCCGGCTCACTTTTGGGCCGCCCGAACCCGCCATCGTCGCCGCCCTCGTCAACGGCGCCAGCCCCGCACTGCGGACGATCGACCACCGTCCCTACCGCCCCTCCGCCGCCGCGGCATGACGATGCGGGCTTGTCTCACCAGCCGATCCATCGTCTCCGCCCACGCGTCATGAGACGGATCCGGCGGCTCCGGGCTCATTCGCGCGTGATCGCCGCGCTCGGCGGCGCGTCGGGCTGCTCGCGAACACTCACTTTCGACCGGAAGGCATCTCGTCTGCCTGAATTCGAACTGCTGTGAGCTCAGTAAACCTCGAAGTACCGGGCGCAGAGCTCGTTCACCGCCCATTCGGTCACATGCTGTACTTCGGAGCGTTTGTGTCGCAGATACGCTTCCAGAAACACCGGACCGAACCAGCCGGCCACCGCCTCGCTGGCAGCCATGGTGTCGAGCGCGCGCGCCAGCGAATGCGGCAGCGGATCCACCGTATCAGCCGAAGGCGGCAGGGCGAGCTTTCTCCGCAGCCCATCGGCGCCGGCGAAGATGACGGCACCCAGCGCCATGTACGGACTCGCGGCGCCATCCGACGCGCGGAACTCGATGTTGAACTGCCGCGCGATGTCGGCCGGACCGTCAGCGGCGAACACCGGGCAGACGCGCAACGACGCGCCGCGGTCCTGCTGCACGATGTCGATCGCGGTGGGGGCCCAGCGGTTGGGCGTCAGCCGCAGATACGACACCGGCGAGGGCGCGGTGATGGCACAGATCGCCGGCAGATGGTGCAGCACGCCGGCACAGAAATGCTGTGCGGCCATGCTGAGGCCCATCGGACCGGTGGCGGCATAGGTCACCGGCGCACCGGACGCATCCTGCAGGCTCATGTGGATGTGCACGCCGTTGCCCACGCCGGACGCCTCGGGCATCGGCGAGAACGAGACGCGGTGGCCGAGCCGGTGGGCCGCGGCGCGCGCCATCTCGCGCGTGATGACCGCATGGTCGGCGGCCGTCAGCGCGAGGGCAGGCGCCACCGTCACCTCGAACTGGCGGGCGCCGTATTCCGCCAGGAACGAGTCCGGTACCACGCCGGCGGCGCGCATCGCCGCGACGAAGCTTTCGCCGAATGTGCCCTGGCGGCGGAAGGCGTTCAGGCTGTACGCGTCGCCGTCGCGCTGCTGGTTGCCGGTGTAGACGAACTCCTGCTCGAACGCGGCGATCAGATGCAGCCCGGAGGCAGCGCCCAATGCGGCGATGGCGCGGCGGAGGAATTCGCGTGGACAGCATTCCCACGGCGTACCGTCGGTGTTGCGGATGTCACCGAGGAAGAAGTGGTCGGGCGCGGAGCCGTCAGCGAAATCCACGCGCACTTCGGCCGCTGGATCGGGGACGATCATCAGATCGCCGGCGGTGCCGAACGGCGTGTCCAGGATCGGCCCGAATGCCGTCTGCATGATGTTGGAATGCGTCCAGCCGACGCCCTTCTGCCGCCGCGCATCGATCTCCCGCGCGGGAAACCCCTTGCCGCGGACATGGCCGGCGATGTCGCAGGTGCCGACAAAGACCAGTTCCTCGCGCAGCATGGCGCTCTCCTCTTGCATGCGTGGTGCAGCGTAGCGCGCTCGGCGTGCGGTTGAGAACGGCGTGACCGGCTGGCCCGCCAAACCCTGCGAACTCATTGCCTGCGCGCTTGCGCCCCAGTGCCACAAGATGCACTTTCGTACCACAGTCGGTCTGCGGCCCGATTGGCCCGCCTTTCACGCCGTCCGAGAGGATCCCATGATCAAACGTACGCTTGGCCTTGTTGTTTGCTTCACCGTGGCCGCCGGCCTTGCCGGTTGCGCGTCAGACAAGGGTGCGAGTTCGCCCCCGCCCCCGCCCGCGCCAGCGGCCGTTGTCGCTCCGGCGCCTGCACCGGCCCCGCCGCCCATGCCGCCTGGCCTGACGGCCCAGCAGCAGCGTGTCGCACAGATCCAGATGGCGCTGAACGCCAACGGCGCGCAGCTCCAGGTGGATGGCCGCATGGGTCCCAAGACCAGAGCCGCACTGAAGGCATATCAGAGCGCGCACAAGTTGAAGGCGACCGGCCAGCCGGATAGCGCGACCGTCAAGGCGCTCGGCGGCTAGGGTACCACCACGCTGCGCTGACAATCAGCGCAGCGTGGCGCCGGTCGCCTTCGTCACCGCGGCAACCACCTTCTGAGACGCGGCCTCGATCTCGGCATCGGTCAGCGTTCGCTCGCGCGGTTGGAGCACCACTTCGACCGCCAGCGATTTCTTGCCCTGCGGCAGCGCGCCGCCCTGGTAGACGTCGAACAGCGACACGCCGGCGATCAGCGCACGGTCGGCGCCCTTGGCAGCGCGCAGCACGGCATCGGTGGTGACCGAGCTGTCCACCAGGAAGGCGAAGTCGCGGCGGATCGGCTGGAATGGCGGCAGGTCCGGAGCCTGCTTGCGGCGGCGCTTCGGTTCGCCGACGGCGTCGAGGTCCAGTTCGAACACGGCGACCGGGCCGGCAAGATCCAGCGCCGCCAGCACGCTTGGATGCAGCTCGCCGAAGCTTCCCAGCACGGTCTTCGGCCCCTGGCGCACCGTGGCGGAACGGCCGGGGTGGTAGAAGCCGGGGGCGTCCTGGGTCAGGATCAGCGCATCGAGAGGCACGCCGATCGCCGCCATCGCGGACCAGAGATCGGCTTTGGCATCCATCGCATCCACCTGCCGTGACGGGACCAGCCAGTTGCGCGGCGTCGAACCAGCGCGCAGCCCGGCGGCGACCAGGCGTTGGCCCTCCGGAGCACCCTCCGCGAATTCCGGTCCGACCTCGAACAGCGCCACGTCGGGATTGCCGCGCGCGGCGTTGCGTTTCGCAGCGAGCGCCAGCGTCGCGATCGGCGTCGGGCGAAGCTGGTCGAGATCGGCCGCGATCGGGTTGGTCAGGCGCAGCGTCTCCGGCGTGTCGCCGAACAGCGCCGCTTCGCCGGCGGACATGAAGCTGAAGGTGACGCACTCGGCCAGTCCCTGCGCGGCCAGCGCGCGGCGGGCCAGCGCGACGCGGCCCTGGCGCGGGGTGAGCGTGGCAAGCGGCACGGGAGACATCCGCGGCAGCGAGACCGGCGGAACCGCGTCCAGGCCGCGCAGGCGCAGCACCTCCTCGACCAGGTCGCATTCCGGCTCGATCTCCGCACACCCCTCGGCGGCCTTTGCCGCGAGCGCGGGATCCAGCGTCTCCGGCTGATCCAGCGCGATCGCCGCGGCGATGTCGTTGCGCCAGGAGGGCACCGCGACGGTGACCCGTGACGCATCGCGGCTTTGCACGACGAAGCCAAGGCGTTCCAGCGACGCGACCGCCTCGTCTGGCGGTATGTCGGACCCGCCGAGACCCGCAATGCGTTCGAAGCGGAGCGATGCGGAGCGCTGCCAGATGGGGGGCGTGCCGGCTTCGGTCACCTCGCCTGGCTCGCCGCCACAGACGTCGAAAACCATCGCCGTGGCGGCTTCCACCGCGTCGGGCATCAGCGCCGGATCGATGCCGCGTTCGAAGCGCTGGCGCGCGTCGGACACGATCTGGTGCCGCCTGCCGGAGAGCGCGACCCGGATCGGATCGAACAGCGCGCATTCGATGAAGACGGATGTCGTGCTTTCATCGCAGCCGGTTGCCTCGCCGCCGATCACGCCGGCCATCGACTGCACGCCGGCCGCATCGGCGATCGCGCAATCCTCCGGCGTGACCGTGTAGTCCTTGCCGTTCAGCGCACGGAACGTCTCACCGCGCCCCGGCCGCAGTGTCAGCACGTCGCCGGAGAGCTTCGCGACGTCGAAGACATGCAACGGACGGCCGAGATCGACAGTGAAGAAGTTGGTGATGTCGACCAGCGCATTGATCGGCCGCAGACCGATCGAGGTCAGCCGGTCCCGCAGCCACTGCGGGCTCGGCCCGTTCCGCACATTCCGAACCGTCCGCCCGAGAATCCATGGACAGGCCTCCGGCCAGTCGATCTGCCAGCGCGGGCCGCCACGGAATTTTGGCGCCACCTTCGCCGGCTGCCATGGCTTCAGCGTTCCGATGCCGCCGGCGGCGAGATCGCGCGCTATTCCGCGGACGGAAAAACAATCGCCGCGGTTCGGTGTCACGCTGACATCGATCACCGGATCGTCGAGCCCGGCCCACTGCGCGTACGGCACGCCGACCGGCGCATCCTCCGGCAGGTCAATGATGCCGGTGTGGTCGTCGCCCAGTCCCATCTCGCGCGCGGACAGCAGCATCCCCGCGCTGCGCACGCCGCGAATCTCGCCGACCTTCAGCGTCGTGCCGGTGCCAGGGATGAAACTGCCCGGCGCGGCAAACACGCCCTTCATGCCGGTGCGCGCATTCGGCGCGCCGCAGACCACGAACACCGTGTCATCGCCGGTGTCGACCTTGCAGACACGCAGCCGATCGGCGTTCGGGTGCTGCACCGCCTCGACCACGCGCGCGATGCGGAACGGTGCCAGCGCGGCGCCGCGATCCTCCACGTCTTCGAGCTCCAGGCCGATACGGGTCAGCGTATCGGTGATCTCGGTCAGCGTCGCCTCGGTCCGCAGATGCGTCTTCAGCCAGGAGAGCGTGAACTTCATCGCTCACACCCCCTCGTGCAGCATCGTCGGCGCCAGCGGATTGAAGCCATAGTGGCGCAGCCAGCGTATGTCGGACTCGAAGAACGGACGCAGATCGGTGATGCCGTGCTTCAGCATGGCGATGCGCTCGACCCCCATGCCCCAGGCGAAGCCCTGCCACTCGCGCGGATCGATGCCGCAGTTCGCCAGCACGCGCGGATGCACCATGCCGCTGCCGAGGATTTCCAGCCAGTCGCCGCCATGCCCGAGTTCGCCGGTCTTGCGGTTCCAGCCGATATCGACCTCCATCGACGGCTCGGTGAACGGGAAGTAGCTGGAGCGGAAGCGCACCGGCAGGTCGGCGATGCCGAAGAAGCTGCGCAGGAAGTCGATCAGCGTGCCTTTCAGGTGGCCGAGCGTGAGGTCGCGATCGAGGATCAGGCCCTCGCACTGATGGAACATCGGCGAGTGCGTGGCGTCATGGTCGGCGCGATAGGTGCGGCCGACCACGATGGTGCGGATTGGCGGGGGCTGGGTCAGCATGGTGCGGATCTGCACCGGCGAGGTGTGGGTGCGCAGCACCGGCGCCGGCTTGTCGCCGCGTGCCGGCAGGTAGAACGTGTCGTGGTCGGCCCGCGCCGGATGATGCGCGGGGATGTTGAGCGCGCCGAAATTATACCAATCGCTCTCGACGTCCGGCCCGTCGGCGATCGTGCAGCCCATGGCGCCGAAGATCGCCGCGATCTCCTCGATGGTGCGGCTGATCGGATGGATCAGGCCGGTCTCGCGCGGACGCGGCGGCAGCGTGGGATCCAGCCGTTCGGCGGCCAGGCGGGCATCGAGTTCGGTGTTCTCCAGTGCTGCGCGGCGCGCCTCGATGAGCTCGGTCAGCGCGTCCTTCAACTGGTTCAGCGCGGCACCGCGCTCCCGGCGTTGTTCGGGCGCGGTCTTGCCGAGCTCCTTCAGCAGGTTGGTGAGCCTGCCGTTGCGGCCGAGCGTGGCGACGCGCACGGCGTCCCAGGCGCGCAGATCGGCCGCCGCTGTCAGCGCCGCTTCGGTTTCGCGTTTCAGCTCGGAAAAATCGTCTGTCATGGCATCTCGCGTACGGAGGCGGCGGCCCTCTACGCTATCCGTCATGGCCGGGCTTGACCCGGCCATCCGTCGCGGCACCTTGCTGGTACGGATGGCCGGGACAGGCCCGGCCATGACGGGATGGCTGGTGGCTTGGCTAGAGGGCGGCCTGCACCTTCTTGACGATTTCCGCAAACGACGCGGCATCGTCATAGGCGATGGCGGCCAGCACCTTGCGGTCCATCTCGATGCCGGCCTTCTTCAGGCCGGCGATAAATCGGCTGTAGGTCAGGCCGTGCTCGCGCACCGCCGCGTTGATGCGCTGGATCCACAGACCGCGGAAGTCGCGCTTCTTGTTGCGCCGGTCGCGATAGGCGTATTGCAGCGACTTCTCCAGCCGCTCCCTCGCCGCGCGATAGGTGGTGGAGGTGCGGCCACGGAAGCCCTTCGACTGCTCGAGGACCTTCTTGTGGCGGGCGTGGGTGGTGGTGCCCCGTTTGACGCGTGCCATGTGCCTGCTCCCTCAACCCAGCCCGTAGGGCGCCCACTGCTTCACAGTGCGTGCGTCCATGTCGGTGAGCGTCTGCATGCGGCGGTTGCTGCGCTTGGCCTTGTGCGTGCGGGCGGAGAGGTTGTGGCGCTTCATGCCGGGGCCGGCCTTCACCTTCCCGGTCGCCGTGATCTTGAATCGCTTCTTGACCGACGACTTGGTCTTCATCTTGGGCATTTGGTTCTCCTTTCTTGCGGCGACCCGCGGCGAGCGCAGGCGGTCGCGGCCGGGCATGCCCATTCCAGGCCCGGACGCGCGAACTGAGGGGCGGGTGTATAGCGGCGGGGGGTGGGGGGCGCAAGGCGGGGAGAGTAGCCTAGTTCTGAATATATATTGGACATTGGGAATTGAGGAGAATACGGTTAGGAAAACACAGTGAGGTTCCCATGCGAGCAAAGCGCCTTGAAGCGATCCTCGGCTCCGCACTCCGGGTCAGCGAGGCCGAGATGGTGCAGCGGTTCCAGAAACTGCGGGACATCAACCTGCTGCCGGTGAGCAGAGGGCGGAACGCGGAAAGCATCAACAGCGACGCAGTTGTGTCCGGCCTGCTCTCGGTCATCGACGAACGGCCTGGATTCGCAGGAATGACGGCAAAGATGCTTCGCATCCTCCGACCCGTGGGCGGTCCCGACAATGCGTTTGTCAAGGCCACGACGTTTGCAGAGGCGCTGCGCGCCTTGCTCGACAACGAAGCATCGCTAAATGCTTTAATCGAAGTCCACATTACCAATAGCGAGATTTACACCAACAGCTATGGCCGGGGCGCAATTTTCTATCGCGACGGCAACATAGAGCGCGTGTCGTATTATGTTGGTGCGACTGCGGTATCTCTTTTCCAAGCAGGTAAACAGACGAACTATGATCCGCGTGATCTGAGTTCCTCGGTGATCCGTGAAACTGTCGTTTTACCTCCTGTCCTTAAACTCATCATGCGAGAAGTGCGGGACGACGAGGCGCACGCTCGCATTTGGGAACAAAACCACATTCTTACGGACGAAGAAATCATAGCAAGGGTCGAGAATGCTTTTTCGCCACTTCGCTGTGTAGCCCAGATTTGGGATTACAGCTCGAAACTCCGGTTCAAAGTGTTCGATAGCAATGACGACGGGATTCACGAAATGCCAAAAATAGCTCTCAGAGACGTAAGAGATGAAAGGCACCTTGAGCAGGTGCTACAGGAGGTTAGATTACGAATTCTGGACAAAGGGTTTGTCTTGAATTGACAATGAGATGAGATGATCTAAATCTTGGTATGGACCAACAGAGCACAACCATCTCCAGACTGGCGAGTGTGGTGGCCGATCTTGTCTATCTCGTCCCGATGAAGGAGATGCCGCACAGCTACACCTACGATCCGCCTCCCGGCGTGCCGCGGACCAACACCGCCAACTCGCCCACCTTGTGACGGTGCACGACACAAGGCCGATCGCGCGGGACCTGTCACTCGACCGCGAAGGCTTCGAGCGGGTCGAGCACACGGCAGAGCTGACTTCGATCGGTGTTCGCGCCGCTCGACACTTCCCGGAATACCTTCTTGCAGCCGGCCTTTGTGAGCTGGCACGCTTGCGCCTCAACGCTCTAGCCGTCGCTCGAGACACGGGCATAGCCGTAGTTCATGAGGCGGCGAGCTTGGCAAGTTCGTGCTGGATCACGACGCGCAGGGGCGGCAAGGCAAGCTGAACCGGCTCCCAGACATGGGTCGCGGCGACATCCTCGTAATCATGCCGATAGATATTCCCCGCGCCCACCATGTTCTTCCACGCAATCGAGGGATGCCGCACTTTCATCTCGTCGGGCAGACGGCGCGACGCCTCGGAGATGATTTCGGGGCAGCGAGTGATGGCATAGACGCTGCGCAGATCGTCGCGAAACGCCGCGAAGTCGAACCCTTTGGCGAAGTGGCCGGCGAGGTCGATGTGATACGCGATGTCGCGCAGGGCGGCGATCGCGGATTCAGAAGGCATAGATCGCGTCGGTTGTGGCCGCGGGCCGCACGTAGGGCTTCAGTCCCTCGCGGTTCACGACATCGACCGGCCCGTCGAACAGGCTGGCGATATAGTCTTTTAGTCCGACATAATCAAAGAGGGTAACACGCGCCTCCGGGTCGATCTCTATCATGATGTCGGTGTCGCTGTCGGGGCGTGCATCGCCGCGCGCGCGCGAGCCGAACAGGGCGGCATGCGCCACACCGCGCGCGCGCAGCTCCGCCTCGTTCTCCTGCAGCCGGGCGATGATGTCCTGACGGTTCATGCTGCCATTTATAGCACGACGGGCACGGATTTTACAGCCTCGCGGCAGGGTTGTATTCCGCACCCTGAGTTCTGCCCCTTTGTTTTCAACGCCGTAGAGCGACCGCTATCGGCTATCATGTAAATCGGCGATGCTGTAGCAATTGCTTGCGCACAGGGGTGAGAATCATGGACCAGCAGAGCACAACCAGCTCCGGACCGTGCACAACGACTACACCGAGCGTTCCGCGCTACAGCGCATCCGTGACCTGATGGGCGAAGAAGCGGAAAACCTGCTCCGCCGGCGCTACGAGTTCATCAATGTCTGGCGGCCGATCCGCGGCCCGCTGCGCGACGCTCCGCTGGCGATGTGCGATGCCCGCACCGTCTCCCCGGCGACCTGGTCGCGTCGGACCTGATCTATCGCGACCGGACCGGCGAGATCTTTCTGGTTCAGCACAATCCGCGGCAGCGCTGGCACTATGTTCCCGCGATGCGCCAGGACGCGGCGCTGCTGAAGTACTACGACTCGGCGCGCGACGGCCGCGCGGTGCTGTCGCCGCACGGCGCGTTCGAGGACCCGACATGAAGCGCCAGCTAAGATCTGTCATCGAGCGAGCCCTCCGCCGGCTGCCCGTGTCCCGTGCCGCCTATGCCCAGCGGGACATCCTGCAGGCGAGAGTTGCAGCGCTCGAGGCATCGCTGGCCAAGCCGGTCATTTCACCCGACAACGCCGAACGACGGCAGCAGGCCGAGGGCTTGAGCGCCGTGGCACAGGTCGAACAGCACGATCCGCATCGCCTGGAAGCCCTGGTCCCGCTTACCAGAACGATGGAGGAGCGCACGGTGATCACCACGCGGTGCCGCGATGCAGACATCCTGCCCAAGGTGGCGAATGCCGGCGCTGTCGTCCAGCAGTCCGACGGCACCCAGGTGCAGATCATGCACAACGGCATCAAGGTGCTCGCAGGTGGCTATTACGGTGCGTGGATGCAGGACCTGATCGCGCGGTGCAACGGCCACCACGAGCCGCAGGAAGAGGTGCTGTTCGCCGAAATCATGAAACACGTCAACGCTGACGCGACGATGTTCGAGCTGGGCGGATTCTGGAGCTTCTACTCGATCTGGTTTCTGTCGCAGGACCGGCGGCGTCGCAGCTTCATCGTCGAAGCCGATCCGGCGCATATCGAGATTGGCCGCATCAATGCCAGGCTGAATGACTGCGAGCCGCTATTTATCCCGGCTTTCGTCGGTCGGCACGCAGCACCCCCCTCCGCGTTCAACACCGAGGAGTCCGGGCTGGTCGAGCTGCCTTGCGTTTCCGTTCCAGACCTGATGGCGACCTATGCGGTAGACCATCTCGATCTGCTGCATTGCGACGCGCAGGGGATCGAGCTGACGGTGCTGGAAAGCTGTCTGGAACTGGCAACCGCGGGGCGACTGAGCTGGGTCGTGGTTTCTACCCATGCGCAGCATATCAGCAACGATCCGCTGACGCATCAGCGTTGCCTCGCGGTGCTGCGCCAGGCTGGTGCCGCCATCCTCGCGGAGCACGACGTGCAAGAGTCCTTCAGCGGCGACGGGCTGATCGTCGCGAAATTCGGCCCGGTGCCGGCTGGTTGGCGGACGCCCCAGCTCAGTTACAACCGGTATTCCGAAAGCCTGTTCCGCAACCCACTCTACGACCTGGCAGCGGCGACCGTGCCGGCGGCCCCGGCCCCGGCTGCGCTCCCAACACCACTTGCCCTGCTGGCCAACAGCCAGTGCCTCGCCTTACGCGGCGGATTGCTCGCCCTCACCGCAGACTGTGCGCTCGGCCCAGCCGGCGACACCATCCTGCTGCCGTTCGACCAGGCGATGTTCCCCTCCATCGTGGCTGACAGTGGGTGGGCGTTGGAGACTCTGGAGTTCCTGGAGCGGCGGATCGATCCCGCCCGCGCCTATGTCGCCCTGGATATCGGTGCGAATGTCGGCCTGTTTACCCGCCAGATCGCGCTCCGTTTTCCCAATCTGACGCGCTTTCTCTGCGTCGAGGCGGAGCCGGGAAATTTCCGTGCGCTTCACTACAACGTGTCGCACCTGCTCGGTGACCGCGGCATCCTGTGGAACGTGGCGCTGTCCGATGCAGATGGCCAGACACGTTTCTTCCGGGACGCCGACAATTTCGGCAACTACTCGCTGAACGACGACGCGATGCGCGGGCGACCATTTGACACCATCACCGTGCAGTCCGTGGCGACCGATCGATGGATGCGCGAGCACATCAGCCTGGAAGCGGACGACCGGTTGGTCTGGAAGTCCGACACGCAGGGCTATGACGAACTGATCATCTCCTTGACGCCGCTCGAGATCTGGGATCGGGTCGATGTCGCCATCGTCGAGCTGTGGCGGATCAAGAAGCCCTATTTCGATCAGGCCGCGTTCTGCCGCCGGATCGAGGCGTTCCCGAACAAGTCGATCGGCCTCGGCAATCGCAACACTACGGCGGACATCCTCGAATTCCTGAGCGGCGACGATTGGCATTACGCCGATCTCTATCTCTGGCGATGAGCAGGCGATAGCAATATCGAGCTGACTGGACGCGTATTTATGGAACACCCGGCGGATGAAGGCTCCCCCCTGGCAGCCTGTCGGACTGAGGTTGTCTATTGGATCCGCAGCCTCGGCCCCCCGAATGCACTCTCTCGGCAGCCCCCGCTCTCGTTGACAGCCATTTGGCGCGCTAAAGATAATCCGGCATCATCGCGGGACAATGTCGGAAAACCGACAAACATCAAGGGGGGATCGATGCGCTGTCAGGAACTGACCAAGGCATGGGCACTCGCGCTTTTGCTCATCGCATCGGTCTGCAACTCTCTCGCGGCTCAGCCGCAGAAGGGCACTCTCATTTTCGCTGTCGAATCGCTCAGCGCCCAGACCATGGATCCGATCCTGGAAGCGCGGCCCGGCAATGCGATCTACCAGGCGCCGATGTATGATTCCCTGGTCGGCTTCGACATCGAGAAAGGCGGCGCCGGCCCCGGTGTTGCCGAACGCTGGGAGCTTTCCGAGGATGGCCTGACCTGGACCTTCTATCTGCGGCCCGGGCAGAAATTCCATAATGGCGATAGACTGACGGCGAACGACGCAAAATTCAGCCTGCAGCGGCAGATGGCGCCGAATTCCACCGCAGCCGCGGCGGCCACATTGCGCCGGGCGATCAAGAGCATCGACGTTGTTGATGACCTCACCCTGCGCATCAACACGAACACTCCGCAGATCGGCTTGCCGCCCTCACTCAGCCGCGCGGTGGCGCCGGAAGGCGCGATCATGCCGAAGACCTACATCGAGAAGGTGGGCGAGGAGGAGTTCCGCCGCAAACCGATCGGCAGCGGTCCCTGGCGCTTCGCGCGCAGCGTGCCGGGTGACAGGATCGAGTTCGAGGCGGTGGATTATCCGCACTGGCGCGGCACCCCGCATTTCAAGAACCTGCAAATCCTGCTGGTGCCGGAGGAGAGCACGCGCGTGGCGATGGTGCGAACCGGCGAGGCGGCGATCGCGTCGATCGGGCCGGAGACGATGCTGAGCGCCTCACGCGGTGGGCTGGAGGTACTGTCGGTGCCGGGCACGATGCAGGCGCTCTATCAATTCTGGGGCGTTTATCGTCCCGAGTTCAAGAACAGCCCCATCGCCAACGTGCGGGTGCGGCAGGCCCTGTCTCTGGCGATCGACCGGCAGCAGATCATCGACCATGTGATGAACGGCATGGCCGGAATGCCGTATCCGTTCGCGACCTTCGGCTACACGGAGTATTTCAGTGCCGACCGCTGGGAGAAATGGTCGCGCGAGGCGTTGCGCTACGATCCCGTGCTCGCGAAGAAGATCCTCGCCGAGGCAGGCTACCCGAACGGGTTCGAGCTGAGTTTCGCCAACACCGCCCTGCCCGGCACCCAGTTCATGGTCGATATCGGCACCGCCGTCGCCGATATGTGGACCAAGATCGGTGTGAAGGTGAAGCTCACGCACTATGAATGGGGTTCGTTCGCACCGCTGGTGCTGGGCGATCAGTCGCACCTGGCGGGTCGTGCCTCCATGTATCGTACCGTCGGCCGGCCGGATGTGCCCTGGCGCTACAATGGCTCCTACGCCGCGGATAGCGATCAGCATCTGATCGGCGACAAGAACAACTGCGACGCGACCTGCCATGAGTACGAGAAAATCTACAATGACCTGCTATCGGAACGCGATCCGGCGAAGCGGACGGCGTTGACCGACCGCATGGTGGAGTTGGTAGCCAACACCTGGACGGCTGTGCCGATCATCGAAGGCATGGGCTACTATGCGATCAACCGGAGCAAGGTGGGGCAGTTCGCGGCCATTCCGGGGCGGCATGAACTCGGCGACGTGTTCGAGCGCATTCCACGGCCCGAAGAGAAGCCCTGGAAGAAGTAGGATCGATCGCGCGGCTTCGTCCCCTAAGGGCCATCGGCCATGAAGCGCTACATCGTCCAGCGGCTGCTCCAGGGGATTGTGCTGCTCTTCCTGGTGGCGACGATCGTTTTCTTCCTGGGGCGGCTCACCGGCAATCCGGTGGATCTGATGCTGCCGGAGGACGCCACGCCCGAGGATCGAATCTCGATGATCAAGGCGCTCGGGCTCGACGGACCGCTGTACCAACAGTTCCTTATCTTCATCGGCAACGCCCTGCACGGCGATCTCGGCACCTCCATCCGCATGCGCGAGCCGGCGGTGCAGGTGTTCTTCTCCCGCCTGCCCAACACACTCGCGATCATCCCCTGGGCGATCCTGCTCGCCATGAGCCTGGGCATCCCGCTCGGTGTCATCGCGGCGCTCAATCGCGGCAATATTTTGGACCGGGTGGCGGGGACCATTGCGGTGATGGGAATCGCAACACCGGGCTTCTGGCTGGGTATTGTGCTGATCTTCGTCTTCAGCGTCGAGCTGGGCTGGCTGCCCTCGGGGCGGATGGGCGGGCCCGCGCACTATGTTCTGCCGGTGATCACGCTGGGAGCCTTCCTCGTCGCCGGCTTCATGCGGCTCGTGCGCTCCAGCATGCTGGAGGTGATGGACAGCGAGTTCGTCAAGCTTGCACGCATCAAGGGGCTGAGCGAGTGGGTGGTGATCTGGAAGCACTGCCTGCGCAACGCGCTGATCCCCGTCCTGACGCTATGGGGCGTGTTCGTCGGCAATCTGATCACCGGGGCGATCATCACGGAAACCGTGTTCGCCTGGCCCGGCGTCGGCCGCCTGACCTATGAGGCGGTGATCTATCGCGATTTCCCGTTGCTGCAGGCCGTCATCATCCTGAAGGCGATTCTGATCCTGACCATCAACCTGATCGTGGACATTCTCTACGCCTACGTCGATCCGCGGATCCGGCTCGCGTAGGGAACTGTCGGTATGACTGAAAGAGCGCCACGTCCGACTGTCATTGCGAGCGCAGCGAAGCAATCTCGTGGTCCGTGCGCACCAACCTCGGGGTTGCCGCGTCGCTTCGCTCCTCGCAATGACATTGTGGATCGATTGTCGATTTCTTCGATCCGACCGACAACGCTATAGGGGGCCAAGATGCGAAAGGCGCCCTGGATCCCGATCGGCATCATCGCCGTCATGGTGTGCATGGCGGTCTTCGCCTCGGTGCTCGCGCCCTATTCGCCGATCGATCAGACCCTGCCCGACAAGCTGCTTCCCCCCTTCTGGCTCGACGGCGGCAGCATGAAATACATTCTCGGGACCGACGCGTTCGGGCGCGATATCCTGAGCCGCCTGATCTACGGCGCGCGGGTCAGCCTGATCGTGGCGCTGCTGGCGCTCACCGCCGGCGGCGGCATCGGCCTCGCCATCGGCATCCTGGCCGGCTATTTCGGCGGCGCGCTGGACAATCTGCTGATGCGGCTGGTCGACGCAGCGTTCACCTTCCCCGCCATCCTGTTCGCGCTGCTGCTCGCGGTGACGATGGGCCAGGGCCTCGGCACTCTCGTCATCGCCATCAGCCTGCTGCTCTGGGCAAGTTTCGCGCGGGTAATCCGCGGCGAGGTGCTGACGCTGAAGCAGCGCGATTTCGTCGCGCTCGCCAAGGTGCGCGGCTGTTCGTCGTTGCGCATCATGCTGACGCATATCCTGCCGAACGTGCTGAACACCTTCATGGTGCTGGTCACGCTGAACATCGGTGTCGTCATCATCGCCGAGGCATCGCTCAGCTTCCTCGGCGCCGGCATTCCGCCGCCGACGCCGTCCTGGGGGCTGATGATCTCGGAGGGACGCGGACGCATCGCCGACGCATGGTGGGTTGCGCTCATCCCTGGCATTGCGATCACGCTGCTGGTGCTCTCCGTCAATCTGTTCGGCGATTGGCTGCGCGACCGGCTCGATCCGCGGCTGAGGCAACTGTGACCGAGACCGTTCTCGAGGTGCGCGACCTCCACACGCATTTCTTCCTGCGCCGCGGCGTGGTGAAGGCGGTTGACGGCGTGAGCTTCTCCCTGCGCCTGGGCGAGGTGCTGGGCCTGGTGGGAGAGTCGGGCTGCGGGAAGAGCATGACCGCGCTGTCCATCATGCGGCTGTTGCCGAAGGGCGCGGCGCGCACCGTTCGTGGCCAGGTGCTGCTGGGCGGCGAGGACATCCTGACCAAGGCACCGCGCGAGATGCGCGAGATTCGCGGCCGTAGGATCTCGATGATTCTGCAGGACCCACAGACCTCGCTCAACCCGGTCTTCACCATCGGCGAGCAGTTGCGCGAGGCAATCTTCCGCCGCACCCGCGGGCGAAAGAGCGACGTGATGCGCGAGGCCGTGGAGGCGCTGCGCCGCGTCGATATCGCGGCGCCGGAGCAGCGGCTTGGGCAGTATCCGCATCAAATGAGCGGGGGCATGAAGCAGCGCGTGGTCGGCGCGATCGTGATGAGCGGCAAGCCCGAGGTGTTGATCGCGGACGAACCGACCACCGCGCTCGATGTCACCATCCAACTGCAATATCTCAAGCTGCTGAAACGGCTGCAGCAGGAGAGCGGGATGGCGATCCTGTTCATCACGCATGATTTCGGCGTGGTGGCGCGCATGTGCGATCGTGTGGCGGTGATGTATGCCGGGCGTATCGTGGAATGCGGCCCGGTGCGCCAGGTGTTCGACAACCCGTCGCATCCCTACACCCAGGCGCTGATCGCCTCGGTGCCGAAGATCACTGGCACGACGGGGCGTCTCACCACGATCGAGGGCCAGCCGCCGTCGCTGCTGGACCTGCCCGCGGGGTGCCGTTTCGCGCCGCGCTGCCCGTATGCGGAACAGCGATGCCAGGATGGCTATCCGGGTACCTTCGATGTCGGCGCGGACCATACCGCCAATTGCTGGAGGCTCGCTTCGGCATGACCGGGGAGCCCCTGCTGCGCGTCGAGCGCCTGCGCAAATACTACCCCTTCACCAAGGGCGTGCTGTTCGCCAGAACCATCGGCGAGGTGAAGGCGGTGGACGATATCTCCTTCACGATCGCCCCCGGCGAAACCCTCGGCCTGGTGGGCGAGTCCGGTTGCGGCAAGACAACCACGTCGAAGCTGATCCTCAACCTGGAGCAACCGACCGGCGGTCAGGTGCTGCTGCGGGACAAGCCGATCCACGGCCTGCGGGGCGAGGCGCTGCGTGAATACCGAGCCATGGTGCAGGCGGTGTTCCAGGACCCGTGGTCCTCGCTCAATCCGCGCATGACGGTGGGCAGGACCATTGCCGAATCACTGATCGTCACCGGGTGGGGCAGCCGCGAGAAGATCGCGGAGCGTGTGAGGGAGCTGCTGGTGCAGGTCGGACTGCGGCCCGAGCAGGCGACGCAGTACCCTCACGAGTTCAGCGGCGGGCAACGCCAGCGCATCGCGCTGGCCGGAGCGTTGGCTTCGCGGCCCCGGCTGATCGTGCTCGACGAACCGGTCTCGGCGCTGGATGTCTCCATCCGCGCGCAGATGATGAATCTGCTCAAGGACATCCAGGTGCGCGACAATGTCGCCTACCTGCTGGTCGCGCACGATCTCGCCACGGTGCGCTACATGGCGGATCACACCGTCGTCATGTATCTGGGGAAGATCGTCGAACACGCGCGGACCAGCGTGCTGTTCGAGGATGTATCGCATCCCTACACGAAGGCGCTGCTCTCCGCGGTTCTCCCGCCCCGTCCGGACGAGCGGGAGGAGGAGATCGTACTCACGGGCGAGGTTCCTTCGCCGCTCAATCCGCCGAGCGGCTGCCGGTTCCACACACGCTGCCCCTTCGTCATGCCTCGCTGTGCACAGGAAGAACCCGTCTTGTGTGAGACCACACCGGGCCATCTGGTCGCGTGCCATCTGCATGCCGGGGTGTAAGCGTAAGGCCCGGCGAAACATAGGAGGTCGTTCGACATGACTGCACCCCATGGCCCGCTTCACGGCGTAAAGGTCGTCGCCTGCTCCACCGCGCAGGCCGGCACGGTACCCTACATGCTGATGGCCGATCTGGGCGCCGAGGTCATCAAGATCGAGGTGCCGGAGGTCGGTGACAATTCCCGCGGCAGCAGCGTGATGCCAGGCTTCCCCAGTACCTATTTCGAAACCAACAATCGGGGCGTGAAGAGTGTCACGCTGAACCTGAAGACCCAGGATGGGCGGGAGATCCTGCACCGGCTCGTCGCAGGCGCAGACATGTTCGGCCAGAACTTCCGCCCCGGCGCCGCGGAGAAGAATGGCTTCGGCTACGAGGAATTGCACAAGGTCAATCCACGGCTGGTGTATGTCTCGATATCGGGTTATGGCCCGAAGGGACCGCACGCAGACCTGCCGGGCACAGATTCGATGGCGCAGGCCCTTGGCGGCATTGCGGAAGCCTATTCGACGCCAAGCCACCCGTTGCGGACAGGCATCGTATCAGTTGCCGACGAGACCTGCGCCATTCTCGCGTTCGGCGGTGCCCTCGCCGCGCTGACCTACGCGCGCGCAACAGGCGTAGGCCAGAAGGTCGACTGCTCGCTGCTCGGCGGGCAGATCCGTCTGATGGGCTGGACGCTCACCACAACCATGTGGCGCAACCGCAATCCGGTCACCGGTCAGGCCCGCGTCACCGGCACGCCCGAGCGCCCCGGGCTCAGTGCCAGCTTCAACGACGGGGACGGCAAACCACTGGTGTTCCAGTTAAACGGCGCCCGGCAGTGGAAGGCAGCCATGAGCGCGCTCGGCTTCTACGAGACGCTGGAGAAGGCGGGCTTTGGCGACCTCGGCGTCATCATGGCCTCAGAGGAGAAGCGGGCAACCTTGCTGCGCACGCTCGATGACCTGTTCGCCACGGGCTCGCGCGAGGACTGGGTCGCCAGGCTGCGTGGCGCGGACATTGTCGCCGCGCCGATCAACACACTGCTCGAGGCATCCAACGATCCCGACGTTCTGGCGAACGGCTACGTCACCGAGGTCGAGTATCCGCGGCACGGGAAGACGCTGAAGGTGCACGGCACGCCGTGGCAGTTCTCCGAAACCCCGGCGCGGATCGGCATCGCCCCGGAACTCGGCGAGCACAACGACGACGTGCTCACCGGGCTCGGTTACAGCGGGGAGCAGATCCGGGATCTCCGGGAGCGGAAGATCATCTGACGCTGTCGAGCGCGCAGCGGCACCGCCTCGCCAGCAGGCGCCGGCCTCTCGGCTCTTCACCGTCATGGCGGGCGAAGGCCTGCCATCCACCTGAATTCCGCGCCAAAGAAAGTTGAGTTCCCCGTTGGTCCTGAAGAATCAGGGAGATAGTCTGGGTTTGCGAATCACAAACGATCACCAACGGGGTGCAGGATGCTGCCACAAGGCGTGCTGGGGTTCCAGTAT
>JBGPND010000065.1:0-23421 GCA_041487355.1 Acetobacteraceae bacterium | reverse complement strand
TGTTCCGCACCTATGGCAATGCGAAGGCGGAGCCAACCAAGCTGCCCGCGACCAACGACAATCTGTTCCTGCTGTTCAGCCAGACCAAGGTGCTCACCAGTTCGGCGGTGTGGGCCCTGGTGGAGGAGGGCAAGCTGTCCTTCACGGACCGCATCGCCGATCACCTTCCGGAATTCGCGGCGCGCGGCAAGGCCGACATCACGCTGCATCAGGTGATGACGCATCAGGGTGGCTTCCCGTCGGGCGACGTGACGCGCGCCACGTGGACCGACCATGCGCGCATGCACGCCGAAGTTTGCGATTTCTCACTCGACTGGACGCCCGGCACGAAGCTGCAATACCACGGCCGCGCCGCGCACCTGGTGCAGGCGATGGTGATCGAGGCTGTCACCGGCCAGGACTACCGCGACGTGATCCGCGACAAGGTGCTTGCCCCGCTCGGTCTCGGCAACGACATCATGGTCGGCGTGCCGGCGGAGCAACAGACGCGCTGCGCCGACACCTACGCGGCCGAGGCACGCGACAACTCCGCGGAGTTCAAGTCCGCTGGCCTGCCGAGCGGCGGCGGCTACGCCACGGCTCGCGGCATGGCGGCGTTCTATCAGATGCTGCTTGGCAAGGGCCGACTCGGCAATGTCCGCCTGTTCTCGCCGCGGCTGATCGCCTACGTTTCGCGCAATCACACCGGCGAACGGGGTGACGAGCAGATGAACGGCATCCCGATGCATCGCGGCCTCGGCCCGCATGTGCGTGGCGAGAGTGACCGCATCCGCGGCCTCGGCACGATCGGCGCGCCGACGACATTCGGGCATGGCGGTCTCGGCTCGTCGTATTCCTGGGCCGACCCGGAGAGCGGCGCGTCGTTCAGCTATCTTACCAACTTCGTATCGCCGGATCCCTGGCATTCGGCGCGACTGGACCGCGTGGCCAACCTGGTCCACGCGGCGATCGACTGATACTGTCGGTCGACCCCGCGCAAGCGGGGGTGATGCGAGGCGCCATGCCCTACGCTTCAAACGATGAACTCCCGCCGTCGGTGCGCAACCATCTGCCGCCGCATGCGCAGGACATATTTCGTGAGGCATTCAACCATGCCTGGCAGCAGCACGGCGGCGACGAACAGACCGCCTTCCGCATCGCCTGGGCCGCGGTGAAGCGGAGCTACCGCAAGCGCGGGCGCGTCTGGGTGCCGATCGAGGACTAGAGCAGGGCCAGGGTGGCCAGAACCGGTGTATCGTCCGGCGCACCGGCCACTCCACCGTCGTCTTGGCCTGCGAAGGCAGGCCATCCACATCTTTCTTTGATGTAGTAACCAAAGACGTGGATGGCGGGCCTTCGCCCACCATGACGATGAAAAGCCGATGCGCCTCCCCCTACTCATGCGCATTTGCAGTCACAGTGAGCACGATCTAACCCACCAGAATTTCCCCCGCCGCGTCGGCAAGAACCTGGCAGCCAAGCACGATGTCCGCGTCCTTGGTGTTCTCGGCGTAGTGGTGGCTGATGCCGCCGATCGAGGGCACGAAAAGCATCGCCGACTTCACCCGCTCCGCCAGGATCTGCGCGTCATGCCCGGCCCCGCTCGGCATGCGCACATGCAGTCCCGGCGCGTGACGCTCGGCGGCACGTTCCAGCGCATCCTGGAAGCCGGCGTCCATCACCTTCGGCACCGACCGGCCACGCTCGGCGATGGTCACCGTGCATAGTCCGCGCGTCGCCTCGGCCACCAGCGCTTCCAACTCGCGATCGAGCGTCGCCAACAGCGCGGGATCGGTGTCGCGGAACTGGAACAGCATCTCGGCGCGGCCGGGCACGATGCTCGGCGCGCCAGGATCGAGCGTGATCCGCCCCGTCGTCCACACGGTGCGCGGCCCCGCCACTTCGGGAAACCGCTGGTAGATCGCCGAGGCCAGTCGCACCAGCGCGACGCCGGCATCCTTGCGGATCGCCATGCGCGTGGTGCCGGCGTGGTTCTGCACGCCCTCGAACACGATGCGGAAGCGATGGCTGCCGACGATTGCGGTGACGATACCGATGCGCCGGCTGGAATCCTCCAACTCGGCGCCCTGTTCGATATGCGCCTCGAGATAGCCGCGATAGCGCGCGGGATCGACCATGGCACGCGCACGTCCGGCGAACCCGGCCTGTTGCAGCGCCTCGCGCAACGTCGTGCCTTCGCGATTGCGGCACGTGTCTATCTCCGCTTCGGAAAGCAGGCCGCAGAAGGAGCGGCTGCCGATGAACGAGCCGAAATGCCCCTCCTCATCGGCCCAGGCCGCGACGTCGATGCCGTGACCGAGCGTGCGGGCGACCTCCAGGCCATAGATCACGCCCAGCGCGCCATCCAGCCAGCCGGCGTGCGGCTGCGTCTCGACATGGCTGCCGAGCAACAGATGCGGGCCGTCGCCGCGCGCACGACCAATCACGTTGCCGATGCCGTCGATCTCCGCATCGAGCCCGGCCTCGGTCATGCGCGCCGCCAGCCAGTGCCGTGATTCGACATCCTCCGGCGAAAAGGTCGGCCGGTGCACACCGGTCTTGTACGCACCGATCTTCGCCAGCGCGCGCAGGTCGCCGAGCAGCCGGTCGCCGTCGATG
The DNA here is from genome assembly GCA_041487355.1 of Acetobacteraceae bacterium. Lineage (GTDB taxonomy): Bacteria > Pseudomonadota > Alphaproteobacteria > Acetobacterales > Acetobacteraceae > JAMXLO01. The sequence goes on along the minus strand of JBGPND010000065.1, from coordinate 20,823 downwards.
GATAGCGTCATGGCGCGATCACCATGCCTTGCGGGCGGATCATTCCGTCCGGCGTCGGCGTGAAGCCGGACACCTTGTCGGACAGCGCCCATAGCCACTTCGCATGATACAGCACGATGTGCGGGCGGTCGGTGAGATAGACATCGACGAGCTGTTTGTACAGCGCCTGGCGCTGCGCAACGTCAGTGACGCCGCGCGCGCGTGCCAGCAGATCGTCGAACTTCGGATTGCAGTATTTCCCCCAGTTCAGGAAGCCGTCGCAGGCGAGCCAGATCGCGACGTTGCCATCCGGGTCCGGTCTGCCGCTCCAGATCACCACCATCGCGTGGTAGTCGCCGGTCTTGCCGGCCGCGACCAGGGCATTCGCCTCCACGGCGCGCAGCTTGACGTCGAAACCGGCCTCGCCTGCCAGTGACTGGATCACCTGGCCGACCTGCTGCTCCACCGGGCTGTTGCCGATCGTGAGACCGAAGCCTGGATGCTCAATTCCCGCCTGCTTCAGCAGCGCCTTTGCCTTCGCCAGATCGCGCGGCGGCACCGGATGGTCGGGGTCCCAGTAGCGGCTGCCCGGTGCCTCGAACTGGTTCGACGGAATGAACTGTCCGTCCATCACCACCTGGTTGATCACGCCGCGGTCGATCGCCGCCTCCAGCGCCTCCCGCACGCGTGGATCCTTCAGCGGCGTGTCCGCCACCAGGTTGATGCCGAGCGTGTAGTAGGCGAGCGCCGTCTGGCTGATCAGCTGCAGCTTCGGGTTCTTCTTCACCGTCGCCACGTCCGTCGGGCCCAGCCGCTCTACCATGTCGAGCTGCCCGGCCTGCAGGTTCACCAGGCGCACAGTGGTGTCGGGGATCGGCTGATACACGATACGATCCAACTTGACCGCATCGGCGTTCCAGTAACCGGGGAAACGATCGACCACGATGCGGTCCTGTGCGACGCGCTCGGTGAGCTTGAACGGTCCGGCGCAGGGAAGGTCGAACGTCACGTCGCGTCCGAGCGCCTTGGGGGAGATCATCATGCCAGCGCGATCCGCCAGCACGGCGACCAGCGGCGCATAGGGCTGCGCGAGGTGCAGCCGGACCGTATGCGGATCGACAACTTCGACCGAGGACACCGGCTTCAACTCGCCTTTGCGCAGGCTTTCGGGCGCGCTGCGGTAGCGCTCCAGGTTGGCTTTCACCGCATCGGCATTCAGCACCTGCCCATCGTGGAACTTGACGCCTTCGCGCAACGTCACGGTCAGGGCGAGATTGTCCGGTGACCAGTTCCAGGACGTGGCAAGCTGGGGAACGAAGTTGTTCTGTGCATCGATGTCGACCAGCTTGTCGCACACCGCGGCGAACACCACGCGCCCGACGAAGCTGCCGCCGCGCGCCGGATCGAGCGCATCAGGGTCCTCGTTAAGGCCGATGCGCAGCGTGGCGGCCGGTGCCGTGCCGGCCAACAAGAGAACTCCGAGACAGACCGCGCTGATGCGCCACATGATGCCCTCCGCAATTGGCGTCGCAATGCTGCCGCAACATGGCGCGTCCTGCCAGGGCCCGGCTGGTCAGTGAGCCCTCAAGGCCGCGTGGCCCTCGCTTTCGAGGATGTGACGCAATAGACGAGCACCGCGTTCGTTGTCATTGCTTCGCTTCGCTCGCAATGACACTGGGGGATCGATCCAATAAGTTGTCATCCCCGCGCAAGCGGGGACCCAGGGGTCGCCGTCACCGCTGGGAGCGCGCTCCGGTAAGGGGAGGCAGCCGGTTCAGCCGGCCTTGATCTCGTACGATCGCATCCTGGCCCTGGAGATTGGTGAAGATTGTTCCTATTCTTCTGCTGCGATGCAGCCGGACCCGCGGGCTCAAACAAGGAGAGGAGGACAATATGGCAATCCAACTCGGACAAGTAGCCCCTGATTTCGAGCAGGACACCACCACGGGAAAGATCCGCTTCCACGATTGGCTGGGCAGTTCCTGGGGCGTGCTGTTCAGCCACCCGAAGGATTACACCCCCGTCTGCACCACCGAACTCGCAGAGGTCGCGCGGCTGAAGCCGGAATGGGACAAGCGCAACGTCAAGCCGATCGGGCTTTCGGTCGATCCCGCGGACAGCCACGCCGGCTGGGCCAAGGACATCGAGGAGACCCAAGGCCAGGCACTGAACTTTCCGGTGATCGCCGATGTTGACCGCAAGGTTTCCGACCTCTACGGCATGGTGCATCCCGAGGCGGACCCGTCGATCACCGTCCGCACGGTGTTCATCATCGACCCGAACAAGAAGGTGCGGCTGACGCTGACCTATCCGCCGAGCACCGGGCGGAACTTCGACGAGATCCTGCGGGTGATCGACAGTCTGCAGCTCACCGATGCACACAAGGTCGCGACGCCGGTGAACTGGACCGACGGCAAGCCGGTGATCATCGTCCCCAGCCTGTCGAACGAGGAGGCGAAGCAGCGCTTCCCGGGCGGCTGGAAGGAGCTGAAGCCGTACCTGCGCGTGGTCGATCAGCCGCCGTTGCCGAGGTAGTTGTCGGCGGTCAGTGGTCGGTGATCCGGAGGGCTTGTCTCCGTGATCACTGATCATTGATCGCAGGGACTGTCATCAAAGCTTCATAAATCTGCAATCTTCACGTCGCACACCCTGCCTAGGTTCCGGTTGCGTTTCGCAACCAAAAGACTCCGGAGAGGGATAACATATGCGATTGTTGACTGCGGCCATGGCCAGCGGCCTGGCCAGTTTTGCCGTTTCGGCCCAGGCACAGCAGATCACCGGCGCTGGGGCCACGTTCCCTTACCCGATCTATTCGAAGTGGTCGGACACTTACAGCCAGAAGACGGGTGTGAAGCTCAACTACCAGTCAATCGGTTCGGGCGGCGGCATCGCCCAGATCAAGGCGGCGACGGTGGTGTTCGGCGCATCGGACGCGCCGCTCCCTCCGGATCAGTTGCGCGAGATCGGGCTGGCACAGTTCCCGATGGTGATCGGTGGCGTGGTGCCCGTGGTGAACATCGAAGGCATCGCACCCGGCCAGCTGCGTTTCACCGGCCCGTTGCTCGCCGACATCTACCTCGGCAAGATCAAGACCTGGAACGATCCCGCCGTGGCGGCCGTCAACCCTGGGGTGAAGCTGCCGAATATCGACATCAACGTGGTACACCGCTCCGACGGATCCGGCACGACGTTCAACTGGGTGAACTATCTGTCCAAGGTCAGCCCAGAGTGGAAATCCAAGGTCGGCGAAGGCACGTCGGTGTCCTGGCCGACGGGAGTTGGCGGCAAGGGCAACGAGGGTGTCGCGGCCTACGTCAACCGGCTCAAGGGTTCCATCGGCTACGTCGAATACGCCTACGTGCTGCAGAACAAAATGGCATACGGCCTGATGCAGAATCAGGCTGGGCAATTCGTGAAGCCGGACATCGCAAGCTTCCAGGCTGCTGCTGCCAGCGCGGATTGGTCGAAGACGCAGGATTTTTACCTGGTACTGACGAACGCGCCGGGCGCGCAGGCTTTCCCGGTAACGGCGGCAACGTTCATCCTGATGTACAAGCAGCCCAAGGACCCAGCGGGCAGCAAAACGGCGCTTGCCTTCTTCAAGTGGTGCCTCGAAAATGGCCAGAAGGACGCTGAGCAGTTGGACTATGTTCCGCTACCCGACGCACTGGTCAAGCAGATCGAGACTTACTGGCAGGCGGAGATCCACTGACACAGTGCGCTGATATTCGGCGGGGTGGGCCGGGGTCCGGGCCACCCCGCATTTCGTTCATTCGCTTTGTTTGGCCCAGACCCAACCCCTGGCAGATGACATGCAGTCTTCGACCGTGATGACGGGTGTCCCTTCCCCCACTACCCCGACGCTACGGCGAGCGCGGCGGCGGGGCGACGGGGACCGGATATTTCAGTTGCTGGTCGCCAGTGCGGCGGGTTTCGTCCTGGTCGGTTTGGGCGCCGCCGCCTTGTCGATGCTTTATGGCGGCCTGCCGGCGTTCGCCAAATTCGGGGTGTCGTTCCTCTATCGTTCGGCCTGGGACCCGGTTCGTCAGGATTTCGGAGCCTTCGTGCCGATCTACGGCACGCTCGTCACCGCTCTGCTCGCGATGCTGGTGGCGGTGCCGATGAGCTTCGGCATCGCAATCTTCCTGACCGAGGTGGCTCCCGCCTGGCTTCGCGGCCCGGTCGCCGCAGCGGTCGAGTTGCTCGCGGGCATTCCGAGCATCATCTACGGCATGTGGGGCCTGTTCGTGTTCGTGCCCTTCATGTCCGACTGGATCGAACCGTGGGTATCGGACCATCTGGGCCAACTGCCGCTGATCGGCGCGCTGTTCTATGGACCGCCGCTCGGCATCGGCATGCTGACCGCCGGGATCATCCTGGGGGTCATGGTGATCCCGTTCATCTCCTCCGTCATGCGGGACGTCTTCTTGTTGGTGCCGAGTTCGCTACGCGAGGCGGCTTTTGCTCTCGGCGCGACGCGCTGGGAGGTCGTCCGAGGCGTCGTGCTGCCCTACACGAGGACGGCAGTGGTCGGCGGGATCTTCCTCGGCCTGGGGCGTGCCCTCGGCGAGACCATGGCTGTGACGTTCGTCCTGGGCAACGCGCACGACTTCAATATATCGCTGCTCAAGCCAGGCAACTCGATCGCGGCCGCGATCGCCAACGAGTTCACCGAAGCAGACTCGGATATCTACCTGTCGTCCCTGATCGCGCTGGGTTTTCTGCTCTTCGTCGTGACCTTCATCGTCCTCGCTATCGCCAAGCTCATGTTGCTGCGGCTCAGCTGGAAGGAGGGCAACTAGCAATGGCCCGCTCGGTCGCGCTGGCCCACCGGCGGAAGATCACGAACGCGATCGCCCTCTCACTGGGCACCGCGGCGACGCTGTTCGGATTGTTCTGGCTGTTCTGGATTTTGCTCACGACACTCGTCAACGGGCTGGGTGCTCTCAGCTTGTCGCTGGTCACCGAGATGACGCCGCCGCCTGGCACCGAGGGCGGCCTGCTGAACGCCATCTTCGGCAGCGCCGCGATCATCTTCTTCGCTGTTCTGTTCGGTGCGCCGATCGGGGTCCTGGCCGGCACCTATCTGGCCGAGTATGGCAGGATGCGGTCAATCGCCGAGGCCACCCGGTTCGTCAACGACATCCTGCTTTCTGCCCCCTCCATCGTCATCGGCCTCTTTGTCTACGAGCTGGTGGTCCGGCAGAGTGGACATTTTTCGGGCTGGGCAGGCTCCATCTCGCTGGCCTTCATCCTGCTTCCGGTGGTCGTGCGCACCAGTGACGAGACAATACGGCTGATTCCGAATTCGTTGCGGGAAGCTGCGCTTGCGTTGGGCGCGCCGAAATGGCGGGTTATCACGCAGGTCGTGTATCCAGCGGCCCGCACGGGGATGCTGACCGGTCTGTTGCTCGGCATCGCGCGCATCAGCGGGGAGACAGCTCCGCTTCTGTTCACGTCGCTGAACAACCAATACTGGAGTGTCAATATGGCGCAACCAATGGCCAACATTCCGGTCGTCATCTTCCAGTTCGCGCTCAGCCCTTACGATGCCTGGCACACCCTGGCCTGGGCGGGCGCGCTGCTGATGACGATGTTCGTGCTTCTGGTCAGCGTAGCAGCGCGCTTCTTCTTGCAGTCACGTGCAAACTGAACGGTCAGGCGATGAAAGAACAGGCAGCGGTCATGGCATCTGGCGCTCAGCGCGACATGCAACACCCAGCGGGTGGCGTGCAGTTGCATGCTGACGACGCAGCCAATCCGCCGAAAGTGGTGATTCGCAATCTGGACTTCTTCTACGGTGACAATCAGGCGTTGAAGAACATCAACCTCAACTTCCCGGAACGGCAGGTAACCGGCATAATCGGTCCGTCGGGTTGCGGCAAGTCCACGCTGCTGCGCGTTCTGAACCGGATGTACGATCTCTATCCCGGCCAGCGTGCCACCGGCGAAGTGATGATGGACGGGGAGAACATCCTTGACCCGTCTGTCGATCTGAACGAACTGCGCGCGAAGATCGGCATGGTGTTCCAGAAACCAACGCCGTTCCCCATGACGATCTACGACAACGTCGCCTTCGGCGTGAAGCTGCACGAGCGGTTGTCCAAGTCGGCAATGGATGAGCGGGTGGAATGGTCCTTCACGCGTGCTGCCCTTTGGGGCGAGGTGAAGGACCGGCTGAATACGTCGGCGATGGGCCTCTCGGGCGGCCAGCAGCAGCGTCTGTGCATCGCGCGCACCATCGCGGTGCGGCCCGAGGTGATCCTGCTCGACGAACCCACCAGCGCGCTCGATCCGATCAGCACGCTGAAGATCGAGGAGCTGATCGACGAACTGAAGAACGATTTCACCATCGCCATCGTGACACACAACATGCAGCAGGCGGCGCGCTGTGCTGATCAGGTGGCTTTCTTCTACCTGGGCGAAATGGTGGAGGTGGCGCCGGCGGCACAGATGTTCACCGCGCCCAGGGAACGCCGAACCCAGGAATACATCACCGGCCGGTTCGGCTGATCGGGGGAAAGCAGCATGTCCGAAACACCGCAACACGTCGTCAAGAGCTACGACCAGGAGCTGAAGCGGCTGCGCAGCCTGCTGACGCAGATGGGCGGCATCGTGGAGAGCCAGGTGGCTCTCGCGGCCGAGGCGATCATGCACCGCGACGCCGCCGCCGCGACGCGCGCGGTGGAGGAGGATCCAAAAGTCGATGCGCTGGAGCGGGAAGTCGAGAGCTTTGTCATCCGCCTGCTGGCGCTGCGCCAGCCCGTTGCCGGCGATCTGCGCCAGATCGTCGCGGCGCTGAAGATCACCGGCGATCTCGAGCGGATTGGCGACTACGCGGCCAACGTCGCCAAGCGCTCGATCGTGCTGGCGCAGTTCTCGCTGCCCTATTCGCTCGCCGGCCTCGCGCATATGGCGCACCTGGTGCAGCAGCAGTTGAAGTCGATCATCGACGCGCTCGGCGACAATGATGCCGACAAGGCCGTGGAGGTCTGGCGCTCCGATCAGGTGGTCGACGACATCTACAATGCGATCTTCCGTGAGCTGATCACCTACATGATGGAAGACCCGCGCAACATCACGCCCTGCACCCACCTGCTGTTCATCGCGAAAAACCTCGAGCGGATCGGCGATCACGCCACCAACGTGGCCGAAACGGTATACTATGCGGTGAAGGGCGAATCGCTGCCGGATTCGCGGCCCAAGGGCGACACCTCCGCCTACGCTGTGGTGCGCCCGCGCGAATGATGCAGTCCAGGCGCGAACACGAGAGGAGCAAGATGCCAGACGGTATATCGAGCCTGTCCAAGCCGCTCGTCCTGGTCGTGGAAGATGAGGCCGCGCTCGCCACGATGCTGCGCTACAATCTCGAAAAGCAGGGCTTCCGTGTCGAGGAAGCAGCCGATGGCCAGGAAGCGCTGACCCGCATTGCCGAGATGCAGCCAGACCTCGTACTGCTTGACTGGATGCTCCCGGCAATGTCGGGACTGGAAGTATGCCGCCAGATCAGGCGCCGCTCCGCCACACGTGACCTGCCGGTGATCATGGTGACCGCGCGCACCGAGGATCAGGACGCGGTGCGGGGGCTCAACACCGGCGCAGACGACTACATCACCAAGCCGTTCTCCATGGAGGCGCTGCTCGCACGCATGCGTGCCCTGCTGCGCCGTTCCAATGCGTTGCCGACGAAGGGTCAGCTTGCCTTCCACGACATCACGATGGACCTGGCGGTGCATCGCGTGCAGCGCAACGGGCGGCCCATCCATCTCGGCCCGACCGAGTTCCGGCTGCTGGAGTTCTTCATGCAGCACCCGCGCCGCGTGTTCTCCCGCGAGGAGCTGCTGGACGCGGTCTGGGGCCGGGACATCCACGTGGAGCCACGTACGGTGGACGTGCACATCCGCCGGCTGCGCAAATCGATCAATGCCACAGGCGAGCTGGACATCGTCCGCACCGTCCGCGCGGCGGGCTACGCACTGGACACCGAACCGGTGTAGTCTCGCGCTCATGGGAGGGCCACCATGAGCGCCACATTGCCGCCGGTCGAAGAATTGCGCCGGCTGCTGTATACCCCCGTGCTGTCGGACGTGCTCGACAGTTTCGGCCTGATGCGCCAGGCGCTCCGCCCCTTCGTCCGGCCGCTCGACGACACGCTGGTGCTGCTCGGCCGCGTGCGCACCGGACGCTATGCGGCAACGAACGCCGCTGCCACGCCGGGCCACAACCCCTACCAGCTCGAAATGGACCTGATCGACGATCTGCAGCCGGGCGAGGTGCCAGTGCTCGCATGCGGCGGCCCCACCGACTGGATCGCACCCTGGGGCGAACTGCTCTCCACCGCGGCACACGCGCGTGGCGCGGCCGGCTGCGTGACCGACGGGCTGGTGCGCGACGTGGCGCGCATCCGGGCGATGCGGTTTCCGGTGTTCCATGGCGGCATCGGCCCGCTCGATACCAAGGGCCGCGCGGAAATGCTGGAGAAGGACGCGCCTGTCGACATCGCGGGCGTGCGCGTCTCGCCCGGCGACTGGGTGATGGGCGACGTCGACGGCGTCGTGTTCGTCCCGCCAGAGCAGGCGAACGCCGTGTTCCGTGCCGCGCTCGACAAGATCGCCGCGGAGGACACGACGCGGGCGGAGCTCGAGGCCGGCGAGAAGCTGCACGCGGTATACGCCCGCCACGGCGTGCTGTAGCCGGACACAAGGCCGCAGCCGAAACTCCCAGAGGGGCTGGCGGAATTCTGGCGGGCCGGCTAGAACCGTTGCAACGACGCGGCGATTCGCCATGCGCCGTGACTAGCCTTGAACGATGCGGCATGCATGGTCTCGTGATCGGCGGCCGCGATATCAACCTGATCGAGCGAGGACACAGCATGTCGAAAGCCTTCATTGCCCAGGTGCTCCAGGATTCCGCCGAACTGACCGGCGCGGCGGCCAATCGCGCCGCCGGCGACCTGATGGACGCCGTCGTCAAGGAGCTGAAGAAAGCCGGCAAGTTCACCCTGCCGAGCTTCGGGACCTTCACCGTGCGCAAGACCAAGGCACGCAAGGGGCTCAACCCGCGCACCGGCGAGTCGATCAGGGTGAAGGCCGGCAAGACCGTGCGCTTCAAGGCTTCGCCGTCACTGAAGAAGGCTGTCTGAGCCGCGGCGCGACGCCGATCGGAGCCAGGTGCGCGTGATGCGCCCTGGCTCTTTGCTTGTTTCCCACCCCGGATTTGGCCTGCTGGTGGTTGCGCTTGGCACGCTGGTGGTGCCGTTCGATTCGTCGGTCAACTTCGCATTCCCCTACATCACGCGGGCATTCGAAATGCCGGTTCCGGCGATCCAGTGGGTCGTCATTTCCTACACGCTGACCTACGCCGCGCTGATGCTGGTGTTCGGCCGCGTCGGCGACCTGCTCGGCTACCGCCGCATCTTTCTCGCCGGCAGCTCATGGAGCGCGATGGCGTTCGTGCTCTGTGCCCTGGCGCCGAGCTATGGCGCTTTGCTGGCCGCGCGCGTGCTGCAAGGCGTGGGGGCGGCACTCGTGTTGAGCTGCGGGCCGGCACTCGCGACCAGCCTCTATCCGGAATCGGCGCGGACCCGAATCCTCGGCATCTACACGATGGTCATCGGCATCGGCGGCGCGCTGGGACCGTTGATCGCGGGGTTGCTGGTGCCGCTGATCGACTGGCCGGCCGTGTTCTGGTTCCGCGCACCGCTCGCACTCGCGGCGTTCGGGCTGGCCTGGGTGCTGCCGGCCGATACGCGCCCGGCGACGCGCGAGAAATTCGATGCGGCGGGGGGGATTCTGCTGGTGCTGGCAATCAGCGCCATGTTGCTCGCGCTCAACCAGTTGCAACGCCTGGCCGAAAGCAGCCTGTTGTTCGCGCTGTGGGCGCTCGTGTGCATGGTCGCGACGGCCGGCTTCGTCGTGCAGGAGAGGCAGTGCTTGCGGCCGATCATCGACTTACGCTTCTTCCGCGACCTCGACTTCTCGCTGCTGAACGCCGGTCACGCGGCGCTGAGCCTGGCCGGGTTCTCGGTCCTCCTGCTGGTGCCGTTCTATCTCAGCCGCTTCGGCGGATTGTCGGCGCACGCGACCGGCTTGCTGCTCGCCGCCTCGCCTGCCGGCACAGCGCTGGCTGCACCGCTTGCCGCGCGACTTGCATCGCGGATACCGCCGCGGCTGCTCGCGGTGATCGGTGCTGCCGCCATGGCGACAGGACAGGTCATGATCGGCACCGCTGAGAGCGAACCAAACATTCCGGTGCTGGCCGGCGCGATGTTGCTGCAGGGTTTCGGCGTCGGTCTGTTCCAGGTGGCATATTTCGACATTGTCACCAACGCCATCCCGCGCGCCGATCGCGGCGTTGCCGGCAGCCTGGTGATGATGACCCGCACGATCGGCACAGTGACCGGCGCGACGATGCTGATGCTGGTCTTCCAGACCTTGCGCGGCTATGCGCTGGCCGGCGGTGGCGACGAGGCCGGCGCGTTTCTCGACGGATTCGCCGGCACGTTCCGTCTCGCCGCCGTCCTGCCGGCTGTGGTGGTACTGCTGGGCTTGGCGCGCGGTTGGGCGCGCCTGTCGCGGCCTGGCGGTTGACCGGCGGAAGGAGGGAGGCGCTGACAAGGCGTCATCGCCTGGACCGATTGGTAATCAAGGACCGTCTGGCGAGGCCGAGGCTCACGCAGATCCGGCTACCGCCGGCTGGATGTCGGTCTCGGCAAAGTCGTTGCCTTTGAACAGCAATGGCAGTCCCCTCACCTTCGCCAAGGCATAGGAAAACACATCCCCGAAGTTCAGTGCGGCCGGATGGCCGCTGCCCTTGCCGAAGGCCACAAACGCAGCGTAGGCGGCATCCGTGTCCGCCAGACCCGGAGGCGTAATTTCGAACATTGGCAGCCTGAACAAATCCTCCACGAAGACTACTGCGCGGGGACCTCGCCGTCCGTAGACCACCATTTTGACTTCGACGACGGAAACGGTGCTGATCAGTGCCTTGGCCACGCTCTGGATGGCGCTCCTGAACGTGGCGCGCTCAGGTTCATTCAGCAGGATGGCAACGATCGCGGAGGTATCCACCGCAATCATCGCGGCAGGCCATGCTCGTCCCAATCCATGGGATCAAACGGCGCCGGCAGATCGGGAATGCGGTCGATCTGCGCGAGAACTGCGTCGAACCGATTCCACGTTCCCCGGCCGGACGTTCGCCTTATCGCGGCCTCGAACGAGGCGCCTTCGGCGACGGCGGCTGGCAGCCCGTGCCTGCGAGGAACGACGGGTGCAGAGGCAACTTCGCCAAAGCCCTTGGCAGCGGCCGATGGCAACATCGGACGAAATGGCGGCAGATTGCTTGGATCGATTCCGAGGTCCTCGAGCGTGGTATACCGGATGGGGTAGCGCTGATCCCAGACTTCCGAAATTTCCAATTCCACGAATTCGCTAATCACGATAAACCATCGATCCGGCCGCTTGGGAGACTGAACCACGTCGGCTATGCGTCCGAGCAGAAAGGCAGCGCGGTGTGCCGCTCCCGGTTCCCGGAATTCCTTATGACGGCGGTTCTGTGTGCAAATGAGGTACTCGCTTCGCCGCGCTCGGTCGACGTTGAGATGCCAGGCCTGGGAACCGCCCTGGCTTAGGATCGTCTGTAGGTTTTCCGCCGTAAACGTAACGACTGCTGTATGGGCCATCGCGCCCCCCTGCTTCCTCTCAGGTGCATACTATCATCCGAAATTTGAATTGATAATTTAAAATTATCGGAAATTCGTAAAATCCCGCCACCGGGCGCGGTGCCACCTACGCCCGACTACACATCCACCTCTTCCACCGTCCGTGCGTGCTCCTGGATGAACCGGAACCGCAACTCCGGCCGCCGCCCCATCAGGCTCTCCACCAGCTCGTTGGTCTTCGCCCGTTCCTCCGCCAGTGCCACCACCTTCAGCAGCGTCCGCTTTGTCGGGTCCATCGTGGTCTCCTTGAGCTGCGCGGGAGGCATCTCGCCCAGGCCCTTGAAGCGGCTCACCTCCACCTTCACCCCAGCCTTGAACTCACGCTTCGCCTTCGCCTCGCGGTCCGCATCGTTCATCGCGTAGACCGACTTCGCGCCCTGGGTCAGCCGATACAGCGGCGGCTGCGCCAGATAGACATGCCCGTACCGTACCAGCTCCGGCAGCTCGCGGTAGAAGAAGGTCATCAGCAGCGAGGCGATGTGCGCGCCGTCCACGTCCGCATCGGTCATGATGATGATGCGGCCGTAACGCAGCTTGCCCCGGTCGAACCGCTCGCCGACGCCGCAGCCCAGCGCCTCGATCAGGTCCTTCAGCTCCTGGTTCTGCCGCAGCTTGTCCGCCGAGGCGCTCGCCACGTTGAGGATCTTGCCCCGCAGCGGCAGCACCGCCTGGGTCTCACGGTTGCGCGCCTGCTTGGCCGAGCCGCCGGCCGAGTCGCCCTCCACCAGGAACAGCTCGGTTTCCGCGGCATTCTCGCGCGTGCAGTCGGTGAGCTTGCCGGGCAGCCGCAGCCGCCGCGTGGCGGATTTGCGCGCGGTGTCCTTCACCTCCCGCCGGCGCAGTCGCTCTTCCGCCCGTTCAATGACGAAGGCGAGCAGGTTGTCGGCCTGGGCGGGATCGCCGGCCAGCCAGTGGTCGAAGCGGTCGCGCAGCGCGGTCTCGACCAGGCGGGCCGCCTCGTTGCTGGTCAGCTTCTCCTTGGTCTGGCCCTGGAACTGCGGATCACGCAGGAACACCGAGAGCTTGGCGGCGATCGGCCCCAGCAGATCCTCGGGCACCACCTGCGCGGCCCGGCGGTTGCCCCTCTGCTCGCCCCAGGCACGCAGGCCCTTCACCAGCGCGGCGCGGAACCCCGCCTCGTGGGTGCCGCCTAGCGTGGTCGGGATCGTGTTGCAGTAGGAGTGCAGGAACCCCTCGCCGTGCTCCAGCCAGACGGAGGCCCACTCCAGCCGGCCGGCGGCCTCGCCATCGGGTCCCGCGGGAAGGTCGGCCTCACCCGCCCAGAGCTGCGGCAGCACGCGCGGGGCCTCACCGATCTCCGCCTCCAGGCTGTCGCGCAGCCCCCCCGGGAAATGCAGCACCGCCTCGGCCGGCGTGTCGTCCTGCGTGCCGCGCAACAGCGAAGGGTCGCACGCCCAGCGGATCTGCACACCGCGGAACAGGTAGGCCTTGGACCGGCACAGCCGGTACAGCCGCGCCGGGCTGAAGGTGATGTCGCCGAACACCTTACGGTCCGGCTTGAAGCGGATCGAGGTTCCCCGCCGGTTGTGCACCGGCCCGGCATTGATCAGCTTGGTGGTCGGCTTGCCGCGCGCGTAGCTCTGCTTCCACAACACGCGCTCGCGGGCGACCTCCACTTCCATAGCCTCGGACAGCGCGTTGACCACCGAGCTGCCGACGCCGTGCAGACCGCCAGACGTGGCGTAGACCTTGCCGCCGAACTTGCCGCCCGAATGCAGCGTGGTCAGGATCACTTCCAATGCACTGAGATTTTTGAATTTCGGATGTGGGTCCACCGGGATACCGCGGCCGTTGTCGCGCACTGTCAGCCAATTGCCTGGCTCCAGGGTCACCTCGATGAAGCTGGCATGGCCGGCCACCGCCTCGTCCATCGCGTTGTCGAGCATTTCGGCCGCCAGATGGTGCAGCGCCGTCTCGTCGGTGCCGCCGATATACATGCCGGGCCGACGACGGACCGGCTCCAGCCCTTCCAGGACCTCGATGTCCTTGGCGGAGTAGCCGTCGGACCCCTTGCCGTGGTTGCCGCTGAACAGGTCGTTCATGCTGTGTTCTCTAAGTCTCGGCCGCACCCTAGCCGGCCGGGAGGAGTCCGGGCAACCGTGTAGGGCGGATGAGCGCAGCGTAATCCGCCAGGGGGGCGGCGGGTTACGCCTTCGGCTAACCCGCCCTACAGGTAGTCCGCCAGTCTGGGCCGGAACCACTCCAGCGAGCGCCTGATACCGTCCTCCAACCCAACCCCTGGCGCCCAGCCGGTCGCGGCGCGGAACGCGCTGTCGTCGGCGTGGTAGCTGCCGATGTCGATGGTGGCGCGGTCCGCCGGGAACTCGCGCGTAACATAGCTGGCAGGCGAGCCCGCCACCCGCACCATCAGGTCGGCGATGTCATGCAGCGAGGCAGGCGGCGGGCCGCCGATATTGAAGATGCGTCCGTGGCACTCGGGGCGGTCGGCGGCCAGCAGGAACGCCTCGGTCACATCGTCCACATAGGTCATGTCGCGCAACTGCGTCCCGCCCCATACCTCGAACGGCCTGCCCTCCAGCACGCAGCGGATCCAGATGCCCAGGAAGGTCTGCCGTGCGTCGCGGACCCGCAGGCGGGGGCCGTAGCAGTTGGTCAGCCGCAAGGACACCACCGGCCTGCCGCGCACCCGGTGCTCCAACATCCAGTACTGCTCGCCGGCGAATTTCGACACGCCGTTGGCGTCGGGCGGCGCCACCGGCTGGTTCTCGTCCACCGGCAGCTTCTGCACGCGGCCGTAGAACTGCCGCGTCGAGGCGTGCACCACCACCGCGTCGGGTGCCGCCTCGCGCGCCGCCTGGATCAGCCGCACCTGCGCCACCGCGTTCACCGCGATATCGGCCAGCGGATCGTTCTGGCCACCCATGTGGCTGGTCTGCGCGGCCAGGTTGAAGATGACCGAGGCGCCTTCGCACAAGGACCGCAGGTCGATCTCGCGGATGTCGCCGCGCACCAGTTCGACCGGAGCGTCGGCGAGGTTCACCGCGTTTGCTCCGCCACCGAACAGGAAGCCGTCGAGCGCCGTCACACGTGCGCCCCTTTGCGCCAGCGCATGGCAGAGATTGGAGCCGAGGAACCCCGCCCCGCCGGTGACCAGAACCCTGCGACCGTGCCAACTCATGCCCACTCTCCTACCCCGTGCGGGTGTGCCGCCCCAACGTGGCGAAACTCTGTCGGCCGCTACACGGGATCGTGCGGCGGCCGCGGCGTGCGCCGTTCGACGCGCAATTGTGCGTCATGGTCGGGCCCGGCGCTGCGCATGATCTCGCTGAAGCCGAACAGCAGCATCAGCACGCCGAACACCACTTCCAACCCGGTGAGCGCCCGCACCAGCAGCGACGTGGGCACAATGTCGCCGAAGCCGAGCGTCGTGATCGTGGCGACGCTGTAATACAGCGAATCAACGAAACTGATGCGCGTCGGCGACGCGTGCAATGTGAATTGCGGCGTCCGCGCGGTAAGGTCGGCAATGCGATAGAGACAGGCGAACACCACCACCAGCAGCGCGTAGAAGGTGACGAACGCCATCATCGGGCGCACCAGCCGATCGAGCCGCGCGGCAACACCCTCGAACACCATGGCGATGTCGATCATCACCAGGACCACATCGCGCACCGACGCCACGACGAACAGCGTGACGATGGCCATCGCGGCCAGCAGCGCGATTCCCTGCGCCGGCGGGTCCAGCTCCAGCCGCGGCAGCGCAAACGAGGCGGCACCCACGGCCAACGCGCCAAGCAGCCAGCCCGTCATTCGCGGCAGACGCTCGAGCTCGCGGATGCGGCGCGCATGGATGATGGAAAACACCTGGCGGCGCCGCATGATGCAGCCGGCGAGAAAGCCGAGCACGGGCAATGCGACGGCGACCAGTGCGAAGCCGCGTGACGCCGCGGGGAAGTTCGCGTCACGGAAGAACTCGAACAGGCAGGCATAGATCGCCAGGAAGTTGGCGACCGTCATGCCGAAATGCGCGCCGCCAGGAAACAGCAGATAGAAGAAGCCGAACCCGACCGCGCAGGTGGCCAGCAAGGAAAGCGTGGCGGTCCAATCGGCACCGATCGCGGCGGCGACCAGCCCGACCAGCACAAGCGTGAAGCCGGTCGAGCGCAGCCAGTGCCGGTCCAGGCTGACGAGTTGCTCCCGCGAGCGGGGCCGGACCGGCCGCGTGGTCACGCGAGCGCGGCGATGGCGGTGATCTCCACCCGCCAGCGTGGATCGACCAGTTTGGCCTCCACGGTCGCGCGGGCCGGCGGATTGGCGCGGTCGAGCCAGGCATCCCAGGCGCGGTTCATCGCCGCGACGTCGGCCATGTCGGCAAGGAAGACCTGACACGACAGCAGACGCGACTTGTCGGTGCCGGCCTCGGCGAGCAGGGCGTCGATCTGGTGCAGGACGTCGGCGGTCTGCCCCTCCGCGTCCAGCGACGGATCGTCAGCCACCTGCCCGGCCAGGTAGACCGTCTTACCATGCACGACGGCGCCGGCGAGGCGGCCTTCCGACTGCAGTCTGCGGATGCTCATCGGGCAATCTCCCTCTTCACGTCGCGGAGAGGCTAGCCGATCCAGCGCGGCCGGTGAACGTTGGGATACGGCGTGCGCTCCGCCGCCGCCACCGCTATGGAGAACGCCGCATGGCAGAACCCGATCCGGACGCCGAAGCACGGCGCGCCCTGGCGCGGCACCGGACCTTCGCCACCTTGCTGCTGGTCCTGATGGCGGCGCTCACGCTCGGCAGCTACGCGCTGCCCGAAGGGTGGGCGAGTGACCTGCTGCAGGCGGCGGCGAAGGCCGGCTTCGTCGGCGGCATCGCCGACTGGTTCGCGGTGACGGCCCTGTTCCGCCATCCGCTCGGCATCCCGATCCCGCACACCGCGATCATCCCGCGCCAGAAGGAGCGGCTGGGGGCGGCGCTTGGCCGCTTCGTCGCCACGCATGTGTTCACCGGCCAGGAGGTGGCGGGGGTGTTGGCGAGGCTCGACCTGCCGGGGGTCCTGCACCGCTTCCTGGCGGATCCGGACTCGGCGCGGCCGGCGGCGGTGGCGCTGGCGGGGATGCTGCCGCGGCTGCTGGCGACGGTGGAGGACGGGCGGGCGCGGCGGCTGGTCGCCCGCATCGTGCCGCGCATCCTGGGCGGCCCCGGCGCCGGGCGGGTGGTGGCGCGCGCGCTGCGTGGCCTGGTGGAAGGCGGACGCCATCAGGAGGTGTTCGGCTTCGTGCTCGGCCAGCTCCGGACGCTGCTGGCGCGCAAGGAGGAAACCCTGCGCGCGGCGATCGAGGAGCGGGTGCGCGAGCAGGGTGGCAGGCTGGTCGGCTGGGCGCTGGGCGCCTCGATCGCGCGGCGGGTGCTGACGACGGTGAACGCCGAACTGGACAAGATGCACCCCGACGGATCGGAGCTGCGCGCCGCGTTCGACGAATGGGTGCGCCGCGAGATCACCCGCCTGGAGGAGGACCCGGCACGCGCCGCCGAAGTCGGCGCGGCGATCCGCCGGGTGGTGGCGCACGAGACGGTGCAGGCCTGGCTGTGGGACATCTGGGCGCGGCTGCGCATGGCGCTGGAAGCCGACGCGGGTCGGCCGTCGGGGCGGACCGTGGCCTTTATCGAGGGTGCGCTGGCCAATCTGGGGGCGATGCTGGAGGCCGATCCGGCCGCGCGCGAGCGGGTGCATGTGGCGGTCGAAGCGGTGGTCCGCAGCCTGCTGCCGGCGGCGCAGACGCGGCTGTCGGATTTCATCGCGCAGGTGGTGGCAAGCTGGGACACCGCGACCATCGTCGAACGACTGGAGCTGCGGGTCGGCAAGGACCTGCAGTACGTGCGAATTAACGGGACTCTGGTCGGATTCCTCGTGGGTGGACTGCTCTATCTCGTGCTGCGCGCAAGCTTCGGGCATGTCAGTTTTTAACTGCCGACGGGCCAACAGCCAGGACGGCCTGAAACGACGGGAGGATGACGATGTGGCGATCACTGACGATGTTGGCGCTGGCTGCCACGATGGTGATGGCCACTTGGGGTGGCACATCGGCACAGCCCGCGTCAGTCGGCTCGCCCAAGCCGGCAGCGTCGAAGATCGTGCGTCTGTTCGCCGTCAGGACGGAATTCGATTCCGGTCTGCTCGACGGACTGCTCGCCGATTTCCAGGCGAAGACCGGCTTCCAGATCGAGCGCAGCACCGGCAAAGACACCTACGAGGAGCTGGCAAAGGCGGGCAAGGTTGACGTCATACTGTCGCACTACCGTCACGGCGGGCTTGGGGCGTTCGTGACGCAGGGATACGGACTTTGGCCGGAGCCGGTGATGGCCAACGTCACCGCGTTCCTCGCGCCGCCGGGTGATCCGGCGCATATCAAGGGTCTCACCGACGGCATCGAGATGTTCCGCCGCATCGCCGCGGCCAAGGCGCCGTTTGTCGTCAATGGTGATCCGAATTCACGCTATCTGCTGGAGACCCTGTGGAATGCCGCCGGCAGCCCGGACAAGCGGGGCTGGTACATGGACCTGGACATCGAAGGGCTCGCCGCCGCGCAGCGTGCCGTCACAGAAAAGGCTTACGCGATCTGGGGCGTGACAGCATTCATCGACGCAAAACAGAGCAACAACCTGCCGCTGGACCTGGTGATCCCCAACGACTCCCTGATGCAGCGCGTGATAGTGTGCGTCGTCAGCAACCCGGCCAAGGTGCCGCATGCCAATGTCGCCGGTGCCAAGGCGTTGCAGAGCTACCTGCTGCTGCCGGCGACGCAGGCGCGGATCGCCGCCTTCCGCTATGCGGGGATCACGGTGCCGGTATTCCTGCCGGCAGGCCGGAACAACGAGGACGCCGTGCTGAAAGCAGTGACCGGGAAGGTGCCCGCGAGTGGCGGCGCCAGAACGCGGTAGCGTCCCGCTGCGTGGTTCATCATCCCGCGGCGTAGATCCACGGCCGTTGCCGCCGGTCGCGTGCCTGGTAGGCGTTGATCTCACCCTCGCGCTGCAGCGTCCGCTCGATCTCATCCTGGCCGGCCAGCAATGCGTCGCGGCGCAGGCCATCGACCGAGAAGCTGACGCGCCGCCCATGCGGCGTGACGATCTCGCGGTTGCGCAGATCGACCGTCATGCGCGACTGGCTGGGGCTGGCCTCGATCTCATCGACGATGGCGCGGATTTCGGCGGCCGGCAGGATGATCGGCAGCATGCCGTTCTGGAAGCAGTTGTTGAAGAAGATCGGCCCGAAGCTTGGTGCGATGACGCAGCGCAGGCCGAAACCCCACAGCGCCCACACCGCACCCTCGCGCGAGCTGCCGCAAGCGAAGTTGTTGCCGGCGAGCAGGATTTTCGCCTCGCGATACGGCGGCTGATTCAGCACGAAGTCGGAGCTTTCGCTGCCGTCGGGCAGATAGCGCCAAGCTTCGAACGCATAGGGCCCGAGTTCGTCCTTCTGCAGGTCGCGCAGACGGTTGATGCGGATGACCACGTCGGTGTCGATGTTCTGGCGCAGCAGCGGCGCGGCGACGCCTTCGAGAACGGTGAACGCTTCCATTTTCTGGTCCTTTCAGAGCGTGCGCACGTCGGCGATGCGGCCGGCGATTGCGGCGGCGACCGCCATGGCGGGACTGGCGAGATGGGTGCGCGCGCGCGGGCCCTGGCGGCCGACGAAATTGCGGTTGGAGGTGGAAACGCTGCGTTGCCCGGGTGGCACGGTGTCGCCGTTCACCGCGAGACACATCGAACAACCCGGCTCGCGCCATTCGAACCCAGCGGATTTGAAGATCGCGTCGAGCCCTTCGGCTTCCGCCTGACGCTTGACGTTCTCCGATCCGGGAACCACCCAGGCGCGCACACGATCCGCCACCTTGCGGCCCTTGGCCACCGCGGCGGCGTCGCGCAGATCGGACAGCCGGCTGTTGGTGCAGGAGCCGATGAACACCCAGTCCACCTCGGTGCCGGCGATCGGCGCGCCTGGCTGTAGGCCCATATAGGTCAGCGCCGCTTCCATCGCCGCGCGCTTGTTGGCGTCGGGCGCGCTGGCAGGATCCGGGATCGGCTGATCGACCGCGACGACATGCTCCGGACTGGTGCCCCAGGTGATCTGCGGCGCGATCTTCCCCACGTCGATGCGCACCTCCTGGTCGAAGCTGGCGCCTTCATCCGTGGGCAGCGTGCGCCAGTGATGCACCGCCTGGTCCCACAGCGCGCCCTTCGGCGCCAGCGGCCGGTTCGCCAGGAACTCGATCGTGGTGTCGTCGGGCGCGACCATGCCGATCTTCGCGCCGAGCTCGATCGAAAGATTGCAGATGGTGAGCCGGCCCTCCACCTCGAGCGCGCGGATCGCACTGCCGGCGTATTCCACCGCATAGCCGACGCCGGCCGGCGCGCCGATCTCGCCGATCAGATACAGGATCATGTCCTTCGGCGTGACCGACGGATGGTGCACGCCGTCGAAGGTGACGCGCATGCGGCGCGGGCGGCGCTGGATCAGGCTCTGTGTCGCCAGCACATGCATGACTTCGGATGCGCCGATGCCGAAGGCGATCGCACCAATGCCGCCATGCGTGCAGGTGTGGCTGTCGCCGCACACCAGCAGCGTGCCAGGCAGCGTGGCGCCCATTTCGGGACCCATCACATGCACGATGCCCTGACCAGGCTCGCCGATATCATAGAGGCGGATGCCCCAGCGTTTGGCTTCCTGCCGCATCACCTGCAGCCGCGCGTTGTACGGCGACGGCGTGTTGATCGTGCGGCCTGGCTCGGTGGTGATGACGTGATCGAAGGTGGCGAAGGTGAGTTCCGGGTTGCGCACGCGCAGGCCGCGCTGGCGGATCGCCTGCAGGCCGCGCCCGCCGCCGTCGTGCATCAGATGGCGGCTGATGTGCAGCAGCGCATAGCCGTCGCCGAGATCGGCGATGACGTGCTGATTCCAGATCTTGTCGAACAGCGTTTCGCTGGGCATTGGACGGCGTTCCTCCTCCGGTAGTCTGTCATTGCGAGGAGCGAAGCGACGCGGCAATTTCGTGGTGAGTGCGCACGCTGGCCGAGATTGCCGCGTCGCGTCGCGCCTCGCAAAGACTTCTTTTGTCACCGCGATCATACCGCGGGCCGGCCAGCGTATA
>JBGPND010000064.1:0-23457 GCA_041487355.1 Acetobacteraceae bacterium | reverse complement strand
GTGCAGGCCGCCAAGGCCAAGGCTCGCGGCTACCGCTCAATCCGAAACCTCAAGGCCATGGTCTATCTGCTGGCCGGCAAACTCGACATCAACCCGGCTGCCTGAAGCCGTTACTACCCACACATAACAGCGAAGAACCAAATAAACCGACCTTGCTGAGGCACGCTAAGTTCCACGAACCTAGCTTCCAGATCGAATCGTCGACTGCTGCTGCCAAAGCGGATATCTGTTGGCTCACAATAGATCTCACGGCGGCCACCGAGCGGTGTCGTGATCAGGCGGATTGCGTCGATCGCGTTACTTTTTCCGCCATTGTTCTCGCCAACAAATATGGAGAGATCGCGAGATAGTATTATCTCTTCGTCTTCAAACGACCGAAAGTTCTTGATGGTCATTTCTTCCATATGCATTCGACTCCCCCCGCTGCCGTTCCATACAAACTGATAGCGTTCCCGAAATCAAGCAGAGGTGGTCGTAACCTGCAAGCGCAGCCACCGAGGGTGTTTGGTGCGCGGATGACTACGCGTGAGAGCCGAAGTCCGCTTTGCTGCCCTGATAATTGCGGGAGGCGACGGCTGCGGATCAGGAGCGCCAGTTCAGTTCAGCGTCTGCTTTCGCGCAGTAGCTTACCCCGTCAAATGACGGCGATGTCACGGACAACAGTTCCGATCGATGTCTGCCTTCGAGCGGCGATCCCCCACTCCAGTGACGGCTTTGGGCCAATTCGCGTCATACTCCACCGCGGTCCCAAAGGCTGAAACGGGTCGGAAACCGACTTTCAAACCCAAGGCACTACCGACGCCGTGCCAGGTTGCTGCCGCCGTGCCGCCGGCCTATTGTTGCAAATCCGCAGCAACCCGGCAGGAGCCCGCCATGGATGACGATGTGAAGGACGCGATCGACAGCCTGAAAGACGACATGTCCGAACTGAAGGAACAGAGCGCCTCGCTGCAAAGCAGCCGTCAGCCAGATTCAGGATACCATCAAGGGCGACGTCACCGGCGGCCTGAAGGATGAGTTCGATCGGCTGAATTTCCGCGTCGATCAGCTCTCGGACCAGAGCGAGAAGGCATTCGAGGCGATCGACGAATTGAAGCCGAAGGTGGCAGCGGTGGAAGCAGCGGCGGCAGCTTCGGATAACAACGCCCGGTTCGAACGGATCGAAAGGGTCGTGCGCGACGACGTCGTAGAGATGCTGAACGCAACGCCGGCGTTTTTCGTGGCAGGCCCATCCGCTTTCAAGATCACGATCTCGTCGCCGGGCTGGTGACTGCGGCATCCACCCGGGATAGCGGATCATACCAAATCTCGAAGACGATGACCTAGCGGCCCTACCCCTGTCGTCATGGCCGTCCCCGGACTTGATCCGGGGATCACCCGGCCATCTGCCGTGGCACTGGTGTAGATGCCCGGGTGATCCCCGGATCAAGTCCGGGGACGGCCATGACGGAGAAGGGATGGCGACGAATGAGTCATCACGAACGTGATTTGGTATCAGGCGACCTCGCGTATCGAAGTGCGGCGATACTGGTCGTAGATGTGACGGATGAGCTCGGCGACCATGAATGACGTCGTGTAGTCGGGCCGGATGTAGCGTGCCTCTCTCTTGCGCGCGGAATACAGCGAGGCGTCGCCGGACGGATTGATCAGCGCATTGCCGTATGCCCTGAACGCGTTCCGATGCAGCTCCTCGAACGGCGCCAAGCCATCGTCGATCGTCATCCAGCCCACATGCGTAGCCATGGCCGCGCCGAGGAATGCCGGCACCAGGCTCCGGCCATGCTCCGTGTACCAGACACGCAAAGCATCGGAGGCCTCTCCGCCATGGCTGCGGTGCATGCTGTTGAGGACCCGGATGACTTCCACCTCGGCCGCATCCAGCGAGGCATTCGCTCGTCTGATCGACGCATCGGACATCACGCGATGCGACAGACCCAGCACGGCGTCGAGAAAATGCTGTGCGATGTCCATGCCGGTATCGACCGCGTTGCTGTAGGACACCAGCAGCAGGTTTTCCGTCCCGAACACGGCAGCGTAGCGGTCGAGCACGAGGCGCCAGTTGAGGATCTGGGAATCCGCGGAATGCAGCAATTGGCCGGCGACGTATTCCGGCAATGTCAGGTAGCCACCATGCTTGACGTGTTCCTGCCAACAGGCCGGCAGTAATTCCGATGGCCGGCGACAGTAATACACCACCCTGGCCGGCGCATCGCCGAGTGCATGCCGCAGCTTCCGTATCTCGGGCTCGCGCAGACCCGCCAGGTCCTCCGCCGAGATCACCACCAGGCCGCGATGCGTGTCGCTTATGTGCCTGAACTGCCTGTCAAGCGTCGCAGCCTCGCCGTTCCTGATCAGGTCGAACAACCGCCAGTGGCTCGGGTTGTCGTCCGCCAGGCACCACTCGGTGGGGAACAGCACACCGTTGCTCAGCAGGCGTTCGCGCAGGGCGTGCAGCGTGGCCTGGATGTAGGTCGTGGCCGTCTTGTGCGGCCCGATATGAACGACGTACTCGAGCATCGATCGGCCTCGCGCGACGCGCCCTGCTGTGTAGCATTGCCTCGCCATCGAAACAAAAATTGACAATCATCAACAATCTGGCCCCCGATGATCTGCTGTCCGCCGGCACGTCCTGACCGGGCCGGCACTGGCCGCGCGATCCGCGGCATGCCACGCTGCCGTGCGGCACTCGAACGAGGAAGATACGGGCCATGCCCTTCGATGCACTCGTCGCCCCTGCGCGCCCGAGATTGCTGGCGGACGTGCTGCAGGATCAGGGCCTGTCACCGGTGAGCTGGCAGACCCTGGCGGAGCACAAGCGGGCGCAGCTCGAGAAATTCAGGCCGAGCTTCTGGCAACAGCATCAGACATGGCTGCCGGTCGGGCTGCTCGGCTCGGTCGGCTGCATGGCGGCGAGTGGCGGCTTCGCCAACCGGATCATGCCGTCTTCGGTGCTGCCGTCCTGGCTCACCCTCGCCTGGATGTGCGTGATCGCGCTGCTTGTCCTGTTCGGCGTGTTCCGCGGTCATGCAGGATCGCATTGGGAGGAGCGATGGGTCGCCGGAGGCTGGCTGCGCGGGCTCGGCGTGCCGCAGCCGATCGCCGCGATTGCGTTGAGCCTGCACCGCGAAGCGCCCGGGTCGGCACTGATCCTTGGCGAGCTGATCCAGGAGGATGTCGTGCTCGATCCGTATCTCCTGCTGGAGCACGATGGCGAGCTAGTGTGCCTCGGCATCTGGGACGACGGACGCATCATCGCCTGCGCCGGTTACGGCAAGTTCAGCCTGACCGAAGCACCCGCGTCTGGTGTCGAAGGCAGCGGACCATGAACCGTCAGGCAAGGTTCACCGCAGAGACGCAGAGACGCGGAGACACCGGTGCTCGATGCGGTGATCCAGCGTGCCAAGGTGGCCGGCGTGCGCGCCGTGCTGGTCGCGGGTGACGTGATCTATCAGGACGGCGGCTTCACCCGCGTCGATCGCGACGCGGCGCTGCGTCAGCTCTCGCAGATGCTGCGGCGCGATCTGACGCAGGAGGAGCAGGAACGGCGGCGCCTCGCCAAGTCGATATTGCCGCATGTGAAGGCGTTCTACGAAGGCTACTGGGACGCGGCGGCGCACGAGCCGTTCTATCGGCAGAGTTCGCGCCAGTGACAGTGCTCGAGATCGCGCAGGCGACGCGTGATGACATCGACGGCATTCTCGCCTTGCAGGAGAAGAACCTGCCCGGGCGTGGCGGGATGCTGTCGGCGCGCCTGCCGCGCGCATGGTTCGAGGCGGCGCTGGACGACATGCTGATCATCGTGGCGCGGCGAGGCGGGCGCGTGGTCGGCTATCTGGTGTCAGCCTCCCGCGCGGCGGTCGTCGACGTGCCGGTGATCGCCGCGATGCTGCGTGCCTATCCCGGCGCGGCGGATGCTTATGTGTATGGCCCGGTCTGTGTGGCGGCGGAGGAACGCGGACGGGGGTTGGCCGCGGCGATGTTCGCCGCTCTGCGCGCGGCATTGCCGGGGCGCGAGGGCATCCTGTTCATCCGCACCGACAACGCGGCGTCGCTGCGGGCGCATGCGCGTATGGAGATGCGGCTGGTGGCCGAGTTCGAGCACGACGGCGTTGGGCTGTTTGCGCTGGCCTATGTCGGCTGATCACATCACCAGCCCGCCGTCGACGTGCAGCGCCTGGCCGGTGATATAGCCGGCGGCGGGTGAGGCCAGGAACGCGATTGCCGCCGCCACCTCGTCCGGCAAGCCGACGCGGCCGAGCGGCACGACGGCAACCTGTTGGCGCAGCCGTTCGGGATCGATCGCGGCATGCGCGCCTGGATCCTTGCGGATGAAACCAGGCACCACCGCGTTCACCGTCACGCCCGCCGGTGCCAGCTCGATCGCCAGCGCGCGCACCAGCGCCTCCAGCGCCGCCTTCGCCGCGGCGGAAGCTGGGAACACCGAGGTGTCGGTGCGAAACGCGTGGGCGACGAAGCTGGAGACGGCGATCACGCGTGCGTCGCGTCTCGCCTTCAGATGCGGAATGGCGGCGCGTGCCAGGCGGAAGAAGGCGCCCGGGATCGCTTCCACCGATGCCGTCATCGCCGCGTCGGTGAGGTTGGCGAACGCCGTTCGATCGGCGAAGCCGGCGTTGCTGACCAGCACGTCCAGCCCGCCGAATGCCGCCACCGCTTGCGCCACCAGCGCGGCGGCGACCGCGGGATCGGCCAGATCGCCAAGCGCCACCTCGGCGTCGGCACCGGCGGCGCGTGCCGCGGCGGCGACGCGTTCCGCGCCTGCACGGTTCTTGCGCGTGTGCACCAGCAGCGCGACGCCGGGCGCGGCCATCGCACGGCACACCGCGGCGCCGATGCCGCTGGCCGCTCCGGTCACCAGGACGCTGCGCTTGCGATCCATCCGCTACACCACGTCATGCGGCCGGAGCCGGCACAGTTCGGCATCGGCGCCGGTTTCGACCTGCAGCGTGGCGTGGCCGATGCCGAAGCGGTTGCGCAATTCGTGCGTCACTTCGTGCAGCTTGCGCTCGCCGGGTTGGTCGGCGCAGACGAGATGCGCGGTCAGGGCGGTCTCCGTCGTGCTGAGCCCCCAGATGTGCAGATCGTGCACCTCGATCACGCCGGGCACCGAGGCCAGGTAATCCTGCACATCGTCATGCGCCACGCCGCCCGGCACGGCGTCCATCGCCAGATCGATCGACTCTCGCAACAACCACCAGGTGGCGACGACGATCGCCACGGCGATCCCCAGGCTGGCCAACGGATCGAGCCACAGCCAGCCGGTGAGCAGGATCAGCAGGCCCGCCACCACGACCGAGGCCGAGACGCCGGCATCGGCCGCCATGTGCAGGAACTGCGCGCGGACGTTGATGTCGTCGCCGCGGCCGCGCATGAACATCAGCGCCGTCGCGCCGTTCACGATGATGCCGGCGGCGGCGACCAGGATCACGGTGGCCTCCGCCACCGGTTGCGGCGCGAACAGCCGCTGCACCGCCTCCACGCCGATGGCGCCGACGCTGATCAGCAGGATCGTGGCGTTCAGCAGCGCCGCCAGGATGGAGCTGCGACCCCAGCCATAGGTGCGCCGGCGCGTGGGCGGCAGGCGGGCGAGCCAGATGGCCCCCCAGCCGAGCAGCAGCCCCAGCACATCGCCGAAGTTATGCACTGCATCCGCCAGCAGGGCCATCGAGTTGGCGGCGAGGCCGAACACCAACTCGGCCGCGACGAAGCCGACGTTCAGCGCGGTGCCGACGGCGAAGGCGCGGTCATGCCGGCGTTGGCCGTGGTCATGCGCGTGGTCGTGGTGATGATGGTCGTGCGGCATGCTAGCGGGATTATGCCATGGCGCCGCGCGGGTTGCCGAATCCTCCGGCATCGGCCAGTAACGCAAAATGAGCGCGCTGCAGGCCATCATAATCGCCGTCCTCCAGGGTGCCACCGAGCTGTTCCCGGTCAGCAGCCTGGGGCACGCCGTCGTGTTGCCGGCACTGCTGCGCTGGCCGCTCGATCAGCGCTCGCCGGAGTTCCTGCCCTTCCTGGTGATGCTGCATCTCGGCACCGCGACCGCGCTGCTGCTGTATTTCTGGCGCGACTGGTGGGCGCTGACGATCGGCGTGCTGGGGTTGGGTTCGGCGCACCAGATCAGCGAGAGCCGGCGCGTGTTCATGCTGATCGTGATCGCCACCATCCCCGCGGTGATCGTCGGCTTCCTGCTGGAGAAATTCGTGCGTGGCCTGTTCGGCACGCCGCTGGTCGCGGCGCTGTTCCTGGTGATCAACGGGCTGCTGCTGATGGGCGGCGAGAAGCTGCGCGCGCATGGCCACCGGCCGCTGTCCAGCCTCACGGTGCTGGATGCGCTGACGATCGGCTGCTGGCAGTGCACGGCGCTGATCCCGGGCATATCGCGCTCCGGCGCGACGATCGTCGGCGGATTGCTGCGCGGGATCGACCATGAAGGCTCGGCGCATTTCTCGTTTCTGATCGCGACGCCGATCATCCTCGGCGCCACCGTGCTGGAGGTGCCGAAGCTGCTGCACGAGAGCGTGCCACCAGGCACATTCGGGCTGGCCGCCATCGCCGCGGTGGCCGCCGGTGTCACTGCCTTCGCCAGCACCGCGTTCCTGATGCGCTACTTCCGCCAGCACGATGCCTGGGCGCTGAACCCGTTCGCCTACTACTGTTTCGTCATCGGCGCCGGCAGCCTGCTGCTGCTTGCCGTGTGAGGCCAGTGCTGTAGCATTGCGGCCTCAGCGCAAGAGGGTTCAGCCATGTCCATGGTGATGGAGGCCCGGTCCGCTCCCGGGCGTGACTTCGAAATCCGGCCGCTGTCTTCGGTGCTGGGTGCGGAGGTGGTTGGGCTCGATCTGGCGCAGAAGCTGGATGGGCCGACCCGCCAGGCGGTCTACGACGCCTTCGTCCGCTACCACGTGCTGTGCTTCCGCGATCAGAAGCTCAGCAAGGGTCAGCAGATCGCATTCACGGAACAGTTCGGCACGCTGGAGCGGCACATCGCGCGCAATCGCGGCACCGACAATCCGCTGGTGCACACCGTCTCCAACCTCGACGCCGAGGGGAAGCCGAGCGGCAAGGTGGGCTCGCAGGAATGGCACACGGACAAGTCATTTCGGCCGGAACCGTCGCTCGCCACCATCCTGCATGCCATCGTCATGCCGCCGAGCGGTGGCGATACCTGCTTTGCCGACATGTATGCGGCGTATGATGCGCTGAGCGAGGCGGAGAAGGCCGAGCTCGATGGGGTGCGGGTGATCCATAGCTGGGAGCTGTCGCAGCAGAAGCACGGCCGGACGGCGACACCGGAGGAGATCGCGGATGCGCCGCCGATGAGCCACCCGCTGGTGCGCGTGCATCCGGATACAAGGCGGAAATGCCTGTTCATGGGCGTGCATGCCTCGCATTTCGAAGGGCGCCCGATGGCGGAGGGGCGTGAGCGGCTCGCCGCGCTGGAAGCGCATGCGACGCAGGAGCGATTCGTCTACCGCCACGAGTGGCGTGCCGGCGATTTGCTGATGTGGGACAACCGCTGCCTGCTGCACCGTGCCGACGCGAACTTCGACGCGGCGCACTACCCGCGCGTCCTGCACCGCACGTGTTTGCGCGGGACCGCGCCGGCGTAACGCCCCCTTCAGCACCCCTTCCCCCCAGGGCAATCGAGCGAGCGTCTGACAGTCTCTGGTCACCCCGCGCAAGCGCGTGTGAAAGAAACAGCCCCGTCGGTATTCCCGCAAGTTCCTGGGTCCCCGCTTTCGCGGGGATGACGATTCAAGGGGATGACGATTCAATAGGCAGGGATGACGATTCAATAGGTTGTCATCCCCGCGAAAGCGGGGACCCAGGGGTCACCTTCACCGCTGGGGCAGTGATGGATTCGTTCACACACTCTTTCGCCGGGGTGACAATTGAAAGACGAGCGGTGAAAACGGTATTCGGAGGCGCGGCGCGCCGACCCTGAGCTAATCGCCTCCCCTTGCGGGAGGGGGCTGGGGGGAGGGGGCGCCGAAGTCCTAAACGTACACGCCCTTCATCCCGCCCGCGGGATAGCGCGTCCCGGCGGCGGCACCACGCGGGATGGCCGCGGATATGCGCGCCACATCGTCGGCCGTCAGCTTCACGCGCAACGCGCCGACATTCTCGTCGAGCCGCTGCTTGTAGCGGGTGCCGGGAATCGCCACCACATCGGGACCCTGCGCCAGAAGCCAGGCCAGCGTGAGCTGCGACGGCGTGCAGCCCTTCACCTTCGCGATCGCCTCGATGCGGGCGACCAGCTCGCGGTTGCGCGCGAAGTTCGCCTCCTGGAAGCGCGGATGCGCCGCACGGCGGCCATCGATGTCGGCAAAGGTCTGGATCGCGCCGGTCAGGAAGCCGCGCCCCAGCGGGGCATAGGCGACGAAGCTGATGCCCAGCGGCCGAGTCGTCTCGCGCGTCTCCTCCGCTTCGGTCCGATACAGCAGCGAATACTCGGTCTGCACCGCAGCGATCGGATGCACCTTGTGCGCGCGGCGAATCGTCTCCGGCGCCGCTTCCGAAAGCCCGAGATGCTGCACCTTGCCTTGCTGCACGAGCTTCGCCATCGCGCCCACCGTCTCCTCGATCGGCACGGACGGGTCGACGCGATGCTGGTAGTAAAGATCGATGACGTCCACGCCGAGCCGCTTCAGGTTCGCCTCGCAGGCCTGCATCACGTATTCCGGCCGCCCGTTCACGCCGTTCGGACCGCCTGGGTTCTGCGTCTGGCCGAATTTCGTCGCCAGCACCACGCGATCGCGGTGGCCCTTGATGGCGCGGCCAATGACTTCCTCGTTGTGGCCCCAGCCATACATGTCCGATGAATCGAGGTGGTCCACGCCCTGGTCGATCGCATATCGGATCAGATCCTCGGATGCCGCATCGTCGGCAGCGCCGTAGATGCCCGACAGCGACATGCAGCCGAGCCCGATCGCCGAGACCGACAATCCGCCGCGTCCCAGCGCGCGATGCTCCAGCTTCTCCATCTGTGCCATGATCGTCGTCTCCTCTCCCTGTGCCGATCGGCGGTATAGTCGAGAGAGCAGCGTCAACCAAATCCACGGGAGGGTCCCATGCCGAGTGAAGCACGCGTTGCGCTCATCACGGGTTGCGGCAAGCCGATTGGTATCGGCAATTCAACCGCGCGGGCGCTCGCCGCTGCCGGCGTGATCGTCGTCGTGTCCGACGTTGCGCCGACCGGCGTCGCCAACGAGCACAATGTGCAGGGCGACATGGACGCCAACTGGGGCGGGGTCGACAGCCTGGTCGAAGCCATCGTCAAGGAAGGCGGCACCGCCTCTGTCACCCTGGGCGATGTCAGTCTCGAGGCCGATGCCGGGCGCATGGTCGAGGAGGTGCTGCGCCGCTACGGCAGGCTCGACATCCTGGTCAACAATGCGGGAGCGCCGCAGGGGGCCGACCGCAACGAGATCGAGGATGTCCCGGTTGCCGCCTGGGACCAGACGATGGCGGTCAATGCGCGTGGCGCCTTCCTGATGTCGCGTGCCGCGGTGCCGGCGATGCGCAAGGCAGGCTGGGGGCGCATCATCAGCGTGTCGTCACGCGCCGCGTTCCGGCCTGGTCCGCGCCGTGCGACCTACGCCGCTTCCAAGGCCGCCATCGTCGGGTTCACCAAGTCGCTCGCGCTGGATCTCGCGCCGTTCGGCATCACGGTGAATGCGGTGCTGCCTGGTCCGATCCGCACCTCACGCGCGATCAGCACCAATCGGCGCGAGTTCGGCGACGACCTGGAGGTTGGTTTCAGGGAGCGCGCCAAGGCGATCCCAGTCGGTCGCTTCGGCAGTCCCGATGAGGTGGCTTCGATGATCGCGTATCTGGCCTCGGACGGCGCGGCTTTCGTGACGGGCCAGGCGATCGGCGTCGATGGGGGTTGGTGAGCCGGACCGTCTCGCCGGGGCTTGACCGGTCGCGACCGGTCAGAGGCTGCTGCCGACATTGCTGAAATGGTTGGATAGGTCGTTTGCGAATACGTTGAATCCGATGAGGATGGTCGCCACGAGAACACCTGCGATGAGTGCGTATTCCGGCGCCGTCACCGCGTCCCGGTCATGGCTCAATGCCAGCCAGGGCTTCAGATATCCACTCATCGACAGCGCACTCCTTTCCGATGTTGGCAGGCTGCTGGGAGCGCGAGCCAAGCACAAGGGCCGTTGCCGAAAGGTTTCATTTGCGTCAAGCAGGGACCGCGCTCGCTGGAGCGCGAGCGCCATGTGTCACGAGGTCAGCGTGCGCCGCCCCGCCGTTCAACCCATCCCTTGCGTGGCGGCCGGCGTGATCTCGTACATCACCCGCACCTCGCCCGGCTGGGCGAACGGATACTTGTCCTTGCCGAGATACTTCTTCGCCAGCGAGTCGATATGGGCGCTGGCGCCCTGCTCGGTCATGCGTGTGACCTTGCCGCGCACCTGGACATACCGATACGGATTGTCGGGGTCCATGATCGACAGCGCGACGGGCGCGCCCTCCGTCATGTTGCGCTGCTTCACGCGCCCCTTCGCCGTGTTCACGCGAACGACACCGTTGGTGTAGTCGAACCAGACTGGCGTCACCTGCGGCGACCCGTCCGGCATCACGGTTGCCAGATCGGCAAACGCCTTCTTCTGCGTCAACAGGTCGAGATACTTGTCGGGAATCGCAGCCATTGTCGAAGGCTCCTTGTCACGCGCCCCTTGCCGGGCGCCGCATGGGCAGGGAAAGTGCCGCACCTCCTCAGATGGGGCGTTTCGAGGGAAAGAGAACACCATGCCCAGCCAGCCGATCAGCTTCTACAGCGAAGGCGTCAGGCTCGCCGGCGACCTGTTCCTGCCCGCGGACCTGAAGCACGGCGAGACACGCGCCGGCATCGTGCTGTGCCACGGCTACACCGGCGTGAGAAACCTGTACCTGCCGGACATCGCCCGGGTCCTGACCGAGGCCGGTTTCGCTGTCCTCACCTTCGACTACAAGGGCTGGGGCGACAGCGAGGGGCCGAGAAGCCGGCTCTCGCCGTATGGCCGCGTGATCGACTCGCAGGCGGCGCTGACCTGGCTCGCGGCGCAGCCGATGGTGGATGCGGAGAGGCTGGGCATCTACGGCACCAGCTATGGCGGCGCGACGGTGGTCTGGGTCGCCGCCGTCGATCCACGCGTGCAATGCGTCGTCTCGGTGGTGGGTATCGGCAATGGCAGGCGCTGGATGCGCAGCGTCCGCCGGCCCGACGAGTACCACGACCTGCTGGGCCGGTCCGCCGCCGACCGCGTCAGGCGCGTGATGGAGGGTCAGTCGGAATTCGTCGACCGGAACGAGATCCTACTCCCCGACCGCCAGTCCGCCGAACTCGCCGCGGCGGCGCGGCGCGGCAATCCCGGCGCGGTGAGCGAGATCCCGCTGGAGTTCGTGGATGACACGCTCGGCTTCCACCCCGAGTGGGTGGTCGACAAGATCGCGCCGCGGCCGGTGCTGTTCATCACCACGAGCGACGACAGGCTGGTGCTGCCCGAGGAGAGCGAGGCGCTGTACCAGCGCGCCGGCGAGCCCAGGAAGCTGGTCGTGCTGCACGGCTTCGGCCATTACGAAGTCTATGCCGGCGAGCCGTTCCGCCAAGTGATGGACCACACCGTCGCCTGGTTCCACCAGTATCTGCCGCCGCGGTAGGCGGGAAACTCGACGCACCGCGCGGCCGGTCGTAGTCTGGCGGCAACTTTTCGCGAGGGAGTCGTAGCGATGCCGAGCAGTGGCCCTGAGACCAGTCTCACCGGCGTGCGGGTGCTGGACCTGACGCAATTCGAAGCGGGCCCGTCCTGCACCGAGGCGCTGGCCTGGATGGGCGCCGATGTGGTGAAGGTGGAGAACCCCAAGGTCGGCGATCCCGGCCGCACCGCCGGCGGCAAGCCCGGGCAGGACGCCTTCTACTTCCTGCAGTACAACGCCAACAAACGGTCGGTCACCGTCAATCTGAAGGACCCGCGCGGCGTCGAGCTGGTCAAGGAGATGGCGAAGAAGGCCGACATTTTCTGCGAGAACTTCGCACCAGGTGCGATCGAGCGGCTGGGACTTGGACCGGATGTGATCCGTGCGATCAATCCCTCGATCATCTACTGCCAGACCAAGGGCTTCGGCGCCGGCAGCCCGTTCGAGAAGAACCTGGCGTTCGACATGATCGCGCAGGCCGCCGGCGGGCTGATGAGCATCACCGGCGAGGAGGACGGTCCCCCCTGCAAGCCCGGCTCCACCATCGGCGATACCGGCACCGGCATGCTGATGGCGATCTCCGTGCTCGGCGCCTATGTGCGGCGGCTGCG
The DNA here is from genome assembly GCA_041487355.1 of Acetobacteraceae bacterium. GTDB lineage: Bacteria > Pseudomonadota > Alphaproteobacteria > Acetobacterales > Acetobacteraceae > JAMXLO01. The sequence goes on along the minus strand of JBGPND010000064.1, from coordinate 11,137 downwards.
CACCGGCCAGGGCGAGCACCTGCAACTGGCGATGCAGGACGCGATCCTGCACTACATCCGCAACGCCTTCACCTACATGGAGCGCACCGGCAAGCCGGCGCCGCGTGCCGGATCGAAGACGGTGGGTGGCGGCAATCCGCCGATCGGCGTGTATCCGTGCAAGGGCGATGGACCGAACGATTACGTCTATATCTATTGCAGCCGCGCCAATCCCGACCACTGGACCCGACTGCTGAAGGTGATGGGCCGCGAGGACTTGATTGGCGATCCGCTCTACGACACGCCGGATGCCCGCACCGAGCATCGCGAGGAGGTGGACGCAATCGTCTCCAATTGGACGCGCAAGCATGACAAGCACGAAGCGATGCGGCTGGTCGGCGCGGCGACCATCCCGTCCGGCGCGGTGATGGACACGATGGAACTGGCCAATGATCAGACCTTCGTGCAGCGCGGCATTCGCCAGGTAATGGATCATCCGAAGGTTGGGCCCTACACGATGAGCGGCTGGCCGGTGCGCTTCTCTGGCAAGACACTGCCGGTAAAGGCTGCGCCATTGCTGGGACAGCACAATGCCGACGTGCTGGCGGACTGGCTTGGCCTGGACAGCGAAAAGATCGGTGGGCTGCGCAACGATGCGGTGATCGGCGGATGAGCCACCAATACTGCATCGTGCAGGACGAAGGCCGGGTCCGCATCGTCACGCTGAACCGGCCGGAGGTGCTGAACGCGCTGCACGCCGACGCCAACGACGAACTCGCCGCGGTGTGGGACGAGTTCGCCTCGCGCGACGATCTGTGGGTGGGCATCATCACCGGCGCGGGCGATCGGGCGTTCTCCGCCGGCAACGATTTGAAGGTGCAGGCGGCGGGCCGGCGCCGGCCGAACGGGCCCAACGGTTTCGCCGGCATCACGCATCGCTTCAATCTCGACAAGCCGGTGATCGCCGCTGTGAACGGCTGGGCGATGGGCGGCGGGTTCGAGACCGCGCTGGCCTGCGACATCATCATCGCCGCGGAGAACGCGCTGTTCGCGCTGCCGGAGCCGCGCGTCGGGTTGATTGCCGGCGGCGGCGGCGTGCATCGACTGCCGCGCATGATCCCGATGAAGAAGGCGATGGGCATGATCCTGACCGGGCGGCGCGTTCCCGCCCGCGAAGGCTTCGAACTCGGCTTCGTCACCGAGGTGGTGCCGCAGGGCGAGGCGCTGGAAGCGGCCAAGCGCTGGGCCAACATGATCCTGGAATGCTCGCCCAAGGCGGTGCGTGCATCGAAGCAGGCTTCGTATCGCGGCCTGGACGAACCGTCGCTGGAGCGTGCCATGCGCACGGTCTATCCGGCGCAGCAGGCGAACATCGAAAGCCAGGACTACATCGAAGGCCCGAAGGCGTTCGCCGAAAAGCGCAAGCCGAACTGGCAGAACCGATAGGGGACGAGGAATGCGAATACACAATCTGTATTGCGACGCGAACGGCGAATCGCACTGGCGCGACATCGAGGTGCAGTGGGTGGAGGAGCGGAACTTCAGCAAGCTGTCGGCGCGCCTGCCGGCGACCGGCGTCATCTTCCGCGAGACCTCGGGCGACTACGACCTGTCGTGGCATCCGGCGCCACGCCGGCAATACATCATCAATCTCGACGGCGGCGTGCAGATCACTGCAAGCGACGGTCAGGCGCGCACGATCGGCGCCGGCGAGGTTGTGCTGGTGGAGGACACCACCGGCAAGGGTCATCTATCGAAGTCGGTCGGCGGCAAGATGCGGCGTTCGATCTTCGTTCCGGTTGAATAAGGGGGATATCATGAAGCTGGCGTTTTTCGACGACTACAAGCTGGGCGTGGTCAAGGGCGACAACATCGTCGATGTGTCGTCTGCGGTGCGCGACATCCCGCATCTCGGTCCGCACGACCTGATCAACGGGCTGATCGCGCGGTTCGGCGACTACAAGAAGCGCCTCGAGGATGCGGCCGCGAGCGGCAAGGGTGTGCCGGTCTCCAGCGTGCGTCTGCGCGCGCCGCTGCCGAAGCCGGGCAACATCGTCTGCATGGCGGTGAACTACATGGAGAACGGCACGCGCAAGGAGCCGGCGCCGATCAACGCCTTCCACAAGGCGCCCACCTCGATCCTCGACCCCGGCGGGACAATGGTGCTGCCCGACGTGCCTGCCACCATCTTCGAGGGCGAGGCCGAGATGGCCCTGGTGATCGGCAAGCGCGCCAGCCACATCAAGGCAGCCGACGCCATGAACTACGTGTTCGGCTATACCAACTTCATCGACGGCTCGGCGCGCGGCCTGCCACCGCAGAGCTTCTTTGCCATGAAGTCGCGCGACACGTTCGCGCCGATCGGTCCCTATCTGGTGACGGCCGACGAGATCGCCGACCCGCACAAGGTGCCGATAAAGCTGTCGGTGAACGGCACGATCAAGCAGGACTTCAACACCGACGACATGGCGCACAACATGGCGCGCTGCATCGAGTGGGTGACGTCGATCCACACGCTGGAGCCCGGTGACATCCTCGCCACCGGCACCAATCACCGCGGCCTGTCCAGCTTCATGGACGGCGACACGGTGGAGTTGGAGTGCGGGGGCCTCGGCAAGCTGAGCTTCAAGGTGCGCGACGACCTGAAGCGCACATGGTCGCGCGAGACGCGTCTCGATCGTCAGGGGAAGGGGTTCGATACACCGACGCCGCAAGTGAGCGGGAAGTACGCGCCGACGAAGTGACCCTCACCCCTCACCCTCCCCTCTCCCGCCAATGCGGGAGAGAGGAGAGGACTAGTTAGCGGCTCGGCAATTGCACAATACCCGAGCCTACGACTGACAGTTCGCCATCCTGATTGTGCGCTTCCTGGGCGATTTCAACCAAGTGGCGGCCGTCGTCGACAAACTTGCGTGTGACATTGCCGTCGATGAACAGCGTGTCGCCTTCCGGGTTGTGGCGGCGAATCTTGCAGCTCGCCCGACGCAGCACGCCGTCGTCGCCCATCCAGTTGGTGAGATGGTGGGTGAGCCAGGAGCAACGCTCCGGCCCGTAGTCGTACGCGCCGGGGACGCCGACCATGCGGGCGAACTCGGGCTCCCAGTGCACGCGCTCGGGGCAGTCGGGAATGCCGAAGCGGTTCGCGATGCCGAGGCCGCGATGCGCATGAATCTGTTTCCAGGCAAGCTTGTTCGCCCGGATGTACAGGCCGCCCCAGCCTTGCGCATAGGCAATGAAGCCGGTCACCGTCATCGGGCCCTTGACCATGGTCGGCAACTTCTCGCCCAAGGCGACGTCGTCCCAGTATCGTGGGGTTGCGCCGCGCACTTCCTCCTCGGCGTACAGCCGGTAGATCTTCGCCAGATCCTCCTCGCTGTAGTGTGGCGGCGGCCGCGTCTTCACCTCGCTGTACTTGCTGCCCTGTTCGCGCGCCTGGTCGCGGTCGGTGCGGAAGCACCAACTGTCGGCTGACGCCACCTTCTCGCCGCGCTGGTTGTGGAAATCGACGTGATAGACCTGCTGAATCGCGCGGCCGGCGAACCGCGTCTCATGTTCGATCAGGTCCTTCAGCCAGGCCTCCGTGGTGATCGCGTCATTTCGCCGCACCGGCTGGTGCCAGGTCCAGTCGGCACCGGCCCACATCGCATGCACGCCCGGCAACCCGCCGACATAGCCGGAAATGATCCGGCTGGTCGCGAACAGGAAACTTGGCAACGCGATGATGCCGCCCCAACGCGTGTTCGCCGCATAGTCCGGATCGCACCACAGCTTGTTGTCATCGCCGATCCCATGCGCGTAGTGGCGGATCGCATCGCGCGTCGCCTCGTGACACCAAGGCTCCAGCGTGTTCGCGATCCTCACGTTCAGCCGTCGCCGCAGCGCGTCGAGCGCCTCGTCGGTGATTTTCGGAAACAGTCGGGCGGGTTCGTCGCTCATACCTGTTCCTGCATCTCGCGCTCGCGCAGCGCCTTGCGGTTGACCTTGCCGGCGGGTGTTTTCGGCAGTTCTGCGACGAAGGCGACGATGCGCGGATATTCGTGCTGGCTCAGACGCGCGCGCACGAAATCCTGGATGTCGCGGGCAAGCGTCTCATCCTGCGCCTGGTCGGTCACGACGAACGCCTTCACCACCTGGCCGCGCTGCGTGTCGGGCACGCCGATCGCCGCGGCCTCGCGCACCGCGGGATGGCGCAGCAATACGTCTTCGATTTCCACCGCGCTCATCGTCCAACCGGCAGAGATGATCACGTCGTCGGCACGGCCGGCGTGGAAGAAGTAGCCGTCCTCGTCGACCCAGCCGCGGTCCTTGGTGGGGAACCAGGTGCCGTGCCGCCACACCTTGATCTCGCCGATCTCCCCAGGCGGACACGGCGTTCCATCCGGCCGTTGCACGTCCACCTTGACGCGCGGCACAGGCTTGCCGAGTGCGCCTGGCCTGGTCACGAAATCCTCCGCGCCAGGATAGTTGGCGAGGATCACACCGACCTCGGTCGTGCCGTACATGCTGCACAGGCGCGCGCCGAACGTGCGTTCCGCGAATTCCAGGCTGTCGCTGTCGATCGGCTCGCCGGTGAATGACAATTTGCGCAACGCATAGCGGTACCGCGGCGCTGCGCCGCAGGTCCGCATCATGCGGTAGTGCGTCGCCGCCGCCGAGAGATTGGTCGTGGCGAAATCCTGCAGCGCCCGCAGCAGCCGCGCCGGATCGAACCTGCCCGAGTAGACGCCGGTCTCCACCCCGAGTGCCAGCGGTGCCAGCGTGCCGTGCCACAGCCCATGGCCCCATGCGGGCGAGGAGGGGCAGAAGAAGCGGTCGCCTGGCCGGACTCCAGTGCCGTAGAGGGCCGCGATCATGACCACGACGATGGCGCGATGGGTGTGGCGGATCGCCGCGGGCAATTCGCGCGTCGTGCCAGACGTGTACTGGAAGATCGCCAGATCGTCGGCGCGCATCGCCAGCGTGAAGCATGCGGGATATCGTGACAAAAGTGCACCGAAGCGGTCGTCCAGCGCGATCACCCGAAGCGGCAGCGCCCCGAGCGATCCCGCCTTGTCCGGCATGGTCAGCAACAGGTTCGGCGTGCAGTCGTCGATCCGCGACCGCACGCCGTCCGGCCCGAACAGCGTGAACAATGGCACCGCGATGGCGCCGAGCTTCATCACGCCGAACAGCGTCACGTAGAATGCCAGCGACGGCTCCAGCATGATCGCCACGCGGTCGCCGCGCGCGATGCCCAGTTCGGCCAGCCAGTGAGCACAGCGCGATGATTCCTCCGCGATCGTGCGGAAGCTGATCGCCTCGTCGTGGCCATCCGCATGCGCGATCCGGATTGCGATACGCCGCGGATCGCCTGCATGCCGGTCGATGCATTCGTGCGCGATGTTCAGCCGGTCGCGATCGCCGACGAACAGCTCCCATAGCCCGGCGGGAGCGAAGTGGCGCTGCGCATCCGCGTAGCTGGTGTAGTCGCAGAGCAGTGTCACGCGCTTACGTGGCCGAACGTTTCCAGCCCAGCCAGTCGCACACCGCCTGGCCCATCACCAGATCGAGGTCCGCGCCCTTCAGCCACGGCAACTCCTCGGTGAACATCGTCACGCATTGCCGATAGCTGCACGGCATGCGCGTCAGGTCGGTGCCCCAGAAGAACCGCTTCGGCCCGTACGCATCAAAGATCCGATGCAGCCCGTCGTGGATGTCGCGGAACGGATAGGGCGCGTTGGAATAACCCGGCGCGCCGGTCGCCTTGATCGCGACATTGGGCAGCTTCGCCAGCGACAGCAGCTCGTCCAGGTCGACGAACGCCGCGTCGCCTTTGGCCGACCTCACCAGTCCCAGGTGGTCGATCAGCAGCCGCAGGTTCGGATGGCGTTCTGCGATCTGGCGGAACAGCGGCAGGAAGCGCCAGGCCATCGTTGCGATCGGCGTGCCGGCACGTTCGGCCGCCGGCCAGACCCAGTCCATCGTGCCGTCCTGGTGCCAGTTCTCCTGCTCCGGCCGGGTCAGCGACCAGCGCAGTCCGAGCATGCCGGGCCGTTGCTTCCAAGTGTCGATCAGCTTGCGATTCTCCGGCTTGTCCAGCGGGAACCAGCCAAGGATGCAGAACCGGTCCGGATATTTCCGCGCCGCCTCGACCGCCATCTCGTTCGAGCCGGGGTCCCAGCTCGGCGGATGCAGGACCGCGCCGTTCACGCCGGCCGCGTCCATCTCCTTGATCAGCTCCTCGGCCGTGTAGATCGAGGTCTGCCGATGATGGCCGCTGGGTGCGCCGCTGCCCCAGATATGCACCTGTGCGTCGATGATCTGCATGGTTCGTCTCCTGCTGCCCCCGCCATGCTGGACGCGGCGGGCGCGACGCGTCAAACAGGGCGGCAACAGTGAACCGGAGCGCGAGCGTGCTGGATCGAATTCTGCTGACCAACGACGATGGCATCGATGCCCCCGGCCTCGCAGTGCTGGAGGCGATCGCGGCCGAACTGGCGCGCGAGGTGTGGGTGGTTGCGCCGGAGCATGACCAGAGCGGCGTGTCGCACGCCATCAGCCTGCACCACGCGCTGCGGGTCAGCCAGCAGGGGCCACGCCGCTTCGGTATTTCCGGCACGCCGGGCGACTGTGCGGTCATGGGCATCTGCCATCTGATGACCGACGGGGCGCCGCAACTGCTGCTGTCCGGGGTGAACCGCGGGCTGAACCTGGGCATGGAGACGGTGTTCTCCGGCACCGTCGGCGGCGCAATGACCGGCATGATGCTGGGCGTGCCGTCGATCGGGCTGAGCCAGGCCTACAAGGACCGTAACAACGTGTCGTGGGACGCGTCGCGCACACTGGGCGCGAAGGTCGTGCGGGATCTTCTGGCGATCGGCTGGAGCAAGGATGCCTGCCTGAACGTCAACTTTCCCGCGTGTCCGGCGGCCGAGGCGGGGCCGGTCACGCTGGCGCGGCAGGGCGTCGGGATGATTGCCGGGATGCACGTGGATACGCGTGTCGATCCGCGCGGCATGGCCTATCACTGGCTCAACTTCCGTCGCGGCGATCGCCAGCAGGGGCCGGAGAGCGACTACGACGCGTTGCGCGCGGGCAACATCGTGGTCACGCCATTGCGCTATGACCGCACGGACGAGGATGCGTATTTGGCGCTGGCGGAGCGGTTGCCGCGATTCAAGTAAGACTCACCGCAGAGGCGCAGAGGCTTCGCGAAGTCTCAGTGCCTCTGCGCCTCTGCGGTGAACCTTTCTTCTACAGTCCGCCCGTCACGTCGATCGTCAGCCCCGTTACGAAGTCGGCATCCGACGAAGCCAGGAAGCAGATCACCTTCGCCTGGTCCGCCGCCTCGGCCACACGGCGCAGCGGCGTGCGCTCGATCTCCGATGTCTGGTCCTCGGGCGAACGCTGGTTCCAGCGCGGACGGATACGCTCGGTCAGCGTCAGGCTTGGTGCGATCGCATTGACGTTGACGCCGAACGGTCCCAGCTCGAACGACAGCTTGCGGGTGAATGCGATGATGCCGCCCTTCGCCGCGCTATAGGCGCTGCTGCTCGACACGCTGAGCCCGCGTCCGGCGATCGAGGCGAGGTTGACGATCTTGCCGCTGCGGCGCCGCTTCATCTCGGGTGCCACGGCATGGCAGAACAGGAACGTGCCGCTCAGATTGAAGTGGATCAGGCGCTGCCATTCGTCGAATGTCAGCTCGTCCACCGTGGCGTTCGGCCTCTCGATGATGGTGCTGCCGCCAACGGCGTTCACCAGGATGTCGATGCCGTAGTTCTTTGCCGCCCAGGCGACGGTCTCGTCCACGTCGGCCTGGTTCAGCGCGTCGACACAGCGGCCATGGGCACGCCCGCCGGTCATGTTCAGCTCTTCCATCGCCATGTCGAGCCGGCGCTGGTCGTTGTCGACGCCGACGATCACCGCGCCTTCGTTTGCCATGATTCCGGCCGTTGCGCGGCCGATGCCGCTGCCGACTGCGGTAATCAGCGCCACCTTGTCCTTGAAGCGCATCGTTGGTCCTCCCTTAGTTGAGCCGTGCGGCCTGTGCCATCACCTCGATCGCCTCCGGCTGGCGGGAGCGGACGGTGAGGCTGGTTGCTCCCGAATCCTCCCACGCGCGAAACCGTTGCTTGATGCGTTCCGGCGGCCCGACCAGCGATTTCAGATCGACCCATTCGTCGGGCACCGCTTCGATCGCCGCTTCCTTGCGGTGCGCGAGGTACAGTTCCTGGATGCGTTCCGCGGCATCCTTGAAGCCGCGCCGGATCATCATGTCCTTATGGAAGTTCTTGTCGCGATGGCCCATGCCGCCGACATACAGCGCGACCTCCGGCTTCATCTTCGCCAGCGCGGCCTTCACGTCGCTCTCGACCTCGACATGCACCGAGGCCTGGATGGCGAAGTCACGCAGGCTCTTGCCGTTGCCGGCGCGGCGAAAGCCTTCCTCGAGCCAGGGCAGGTATTCCGGCAACGATCCAGGCACGAAGCCAAGCGGCAGCCAGCCATCGGCGATTTCCGCTGTCAGCTTCACCGTCGTTTCGTTGCCGGTGCCGAGATAGATCGGGATGTCGGGGTTCATGTGCAGGATGGATTTCAGCGGCTTCCCGACTCCTAAGGCGCCATCTCCCTTATAAGGTAGGCTGATCTCGCGCCCCTCATGGGTCACCGGCGCCTCGCGGCGGAAGATCTTGCGCATGATCGCCACGTAGTCCTTGTAGCGGTAGTACGGCCGGCCCCAGGGCTCGCCGTACCAGCCCTCGACGATCTGCGGGCCGGACACGCCGAGGCCGGCGATGAAGCGGCCGCCGCCGGCCATGGCATCGACCGTTGCAGCGCACATCGCGGCGTTCGCCGGCGTGCGTGCGGCGAGCTGCATGATGCCGGTGCCCAGCTTGATCCGTTTCGTCAGCGCGGCGAGATAGGCGAGCGGCGTCACGGCGTCCGAGCCGTATGCTTCCGCCGTCCATACGCTGTCATAGCCAAGCTCCTCGGCGTGCTGCACGAGCTTCACCGGGATATCCAGATGCGCGCGCGAATAGCCGATCGAGAGGCCGAGCTTCATCGTCAGTTCTCTATCGGATGCGACGCGCGCGGGATCGGCAGGCCGAGATTCTCGCGCAGCGTCGCGCCCTCGTAGTCCTTGTGGTACAGGCCGCGCCGCTGCAGCTCCGGCACGACGTAACGCACGAAATCCATGTAGGTGCCGGGCACATGCGTGGCGGCCAGCACGAACCCGTCGGCCACCGGCTCGGTGAACCATTCCTCCAGCCCGTCCGCCACTTCCTTCGGGCCGCCGACGAACGGCATGTTCGGCCGGGCACGGTGGCTGTAGCGGATGAAGTCGCGCGGCGTCGGGTTGGTGATGCCGCTCGCGCGCAGCACGCGATCGCGCATCGACTGCGTGCCGGAGATGCCCGCCAGCTCCGCGTCGGTGAAGGGTTCATCCAGGCCCTTGCTGGCGAAATCGAAGTTCATTGCTTCCGACAGCAGGGAGAGCGCGTCCTCGTCGGTCGCCAGCGTCTCGATCAGCGCCATCTTGTCCTCGGCCTCGGTCTTGGTCTCGGCGCAGACGACATAGGCGGAGGGCGTGATGGCGAAATGATCCGGATCGCGCCCCAGGCGCGCGACGTCGTCCTTCAGCTCGCGGTAGAGCTGTCGCCCGTGCTCCATGCTGGTGTGCGTCGAGACGAAGATCAGCTCCCCCCAGCGCGTCGAGAATTGCTTGCCGCGGCCGCTCTGTCCGGCCTGGATGACGACGGGATGGCCCTGCGGCGAGCGCGGCACGGTGAACGGGCCACGTGAGCGGAACCAACGTCCCTGGTGATCCAATCGTCGCACCTTGTCGGGATGGGCGAACAGTCCGGTCTTCTTGTCGATGACGATCGCGTCGTCATCCCAGGAATTCCAGTGGCCTAGCACCACTTCCATGAACTCGTCGGCGCGGTCGTAGCGCGTGTCGTGCTCCAGGTGCTCGTCGTGCCCCATGTTCAAGGCTTCGCCGTCGTTCATCGACGTCACCACGTTCCATGCGGCGCGGCCGTTCGTCATCAGGTCGAGCGTGGCGAATGTGCGGGCCACGTGGAACGGCTCATAATAGGTGGTGGAGCAGGTGGCGCCGAGGCCCAGACGTTCGGTTGCCATGCCCATCACCGTAAGCACGGTGATGGGATCCATCTTCACGCAGCGTATGCCATGCTCGACAGTATGACGATGGTCGTTGCCGTAGCGGTCCGGCATCGCGAGGCGATCATCGAAGAAGCCGAGATGGAATTTCCCCTCCTCCAGCACGCGACCGATCGTGCGGTAATAGTCGGCCGACATGGAATCGTCGCGCGATTCCGGATGGCGCCAGGAACTGACAAGGTTCGTGCAGTTCTGCGCCTGCAGGAAACCGACCATGATCATCTGGCGCATTCTGTAGCTCCGTCGCGGGAAGCTGGATCATCGCGCGGAACCGTGGAGGACGCAAAGTGCCGGCGGCTCTGGGTGCCCGCCTGCGAGCGTGTGAAAGAAACCGCTCCGATCGCTATGCCCGCGACATCCTGGACCCCCGCTTTCGCGCTAGGGGATTCTCACTTCTCGTTGCAGCCTCATTTCGAGCTCCCTTCCGCGGTGGATCGGATAGAACTGCTCCATGCCGCGCCGGAAGGTGATCGGCCCCGGCGGCTTGTAGTAGCAGTTCCAGCCACCCAGCCGGGCGATAATCCACGCCGCCCAGGCGAGGTTTCGCGGCGGGTAGCGGTTCTGTTGCCGCTCGGTCTTGCCTTCAAGCGTCGGCCCCAGTGCCGCGAGGGTGTCGATTTCCGGCTCGGTGAACACGTTGGACGCCGGCATCTGGTCCGAGCCGTCACGGCCCTGGGTCATCTGGATATCCACGCAGGCCGCCCCTCGCCTTCGCAAGGGCATGCTTGGTCGCCGCCGCAGCGAGCTTCACCAGCCGTTCCGCCGAGGCGAGCTGGCTGTCCCCCGGGTCAAGCGCCCGGGGGCAGGCTTCCAGTTGCAGCCCCTGCGACTTCATCACCCGGAACAGCTGCTCGATAACCCAGCGAAGCTGGTACCACCCGACAATCTGCCACGCCCCCGCGGCGTCAGTGATCTCGTGCGTGGTCAGCAGCCGCCAGTGCAGCGGCTCCACCCCGTCCGGCGGATCGACTTCCCGCACCTCAACCAGCCG
>JBGPND010000063.1:0-23909 GCA_041487355.1 Acetobacteraceae bacterium | reverse complement strand
GTCGCCTCGACGATCCGTTCGGGAGGGAAAGTGGCCCGGACCGTCGTTCCCTGACCGGGCGTGCTCTCTATGGTCAACGTTGCGCCATGCAGTGCCAGCAGTTTCCGACTGATCGTGAGCCCCAGGCCGCTACCGCCGAATTCTCGGCTGATCGAGGCGTCTGCCTGCTGGAACGGCTGGCACAGCGACTGCAAAGCCGCCGCGCCGATACCGATGCCGGTATCGGTCACGACCAAGGTAACGCCTTCCCGCGTATGCTCGATGCGCAGCGATAGCACGCCACCGTTGGGAGTGAACTTCACTGCATTGGACAGCAGATTGAGCACGATCTGCTTCAGCGCGCGTCCGTCTCCCCGCAGTGCGATGTGCATCCCGGCCACAGCATTGTCGATCCGTACGCCGCCGTCATTCGCACGCAGCTTCAGCATGGCGATGCAGGACCGCACCACCATGCCGAGCTCCACCGTCTCATCCGCGAGGTCGTAGCGGCCCGCCTCCATCTTCGAGAGATCGAGCACGTCGTTGATCATGTCGAGCAGATGATGGCCGGCTGCATTGATATCCGTCGCGTACTCGACGTAGTTCGCGCCGATCTTGCCGAACGGTTGATCACGGATGAGTTCGGAGAAGCCGATGACGGCATTCAGTGGCGTCCGGAGTTCGTGGCTCATGTTGGCGAGGAACTCCGATTTGGCGCGGCTTGCCGCTTCCGCACGCTCCTTGGCCAGATGCAGTTCCTGCGCTGCCTCGACCTCGGCGGTGACATCGCGCCCGGTGCCGCGATAACCCAGGAAGCCACCGGTCGCGTCGAACACCGGGTTGCCGTTGGCGCTGAAGTGGACGGGTCGGCCGTCCTGGCCAGGACGCCGCTGGTGGTGGAAATTGCGAAACGCCCGTCGCGCGAGCAAGTCGGCACGGCGCTGGGCCCAATGTGGATCGGTTGGGCTCCCACCCAGCGCTTCCCATGGCGTCAAACCCAAAATGCTCGGCATGCCCGTCAGGCGGACCGTCTGGCTGTCCGACCTCCAGGTGAAGCGGAGCTCGGCATCCAGTTCCCACAGCCAGTCAGACGACATCTCGGCGAAGTCCCGTACCCGAGCCTCGCTGGCACGCAATGCGTCCGCCGCCTCCGTGAGCTTTGCATTCTGCTCTGTCTGGCGGCGGAACTGCCGGCCGATGATGCCGAACAACACGGCGAAGCCGGCAGCAGCTCCGAGGCCACCCAGCGCGATCACCGTCGCCTGGAGCCGCCATTTCGCAAGTGCCACCGGCTCCCGCATGGATACGTCGATGACGAGTGGCCAGGCGTGCAGCGGATGCACCGACACCACTGCCGGTATGGCACCGAGAAAACCGGGTGAGCGGTAAGTGCCGCCTTGCCCGGCAACGAGGCCGTACCAAGGCGAGATCACCGACATGAATTTTCCGGCTTCGTTCGTGGTGTCCGGGTAGCGCGCCAGCACGAGCCCGTCGCGACGCAGCAGGGTCACGGTCTCGCCGGGCGGCAATGCGATGGCCTGGTAGAAGTTGGCAAGATACAGCAGATCGATTGCACCAACCGCGAGGCCAAGGAAGCTGTGGTCCGGACCGTTGATCCGGCGCGCGATGAAGACCGCGGGCGTGCTGACCACACGACTCTGGACCGGGGCGCTGATGAACGGGCTTGGATCGTCATGCTCGACGAAATGCCGGTAATAGTCGCGATCCGACAGGTCCAGATCGGCGGGCGATTGCGCCCGGGACGTGATCAGCTGATGTCCATCGGGCCTGACCAGGAAGAAGGCGTTCGCCTGCGGCAGGTTCCTCAGCCTTTCGCGCAGAAAGTTGTGCGTGGCCTCGGTGCCGAACGACCGCGCCAGCTCTTCGGGCGTGCGGATGCCGAGATTGGCGACACGCCATTGCACCTCCTCAAGGACGAGATCGATCACCTGCACGTAACGCGAGGTCTGCTCGGCAAGTACCACGCCGAGATTTCCCACTGCGACCCGTTGCTGTTCGATGGTCTGCCGGTGCAGATCCCAGATCGTCACACCGCAACCCAGCAGGGTGATGACGATGAGGACGATGCCGACCCCCCACAGGTGTCGGCTGGAGCGAAAAACGTCGCTCCTGGACGCTGCCATGCCGGACTCGTCCTGCACCTTGTGGCACTCCACGCTCGCACCCGCGAGCAATCGTCGCACCATGCAACCAGTGTGGCTAATATCGGCTTAAGGCAGCCTACGGCCCGCCACTGTACACCTCCGCCTGCGCTTCGATCTTCGCTGGATCGAGGTCCATGCCGAGACCGGGCAGCGTCGGCAACGCGAATTCACCACCAAGCGGCGTCACCGGATTGGCGAGGAAGTGCTGGTTGATCGCGCTCCACTTCACCAGGTACTCCTGGATCGGTGTCAGCAGCGGCGGCTGCGCCCGCGAGAAATGCAGCCCCGCCGACGTGGAATGGCCGTGCGGGATCACCATCAGGTCGTGCACCGAAGCATAGGCGGCGAGCTCCACCGCATAGATCGGGTCGAAGGACTGCCAGCAGTCCAGCATGATGTCGTAGTCGTCGCCGAGCGTCTCGCGCAGCGTGCGCACCAGCTCGACATTCTTGCGCATGCCGTCGTGTCCGCTCATCGGGCCGTGGCGGAAGAACCATTTCTGCGCGAGGTAGCCGAGCGCTTTGTATTCGGCGGCACGCTCGCACGCGCGGTACGCGCGGGTTTCGGGACAGATGTCGATCGGCCGGACCAGACGCGCCTCCCAGAACGGGCCTTCGGTGCGCATGGTGCTGGAGAGGCGCAGGACCCGAACGGCAGTGATCTTCATGCCAAGCCTATGCAACAGCCGCCGGACGATAGCGTCCGGGCCGGAGACTGGCGAGCAGGCAGGTCAGTGCTGGGGGGCGAACGCCTCGGCGGGCCGCAACTGTGCCTCGTTGACCACCCGTTCGTGGCTGTCCTGGGTATGCTTCACGCGGTAATACAGGTCGCGGCCCTCGACGGGGAGCAAACGCTGGATCGTGTAGGTGCCGGCGGGGACATGCCGTTCCAACCGGTTCGGGATCAAATGGACTGTCTGACCGACCTTGAATTTGTGATGCGCCATGACGGCCCTCGAGATGTCCGGCGCCGCTCGGTGAACGGCGCCGGGGACTGGGTTCAGGCGGCCTTCAGGTTTTCCGCCGATAGCTTGCCCTGCTGGCCGCGCTGGACGTCGTAGCTGAGCTTCTGACCCTCGTTCAGATTGCCGATCCCGGACCGCTCGACCGCTGAGATATGCACGAACACATCCTTCGAACCGTCATCCGGCTGGATGAAGCCGTAGCCCTTCTGGGAATTGAACCACTTGACTGTGCCTGTCGACATTTTGTCTCTCCAAGTACCGGCGACCCGCACGATGCGGGCCGGATTACTCTTCCAATTGGGGAGCGTCGAAGCGGCAGAACCGCCAAAAGACACGAGGCAGCCCGGAACGGAAAGCGCCGATGCCGTGGTATGTTGGGGCGGCCAATGCAATTACAAGGAAAACCGGCGATGAGCGAGAGCCCAGGGGAAGTTGCCCGCCATTACGGCCGCGGCGGGTTGCTCGAGCGTCTGCTCGGCGCTCTGACCGAAGCCGGGAAGGACATCGAGCGGCTCACGATCGACGACCTTGCCCCGGTGGACGAGTTCCACTCCCGCCGCCGTGTGGCGACCGAGGAGTTGGCGCGGCTGCTGGCGCCTTCGGCGTCCGATCACGTGGTCGACATCGGCTCCGGGATCGGCGGACCGGCGCGGTATCTGGCGGCGACCTATGGCTGCCGGGTCACCGGGGTGGACCTGACAGAGGAGTTCGTGGCGACCGCGACGGAGTTCTCGCGACGCGCGGGGTTGGCGGACCGGGTGGATTTCCGCCAGGGCTCGGCGCTGGACCTGCCATTCCCTGATGCGGGCTTCGACCTGGGCTGGACGCAGAACGTGGCGATGAACATAGCCGACCGGCCGCGCTGGTATGCCGAGATGCATCGTGTGCTGAAGCCGGGAGGGCGGCTGGCGATCCAGGATGTGGCGCAGGGTCCGGGTGGCACGCTGCACTATCCGGTGAATTGGGCGGACACGCCGGAGATCAGCTTCCTGCGCACGCCGGAGGAGACGCGGGAGTTGCTGGAGGCGGCGGGGTTCACGGTGCGGGTCTGGGAGGACAACAGCGAGGTCGCGATCGCCGAGGCGGAGGCCGAGCGCGAGCGTGCCGCGGCGGGGGACGGGTCAGCCCCCGGATCAAGTCCGGGGGCGGGGGCTGGCGGGCGGCCGATCCTCGGCGTGCACCTGGTGGTGGGCGAGAGTTTCCGCGAGAAGATGCGCAACTCGCAGCGCAACATGCGGGAGAACCGGATGCGGCTGATCAACGCGGTGCTGGTGCGGGGGTGAGGCGGCGGGACTGGTCCGTGAGAGGCGGCAAGGTCCCAGCCGCAACCCTGGAGTCCCACCGTGCAACCGTTGCGTTGCCGTCTAGAGTTTGCCACTGTAGCCCGGTGCCTGACTGGCGGTTCTGGCTACCGATGGGCGTGTCGCCGTGGCGTGAAGATTGGACGCAATCTAGCGCGCACGCCGCACCAGCAGCGCGAGGCGATCAAGCGCCGCGACCAGCACGAGCCGGTGCGGGAAATTGCCCGCACCTACAACGTCAGCCACAGCACGATTACGAGGCTCACTGCATGAGCAACAGAGGCACAACATGATCGAGGAGAACGTCCGCAGGAAACTTACTGATTTGGTTGGTCGTGCACACGCGCTTGCGGATTCGTCGAGCGGGGTCGCACGTAACAGCCGCCACATTAGCCTGTGCGACGGCTGGATTACAGAGGCGTTGAACATCATCGAGCTTGCAGTGCCGCTACCAAGCAACGCTTATCGGCGTCGCGTCGAAAAACTCGGAGAAAGCAGCGGCCATACCCGTGTCCAGCGTGTTGGGTCCATCGCTGAAATTTTGAGCGCCCTGCTGAGCGACATTGATGCGGGTCTCCTTACGAACATCAGCAACAAGGTCAGAGCAGAAACCTTTGACGACTTCTTGGATCACGCCGAGTGGTATCGAGGAGAAAACCGTAAGCAAGAGGCGGGCACGATAGCGGGTGTTGTGTTCGAAGATACGATTCGTCGGATTTATCGGGATAAAATTGGCAACGACAAAGGCAAGAGTGTTGAAGACCTTATCAACGACCTAGCAAGGCAGGATGTAATTACGGGCCAACAAAGCAAACAAGCGAAGGTCGGCTCGCATGTAAGAACGAAAGCCACCCATGCCCAATGGGATGAGTTCGATCTTGCCGGCGTGACGGCAACAATCGTGATCACACGGCTGCTCTTGCGGGAACATTTGGGCGGTTGAAAGTGACAAGAAGGGGCCGCCATGTCACCACGACTGGCCCCACTTCCTCGACGGTCACCGCCTTCCCAGGCCGCACCGCGCCCGCAACGTAGCGCAAGGGCCTCCGTGATCGAGCACACCGCCGATCCGCCGTGACGCCGGGCCTTCGTCTCGGCGCTCTGCCGAACCGCCTGCACCGGTTCCGAGGTGCCGACGGCCGTTGTGCTATTGTAGCGGCATGTTCAGTGATGAGGGTGGAGTCTTGACGAAGCGCGACGGCGGGTGCGAGATGATCAGCGTTCCAGCCTACACTTAAGTCTTCCAGCACGGATCAACGTGGCGAAAAATGAGCCCTATCGTTGCTTTAATGAACGACCCTGGTTGGTGGTTCACAGCAGTCTTTGTCGGGATTATTGCCGCGTTGTTCGGCAGCTATCTGCGGGACGCTATCTCGTGGGTCGCCGCACGCTCGTCCGAAACCTTGCGGGCTCGTCGCGATGCTAGACTTTCAAGTGACCGACTGCGCATCGATTTCCTCGCTCGTCACCCAGACTTGCTGGTTATGGAGATGTGCCGTGTCCTAGTCGCCATAATTATATTTACGGGGGTTGCCGGCTTTTACATCTCGTTGCCAGCCTTCTTCGATGCCGTGGAAAAGATGCCACCACTCGTGGACTATGGTCTTGCTTTTCCAACTACAGGGCTCATGAATCGTCTCGTGTTGACACTTACCGGCGCGTTCGCGATGGTTGCAGGATACCGTGCAGTATTACGCTTAAAGTTGGTGTCCCGCGCACGCAGAGAATACGCAACCAGAATACGCCGCCTTGACACCAGCCCATAATCCCGGCGCCCAACCGAACCGATCGTTGGGAGTAAATGCGAGACACCCGCCATGCAATGGCAGTCATGTGCGGTCGCTACGCCTCTTTCCTCCCCGCCGAAACCGTCGTCCGGCTGTTCCACACGGTGAACCCGCTGCCCAACGTGGCGCCGTCGTGGCACGTCGCCAGCGTCACCTACCGCCGATCCGCCGGCATCCCGCCCGACGTGCTATGCCCCGGTCCCGGCACCTTCTGCATCACGACGTAGTTCCGTTCTTCCAAGCAGCGCACCAGGTGGTCCGCCACGATCTGCGCCATGAGATCGTCGCTATGGCGGAACCGGCGGCGACCATCGCGCTGAAGCGCGAGGCTCAGGGCGAGGCGCAGTTCGTCCGGATCGGCGGCAGTCAGTTTGGCAGGGTCATCGGTCATCCTGGCAGGCTAGACCGGTCGTGCGAACGAATCAAGAACGCGCCGGAGAAGGCCAGCCAAAAACTGTTCCAGGCAGGGGTCGAACAGCAGTCTGACCGACGCCAGGGTCAGTCGGCAGCAACCATGTGCCGCCGCGCCCCCTCCAGGTCGTGTGCCGTCTGGAGGTTCATCCAGAACTCTGGACTGGTTCCGAGGCGGCGGCTCAGCAGGATTGCCGTCTCGGCAGTGACCGTGTGCTCGCCGTTCAGGATTTCCGTGACACGGTTCGCAGGCACGTCCATATCCCAGGCCAGCGCACGGGCGGACAGCCCCAGCGGCTCCATGAACTCGACCTTCAGAACCTCCCCCGGCGTGACGTTGGGCAGCGTCTCGCCCGTCGTCACGTCAGACAGGTCAGTGCGGTCAAGCGCGTCACGACGAATCATGGCCGCGTCCTGGTGGTAATCCACAATCGCGACTTCATCGGTCTCTGCGGGCACAAGAGCAAGCAAGCATTTTTAACACGGAGAAGCAGGGAGGGCCACGAAGGGCCACGGAGCAGGACTTTTTTGGCGCCCCCGGGGTCAAGTGCCCGGGGGCCTGCTTTGGGGCGGGAGACAGATCATCGCCGCGCGAAGCATGTCCCTGGGCACTTGACCCCGGGGCGCATGACTTCCTGCTCCGTGGCCCTTCGTGGTTCTCCCTGCTTCTCCGTGTTAAAAATGCTTTCTTGCTTACTTTACTGCGCCTGTGACGGCTTTTCCCCCGTGTTGGAATCGCAGCCGCTCCCGCCGCACAGGCCCATCCGCATGTGTGCCCATCGCAGGCACGGTGAAAGTTGGAATGCCCCCGTTGGAACGCTTCGCGGTCCAACCAGGTCCGGGGGCCTACGTGTTCATGTTTCGTTCATAACCTCGGCGCATACTCCGGCACCCGCAACGGCGCCCGAGGAACCCACCCCATGGCCCCCCAGCCCGACCTCGCCTTCCTCGACCATCTGACCGAGACCCTCGCCGGCACATGGCCTGCCGGGTCGGCGGAAGATTGCCCGAAGGCCGCCCGCGCGGCCCTCGACGCCCTGCAGCCGCGCGACATCGTCGAGGCTATGCTCGCCGCCCGCATGATCGCCGCGCACCACGCCACCATGGACGACTACCGCCGTGCCATGCAGCCCGGCATCAGCGACGCCGATTCCGTCCGGCTGCGCAACAACGCCATCGCCGCCGCCCGCTCGTTCGATGCGGCGCTGCGCACGCTGGACAAGCGCCGGTCCCCCGGGACAAGCGCCCGGGGGCAGGCCCCCGGGTCAAGTGCCCCCCGGATCGAGTCCGGGGGCGGGCAAGCTCCAACCGACAAGCCATCGCAACCACATAAGCAGGCCGCCAAAGCACAGCCGGTGCAGCCGACGCCGCCGGCACCCCGCGACAGGCCCCCGCCCGAGGCGGACGCGCCCTTCCCGTCCAGGCGGCAATACGTGCCGCGCGACAAGCACGGTGAGCCGATCAAGCTCTGGCGCTGGGAGGACATGACCATGGCCCAGCGGCGCGCGGCCTACGGCGATCCCGACAATGCCGAGGTTCAGGCCATCGCGCTCGCCGAAGAAGCGGCCATGATCGAAGCCGAGCAGGACGCCAACCGGCAGGTTCGCGGTGGCGAGTGACTTCCATCTGTCATACCGCCGAGCGTGAGCTTTGACCTGCAACCGTCACTCCCGGGCGAGAGCGTGTGAAGAAATCGATCGCTGCCCTGGCGACGATGGTGCCCCCTGGGTCCCCGCTGATGCGGGGCTGAGCCGCCGAGCCTATCCCTGCGGCACCACCGCCACGCCCGACGATGCCAGCCTGATCGCCACGTCCGCGCCAGGGGCCAACGGTGCCTCGACATCCGGGGCGATCACGAACAGCTCCTTGGTCAGACCGTCCGCCAGCAGCCAGTACTCCATGTGGCTGCCGAGATAGGCAGCCTTGGAAATCCGACCGGGCAGCGCATCGGTCGCTGCCGCGCCTGGCGCCAGCAACAGCGACTGCGGGCGGATCGACAGTTCCGCGGCACCCTCCACCGCGCCACGATGCGGCAGCGTCAGCACCAGCGGGCCCAGACGGACCGAAGCCAGCTCACCCTGGCGTCCCTCGATCACCACCGGAACGATGTTGGCATCGCCGATGAAGTCGGCAACGAAATGGCTGTTCGGCTGCTCATACAGCCCGCGCGGCGTGCCGTCCTGGGCGATGCGCGCCATGCTCATCACCATGATGCGGTCGGAGATCGCCAGCGCCTCCTGCTGGTCATGCGTCACATAGACCGCGGTGAGCGACAGGCTCTGCTGCAGTTCGTGGATTTCCTCGCGCACGTGCCGGCGCAGCTTGGCATCCAGATTGGACAGCGGCTCGTCGAACAGCAGCACCTTCGGCTCCAGCACGATGGCGCGCGCCACCGCGACGCGCTGCTGCTGACCGCCGGACAATTCGCTCGGCAGGCGCGCGCCGTAGCCGGCCAGGCCCACCTGCGCCAGCTTCGCCTGCGCCAGCTCCACCGCCGGCGCCTTGCGCATTCCCGACGCACGCAATCCGTAACAGACATTCTCCAGCACGGTCATGTGCGGGAACAGCGCGTATGACTGGAACACCATCGATACATCGCGTTCGGCTGCCGACTGCAGCGTCACATCGTCGCCCTCGATCAGGATCTGCCCCTCCGACGCCTGTTCGAGCCCCGCGATCAGCCGCAGGATCGTCGTCTTGCCACAGCCGGAAGGACCCAGCAGCGTCACCAGCGTGCCGCGCACGATGGAGAAGCTGACGGTATCGAGTGCCGTCACCGTCCCGTAGCGCATGGTGACGGCGCGGAACTCCACCGCCGACGTTGCGCCCGGTCCGCTCATCCCTGCACCAATGCGAGTCCCGGCGCGTCGATCGCAGGCGCTTCGGCACGGCGGCCGATGCGGCGCTCGCCCACCACCAACTGGATGAGGATCAGCACCAGCATCATGAATATGACGAGCATTGCCGAATATACGATCGCCACGCCGTATTCACCCACATCGGCGCGGCCGACAATATAGATGGTGGCAAGATTGTAGTGGCCGGTGACCAGGAAGATCACCGCGCTCACCGCGGTCACGGCGCGCACGAAGCTGTAGACCATGGCGGTGACGACGGCAGGGCGCAGCATCGGCAGGATCACACGCCAGAGCGTCCCGAAGGAGTGCGCGCCCAGCGTGAGCGAGGCTTCGTCGAGGCTCCGGTCGATCTGACTCAGATTGGCGAGGCCGGCGCGGATACCCACCGGCATGTTGCGGAAGGCGAAGGCGATCGCGATGATCGTTCCAGTGCCGGTCAGCGACACCGGCGGCACGTTGAATGCCAGGATATAGGCAACGCCGATCACCGTGCCGGGAATCGCGAAGCTCATCATCGCCAGGAACTCGAAGCTGCGGCGGCCGGGGAAGCTCTGCCGATCCAGCAGCCATGCGGTGAGGATGCCGAGCACCGCGGTGAACGGCATGGCGATCAGCGCCACTTCGATCGTGACGATGAACGAGTTCCAGGCGGAACCTGACAGGAACCAGCCGCCGACACCGCGCTCGATCGAGAAGGCGGTCCAGAAATATTCCAGCGTCGGCGTGTTGTCGCGGCCGACCGACACGACGAAGCCGCCGACCAGGATCATGCCATAGACCGCCACGGTCAGCATCAGCCACGGCACGATCACCGAGTAACAGGCGGTGCGCACGCAAGCGGGAAGCGAGGCCGGAATGCCCGTGTGGCCCTTGCCGCCGACGGTCGCGTAGCTGCGCCGGCCGAGCCAGAAGCGCTGCGCGAGAAACGCGGTCAGCGTGAATGCCAGCAGCACGATGGCGAGCACCGCGGCACGGCCCTGGTCGTGCGACGCGCCGACCACCGCGAAGAAGATGTCGGTCGACAGCACGGTGAAATTTCCGCCGATCACCAGGGGATTGGCGAAGTCCGCCATGCTCTCGATGAAGCCGATCAGGAAGGCGTTGGCCAGGCCCGGCCGGATCAGCGGCCAGGTGACGGTGCGGAAGGTGTACCAAGGGCCCGCGCGCAGGGTCTGCGACGCCTCCTCGAGGCTGGGCGCCACGCCCTGCAGCACACCCAGCAGAACCATCATGGCGATCGGCGTGAACGCCAGCACCTGTGCGATCGTGATGCCGGGCATGCCGTAGATCCAGCGGCTGCGTGGAATATCGAAAACGTTGCCCAGCCAGACAGTGAACACGCCGGCGCGGCCGAACAGCAGGATCAGCGCCAGCCCGATGACAAAGGGTGGGGTGATGATCGGCAGGATCGAGAGCGCGCGCAGCAGCGGCTTCATCGGCAGACGCGTGCGCAGCGCCACCAGGGCGAAGGCGAGGCCGAGCAAAGTGGTCAGCAGGCCGACCAGCGCCGCCTCCGCCACCGTGTTCCATGCCACGCCGCAAGCATGCGCGCCGGCCAGGCAGCCAAAACTCCAGATCGACGGGCTCAGCAGCTTGGCGATGAACTCGCCGGGGGCGAAGCCGCCTTCGTTGTCGCGCACCGCCGACGAGAGAATGCACAGCACCGGGTAGAACACGAACAGCGCGATCAGACCGACGACGAGCAGCAGCGAGCCGGTGACGAACACGTCGCCCTTGCAGACGCCAAGGCGCGCCAGGGCATAGGCGAGCAGCATCAGGCAGGCGAGCGCGTAGAGTGCCGCGCCCCAGCCCATTGCCGGCTGGATCGGTCCGGAACCGCCGGCGAGTGAGGCGAGCCAGGCGAAGGCCCAGCCGCGATGGATGATCAGCAGGCCCTGCAGGCCGAGCCAGACCAGACCCGCCGCGCCGGCGGCGACCAGGGCATGTGGGCGCACCCGGCCGATGGCCGCCCAGGTGGCGAGCAGCAACGGCAGCGCGAGAGCCAGCAGCCAGACACGGCCGGCAAACAGCGCCGGTGGCGATACGCCGTCATCGAGGCCGTACCACGGAACAACAAGCAGACTGGCCCAACCGGCCGTCAGCCAGGCCAGCAGAACGCGCGGCACGCAGGCGCTCTACTTCGGCGCGTTCTTCACCTCGGTGGTCCACTTGTCGAGCAGACGCTTGCGCGTGGCCGAGGAGCCGTACTTGGCGAAGTCGTACTCGATCAGCTTGATCTTGCTGAGGTCGGGTGCTTCCGGCGGCACGGGTGTCTCGGGATTGGACGGAATCTGGAAGCTGCCGTTCGGCGCGGCGAGCTTCTGCGCCGGCACACTCAGCGCCCAGTCGTAGAATTTCTTCGCCTCGTCCAGGTGCTTCGCACCTTTGATCAGGCTCATCGAGCCGATCTCGTAGCCGGTGCCTTCGCAGGGCGAGACGACAGCCACCGGTTTGTTGTGTTCGGCCACGTCGATCACGTCGTGCTGGAAGGCAATGCCGACCAGCGTCTCGCCCTGGCCCGCCGCGAGCGCCGGCGCCGCGCCGGCCTTGGTATATTCGTTGATGTTCCGGTGCAGCGCCTTCAGGTAGTCGAAGCCTTTGTCCTCGCCCATGAGCTGCACCATGGTGGCGAGCATGGTCCAGGCGGTGCCCGACGAGTTGGGATCGGCCATCTGCACCTCGCCCTTGTATTCGGGCTTGATCAGGTCGGCCCAGCAGGCGGGCGGCGTCATCTTGCGCTTCTTGATGTCGTCCGTGTTGTAGCCGAAGCCGAGCGCGCCGAGGTAAATCCCCACCGTGCGGTTGTGCGAACGCTCCGCCTGGCGCTGTGCCCAGTCGCGCAACTTCGGCAGCATCGGCGACTGGTAGGCTTCGGTGACGCCCTCGTCGGCTGCCTGCAGGTGCGGATCGCCGGTGCCGCCCCACCAGATGTCGCCGTGCGGGTTCTCCTTCTCTGCCCGGACGCGGGCATAGGTCTCGCCGGCGCTCATCCGTGTCATGTCGACCTGGACGCCGGTTTCCTTCTGATAGGTGTTGGCCATGGCGCGGCACCATTTCTCGTCGACGCTGCAATACATCACGAGCTGGCGTTGCGCGGCGGCCTGGCCGGCGGCGAGAGCGGTGAGCGCCAAGCCAGCAAACAGGCCAGCCAGAGCGCGGCCCTTGCGAACCGGCATATGCTTGCCGTGTGCCATGTTTCCCTCCCTGAAGTCGTGCCGCGGGATTGGAGCTTGGATCGTGCGTTCCCGCAATAGACCTGTCATGCAGCCGTCTTGTATCCGGCGCGAACCAGCCGTCCCGGCCGGGCTCCCGTGTCCTGGCCGTTCTCGAAACCCGGTGTGCCGGACACGATCGTCGCCGCGTAGCCATCGACGCGCTGCACCAGGCGCTTGCCACCCGCGGGAAGGTCGTGCCGCAGTTCAGGATGATGCAGCCGTAGCCGGTCGAGGTCGACCACGTTGATGTCGGCCTTCAGTCCCGGCGCCAGACGGCCGCGATCGGCGAAGCCGAAGAAGTCGGCGGTCTCGCTGGTCAGGCGCTTCACCACGTATTCGAGCTCCAGGCGCGGGCCGCGCGAACGGTCGCGCACCCAGTGCGTCAGCATGTAGCTCGGCAGCGAGGAATCGCAGATCAGCCCGCAATGCGCGCCGCCGTCGCCAAGGCCTAGTACCGTGGCGGGGTCTGTGATCATCTCGCGCACTACGCCGTGGTCGCCATGTACGTAATTGGTGACCGGGAAGAACAGCATGCGTCCGCCGTCCTCGCCGGTGAGGTAGTCGTAGCAGAATTCTTGTGGTGTCAAATTGATGCGCGCTGCCATCGCGGCGATGCTGCGCTCGGAACCGGGCTCATAGTCCGGCGGATCGCCGAGCACATACATGTGGTCCCAGCGCGTCGCGATCGGGCGTTGCAGCGGCGGCAGGATCGCCAGCAGCTCTTCTGACGCGTCCTCCGCCAGGATTGCAGCGCGCACGGCGGGATCGCGCAGCCGCGCCAGCCGCTCGGCCACCGGCAAATGCGCGAGCGTGGCAAAGCCCGGCCGCGCGGTAAACGGATTCAGCGACGTTGTCAGCCCGAGGATCACTCCGACCGGCCGCCCCGCCACCTGCGCGGTCAGCGATGCGCCGGCGGCACGGGCGCGCCGCACGCCATCCATCAGCCGCCGCCAGCGTTGCGGATCCGACGAACGGTCGGTCAGCAGGAACCACAGCGGGCGACCGGTCTCGCGGCCAAGCCTGGTCAGCCAGTCGAACTCGGCCGCCTCATCCTCGAAGTCGCTCAGCATGCCGAACGCGCCGGCACCGACCTTGCCCAGCGCGGTGCCGATGCCGAACAGCTCGCGCTCCTCGGCATGCCGGCCGGGCACCAGATCCCCCTTCGTGGTCCGGTGCTGCTCGGTGCGTGAGGTGGTGAAGCCGAATGCGCCGGCGCGCAGCGCTTCCACCGTGAGGCGGTGCATCTCGGCGATGTCATCCGAGGTGGCGGGTTCGCGGCGCACCGCGCGCTCGCCCATGACGTAGACGCGCAACGGGTGGTGCGGTAGCTGTGCCGCAACGTCGATGGTGCGCGGCAGTCGTTCCAGCGCGTCGAGGAATTCGGGGAAACTCTCCCAGTCCCACTGCAGCCCCTCGGCGAGCGCGATGCCGGGAATGTCCTCCACGCCTTCCATCAGGTCGATCAGGCACTCGCGATCGCGCGGGCGGACCGGCGCGAAGCCGACGCCGCAATTGCCGAACAGGATTGTGGTGGCGCCGTGCCAGGAAGATGGCGCCAGGATCGGGTCCCAGGTCGCCTGCCCGTCGTAGTGGGTATGCACGTCCACCCAGCCTGGCGTCGGCGGCGATGTCGCGCCGCGCGGGCCCCGCCTTGCCGCCGACGGCGGCGATGCGATCGCCGTCGATGGCGACGTCGCCGGCGAAGCGTGGGCAGCCGGTGCCGTCCACGATCGTTCCGCCGCGGATCACGATGTCATGCATCGGCCGTTCTCCTGCTTTCCTGGGCGCCAACATCCCCCGATCGTGCTGCGCTGCGCAAGGCGGTCGCTCGCATCCGTGTCGGTCAGCTTGCGTCGCCGGGTCGTGGAGCGTCGCAGACCAGCACGCGGTGCATGACGGGCTAGCCTGATGGCGCGCTGGCATTGCAGCGGCGGCGGATCGTGTCGGCAACGGCTTCGCCTGCCAGGTCCGCCTTGAGCTGGATGAAGCATGGATGCTGCGCCAGCAGGCGCTGGGCTGCGTCCTGCACGTCGTGCAGCATAGTCGAACTTATCGTCCAGGATGTCGGAATCTGCTTGACCCGATCGCGTAGTCTGACCTGATCGGGGTCCATGGCATTGAACTGGTCGAAGTCGACCTGGACGGCGTAGACGCGCTTGACTAACCCGCTCGCCCGCAACTGGCCGATCGTCGTCGCGAAGATTTCCGCATTGCCGCGCGTTGCCGAATCGATCGGATTGCCGATGACGGAGCCGATCACGCTGAATACCCCGGGCGTCGCCGGCTGAACGCTGATGTCATCCGGCGACTCGGAGCGCGCATTCACCTCGATCGCGACCAGGTTGCGAATGCCGTCCGTGTTGACCTTGAACAACTGCCTGAACTGGGATGTCGGCGAGAACAGCGCGTCCAGCAATGCGGACGTGCC
This sequence comes from Acetobacteraceae bacterium, assembly GCA_041487355.1. Classification (GTDB taxonomy): domain Bacteria; phylum Pseudomonadota; class Alphaproteobacteria; order Acetobacterales; family Acetobacteraceae; genus JAMXLO01. The sequence goes on along the minus strand of JBGPND010000063.1, from coordinate 8,801 downwards.
AAGGTTGTCAACCAGCCCGCCATCGAGCAGATGCTTGTAAAGCACCTGCCCGCTGCGGACACGCTCGGTCTCCAGCGCATCCTTGTATACTGCAAGGTTGATGAACCGCGTTCCGCCAGCGCTGTCGAGAGCCTTTCTCACCCAGAGTGGATGCGGGTCCACCTGGCAGGCATCGCTCCTCCAGTTCTTCAGCGAAAGTGGGGTCAGTGCGACCGGGAACGCGGCGGAGGCGGCAACCGCGCCGGCGACCGGGAAACGTGACAGGTCGGAGCAGAGATCGTCAAAATGTCCAGGCTCGAACGAGAAGATCTCCCCACGCGCCATATCGGTCGCGTTCATGACAACGATCGGAGCGCCCTCCCGACCGTAGAGCTGTGCGAAGGTACTGCCATTGAACAGCTTGCGGTCGAGATATTCGCGGAACACGTCGATGCGCGAATAGCTGGGGCTGGCAAGCTTGACCAGGGTGACGGGATTCAGCACCTGCGACACGAGCGGCGTCATATTGTCCTGGGTGAGGAACGCATCATGCAGCGTGGCAAGGCCGGCCGCGCCGTGCAGGCCGAACCAGGCAGCGGTCACACTGCCACCCGACGCGGACGAGATGATCCGCACATCGTCGGTGAGCGCGTGGCCGGACCGGTCCGCGATTCTCGCCAGCTCCTGCAGCACTGCGTAGGCGAGCGCGGAAGCGCGGACGCCACCGCCGGAGAACGACATGATGATATAGGGTTGGTCCAGATCGCTTCTGGGATCCGCAGGGATCGGTAGAATCTCGGTATTCGACGCGTGGCCGACGAGCGGTTGGTTGATGAACTCCCTCGTGCAGCCGGTCAGCACCATGAGCAACAGAAGGGCCGGTGCGATCCGCCGCAACATCTGTGAAATTCCCCTCAGGTGAAGGCGACGACCATCGGGCGCACATGCGAGGTCCCGACAAGCTCGATATCCTGCGTGGGTGGGTTGAATCCGTCCCCGTCCAGGGTGATGACATAGTCGCCCGGCGGCATGATCATCATGTGGTTGGTAACGCCGACAGGTATGTCGTCGGCCTTGACCGTGCGGTTGTCCTTGAATGTCACCAGCAGGAATTCGAATTGCATTGTCGCCTCCCCCAGCGCGGTGCCACGCTTTGCCCCAGCCTGCCTTCGGCGGCGAGCCTGTGGTCCCGGCGCCTTCCGTTTCCGTGTCGCCATGGCTGCACCACCGTGCGCTGAACCCACTCCGCGGGCAGCATAGCAGCATCGTGCATATTGCGGTCAAGACCTTATAACGGCCGCGATAGCAGTTGGTCGGGCGACCGCAGCCCAGCCAGTGCCGTGCCGCCGGCGGGAAATGTCGACCGACCGCGCGCCGCAGCGCAATGCCGGCTCGCACATTGTCACGCCGCGGATGCGATGGGTATTGTAGCCGCGAACTGGCGATGCCGGATCCATCAGAGGAGCGGGCTATGGCAATATCCGTGAAGCAGTTGCATCCGCTGTTCGTCGGCGAAGTGAGCGGCGTCGATCTGCGCGAGCCGCCTGACGCGGCGACGGTGTCGCAGATCGTGGCGGCGGCCGGCCGCTACGCGGTGCTGGTGTTCCACGACCAGCTTATCACCGACGAACGGCAGATCGCTTTCAGCCGTTTGTTGGGTCCGCTGGAGACAACGATCAAGGCGTACCGGCCGGGGCACAAGCCGCGGCTCGATCTGCACATCTCCGACGTATCGAACCTGGATGAGGAAAGCCGTGTGCTGGCGGCGGATGACCGGCGGCGGATGAACGGCCTGGGCAACCGGCTGTGGCACACCGACAGTTCGTTCAAGGCGATCCCCGCGCGATATTCGCTGCTGTCGGCGCGCGCTATCCCCGGCGAGGGCGGCGAGACCCAGTTCGCCGACATGCGCGCCGCCTATGACGCGCTGCCGGAGGCGATGAAGGCGCGGCTGGAGGGGCTGGTGGCGGAGCATTCGGTGCTGTATTCGCGCTCGACCATCGGCTTCGCCGACTTCACGGACGAAGAGCGCGCCAAGCTGCCGCCGGTGCCGCAGTTGCTGGTGCGCGTGCATCCCGGCTCGAAGCGCAAGACGCTGTATCTGGCCTCGCACGCCGGGTGGATTCGCGGCATGCCAGTGCCCGAGGCGCGCATGCTGCTGCGCGACCTGATGGAGCATGCGACGCAGCGCGAGTTCGTCTACACGCATCGCTGGAAGGTCGGCGACCTGGTGATGTGGGACGACCGCTGCACCATGCATCGCGCGCGGGGATACGACGCAACGCAGGCGCGCGACATGCATCGCACGACGGTGTCGGACGGGGTATCGTCGCTCGAGCAGGCGTTGGTGGCCTGATTCCTACGTCATGGCGGGCCTGCGGCCCGACCCGTGCGCCCGGCATGACGGTAGGAAGTGCCCGTCACCGCATCAGCGAGAACGGCGTCGGCATCAGGAGAGTCGACTGCATCTCCAGCAGCAGCGGGCCGCCCTGCGCGACGAAGGCCTGCCACTCCGGATCGCGGGCGCACTCGGCGCGGACCTTCATGCGCGTGTTGAGGTCCGGGTAGTTCCACATATGCACCACCTCGTTCGGCTGCGGCGCCTCGCCGGTCCACAGGCACACGTTCGGTGAATACTTCTCGCGCGCCGGAAACACCGACTTGAACAGTTGCGCCCACTGCGTCGCCTTGCCGGGCTGCGTGCGGTAGATGCGCAGCTCGTAGACGCCGCCGCTCGCCGCCGGCGGTTTGATGTCGACCACCGGATTGAGGAAGCGGATATCCTGCCGTTGCAGCATCGGCTGCACGACGGGCACATACTCCTTCGTCCAGCGCTCGTTCTTCGACAGCGCCTCGCGCATGCGCGTGCGTTCGTCGAGGCTCGCGTAGCTCCACAGGTGCCAGGCCTGATTGAGCTGGCCGAATTCGGCGATCCAGTAGCCGTGGCACTTGCCGTAGTCGTCGCCGCGCACCGGGCGGCCGACCTTCTCCACATGCTGAATGTAGGCCGGCAGCTTGCCACTGTGGAACGTGTAAGTGCGCAGTTCGTAGATCATCTTGTTCATCCCCCCAGAATTGTGCCGACCGCGATGCCGGCCTCGGACGCCGCGACCTTCCGCCCGCCGTCCGGGCGCACGCGTTCGATCTCGATGAAGCCGCCCTGGCCGTGCACCACCAGCTTGCCGTCCGCGGACACCACCTCGCCGAGCTTCTTGCCCTTCACCTCGGAGAAGGTGCGCGCGATCCGCTTCACAGCATTGAAGACGAACAGCTTCTTGCCATCCACCGTCGTCCAGGCGCCCGGTGCGGGATCGCAGCCGCGGATCAGGTTGTAGGAGATGTCGACGTGGTTCGCCCAGTTGATGCGCGTCTCCGCCTCGCGGATGATTCCTTCATAGCCGGCGTTCGGTTCGTACTGCGCCAGTGCCGGAGCCTTGCCGGCCACCACCAGCTCGGCCACTTCCACCAGCGCCGCAACGCCCATCGGGAAGATCTTGCCGAAATACAGCGAGCCCAGCGTGTCCTCCGGCTCGATCCGCACCGCACGAGTCAGGATCACTGGGCCCTCGTCGAGCCCATCGGTCGGGCGGAAGATGGATAATCCGGTCGCCGTCCGCCCGCAGATGATCGACCAGCTCATCGACGACGCGCCGCGATGCAACGGCAACAGGCTCGGGTGGAACTGGATCGTGCCGAACTTCGGAATGTTGCAGAAATCCTGTGGCACGAACTGCGTCACATAGGCCATCACGCCGACATCGACGTTCGCCTGCTTCAGCGCCTCCTGTGCCGCGGGATCGGTGAGCTTGGCGAATTGATGCACCGGAACGCCGCGCTCCTCCGCCGCCACGCGCAACGGGTCGGGCCGGCCTTTCTCCGGGGCGCAGAACACGGCGGCGACCGTATCCCCGCGGTTGAGAAATGCTTCCAATGTGGCCTTGCCGAAATCCTGCTGGCCGATGATCGCGATGCGCATGCGGCGGCCTCCTCCCATGCTTGTGGTTGCCTGCCCGCGGACTTGATCCGGGGCAACTCCACCTTGCATGTCGGCTCGGCCTTGGCAACCGTCGCGCGGAGGCCCTAGCTTCCGTCAACCGCGCCCACGGGAGGACACAGTGATGGCGTTCGACGAACAAGCCGCGATCGACAGCTTCTGGTCCGCGCGCGAACGCGGCGTGCATTTCCCGACCGAATGGTTCGATCGCCTGACATTGGACGAAGCCTATCGCATCCAGCTTGGCCTCATCGACCGCCGTTGCGCCGCGGGTGAACGGCAGATCGGCTGGAAGGTCGGGCTGACCGCCAAGCCGATCCAGCAACAGTTCGGCTTCCACGAGCCGGTGTTCGGCTGCATCCTGGAAAGCCGGCGGTCGGGCCACGTGTTCCGTCCGGCCGACCTGATCAAGCCGGGCTTCGAGCCGGAGCTGTGTCTCCAGGTGAAGCAGCCGCTCGTGGGTGAAGTTACCGTGGCGGAGGCGCGCCGGGCGATCGACGTGGTCTATCCCTCGCTCGAGATCATCGAGACGCGCGGCGATCTGTCCGCGCAGATCGCCGTCGCCATGGCGGACAACGCGCAGCAGAAGACCATCATCCTCGGCAATCCGGTTCCGCTGGGCGGTCTGGAACTGGACAATGTCGCGGCCACCATTCAGATCAACGGCAAGACCGTTGCGACGGGGCGGGGCGACGCCGTGCTGGGCAATCCGCTGAATTCGGTGGTCTGGCTCGCGCGCAAGCTGCCGGAGTTCGGGCGCGGCATCCGCGCCGGCGACCTGATCATGAGCGGCTCATTTACGCGGCAGTTCCCGATCGCGCCGGGCGATCGTATCCAGGCCGAGTTCGCCGGCGTCGGCGATGTGCAGGTCGCGATGCTGGCCTAGGTGCGGGACTGAGCGCGCAGCCCCGATGGCCGGTCCAGCACCTCGGATGCCAGGTACAGCAGATGCTTGGCCGCGACGACAAAGCCACCCCTATCGGCTTCCTGGGCGAGGCTGATCAGGCGATCGCACAGCACGAGCGGGCTGACGGTATCCTTGCCCGACGGCTCGATACGGCTGACACGTCCCATGACGACGCACTCCTGACGGTTCGACTTGTTACGCCAGCATCCTAGGAGGCGGGTGCCGGCGCAACTTGATCCAGATCAACCAGTGCAGGCCGTTTCCCCGTGCGGTCCAACGCATCCCAGCCATCGGGCAGGCTGCGAGCGTTAACTATTCGTTCAGCGTCTGGCCGGTAGTCTTGTGCCGACGATTGTCCTCGGAAGACACTCAGATGACCAGTTGCGGCATGTAATTGAATACCGCCTGGTGAAATCCAGCAGACTTCACTGGCCGTTTTGATCCACGCGAGCAGGCGATCTATTTCCAATGCTGACGAGCTGTCCCGTCTGCCACTGCCGAACGCTCAGGCTTTTTGACAAGGTGAGCGTGGGAGATGGAGGCGCGGCGCCAATCTACATATGCGAGTCATGTCTGGCGCTGTTGAACGGCGCTGCCTACGACGCCTTGGAGACGAGCCACGCGGCGGAGATGCAGCAGACAGATTTCTACGCTGTCCCAGCCGACGAGCCGGCGGCGAGCCACCTGAAGCAAGTCGCGATCTACCAGAATATTCTGCGGATGTTCATTGAACGCGAGGAGAGGCTGCTGTCCGAGGCAGTATTCCTGGACTTCGGAGCAGGCCGCGGATATGCGGCGCTCGCGGCAGCGACGACCTGTCGCTATGCGGTCGCCTGCGACTACGACCTTACTCCGATCCACAAGGTTGTGGACTCGCTGCGGAGTGCAGCGGAGCTGCCGGACAACTTCATTGCGGTGAGTGATCTCGACGAGGTCGTGGACAAATTCGACATCGTGTTCATGTGGCATGTGCTCGAGCACCTGCCGCAACCGACCGCGTTCTGGCGGGCACGCCGCCGGCAACTGCAGCCGGATGCCTCATTCTTCATTCAGGTCCCGATGTTCCGGCCGAATTACGTCATGGATGCGCACTTTGTGTTCTTCACCGAACCCAGCCTCGCTCGCTGGGCCCGGGAGATCGGTGCCGAGGTCGTTCACTTCGGCTACGACGTGCCGCGCGGTTTCATTTCACTCCACGCCAGGATGAAAGGTGCGACGGCCAGGGGGGATGACTGCTAGCAGGTTCAGGTGCCCGCGATCTGGCGACGCCCTCTCCGCTTCTGCTCGCGCCGCTGCGTCGCAGTCGATACGACCAGCGAGTCTGCATCTCCGCTTGCCAAGTCATTGGCCGGACTTGTGACATGTGCCGAGCTCGGGGGAAGCAGCTCGATCTGCGGTCGGCTCGACTGCTGCCGGAACTCGCGCAGGTAACGTTCAAACTGCACCGCCATGCTGTCATCAAACTCCATCCGGGAGGTCAGCTCGATGCCGGCGGCACTGCGCCTGGCCCGCAGTTCGTCATCGTCCAGGGCAAGCAGAATTTGCGCCGCCAGGTCTTCTGCTGTCGGCTGGGCAAGATAGGCTATGTCCCTGCCCTCGAAGTTTACCTGGGCACCAGGTAAAGCGAGATCGACCAGCGCCGTTCCGCAGGCCATCATCTCATAGGCAACGAGGCTCGGGTTGGTCGGCGACAGACAAATCCCGACGGTGCTGCTTCGATAGAGTTGGGCAAGCTCGGTCTCGGACTGGATCAGCCCGTGATTTTGGTAACTGAAGCGCTGCGGGCTGTACTCCTTCTCGCCGAAGAAGCCGATCTGAACGCAGGGAGACCTGCGGACCACCTTCTCCAGTGCCTCGACCGCCAGGGTGAACGCGCGTCTTTCCTGCGACGGCCGGGCGAAGAGCAGCACGCTCTTGCCTTTGCGGTAAACTCCCTGAGCCGGATAGTACTTGGTACGGTCGAGCGGGAACGGGATCATGCTGGGCTCGATGCCGAATTCCCGGCGCAGCCGGGCGGCCATCCACCGGCCAAGGCAGATCGTCCGGAAGCCGAACATGTAGGTGGCGAACGCATTCAGATAGCCAGAGCCAACCGGCATGAACAGCGGCTCGAAATCTTGCACGAAATACACCGGCTGTCCGATCATTGCTCGGTGCCGGCGCACCAGGTAGGCGGTTTCCCAGGCAGTGGCGACCAGGAACTCATGTTGTGTGACCGTTCCATTGTAGCGGAACAGCCTGCCCGCGAACGGATAGTAATGGCGGGTGATGAGTTCACGGCACTCGGCGGGTGACTGACCGCCCGTCACGTAGATCGACACGGTGTGGCCCATCTGCTCGAGATCGTGGCAGATACGCAGGATCTTGCGGTGACCGCCGGAACCGATCGTGAGCCTCGGCAGAAAGAAGCCCACGTCGAACGACACGGCTGCACCGCTCTGGCCATGTCCGGTCGGTTGTGCTGTCAGGGTCGGCAGCTGTGGCGGCCGGGAAGCCTCGATCGGCGCATCGGCCAGACCGGCCGTTTCGATGAAGCGCTTCGCCACGACGGAGGCATGGTAGCGGGTGCGGATGTCCTGCCGCGCCGCGCTGTTCATGCGCGCAACCAGGTCCGCATCGTCGAGCAGCCGGCAAAACGCCCGGAACCAGTCCACGGTTGTGGTAGCCAGAAAGCCGGTCCTGCCAGTCTCGATCGCCTCGGCGAACGGCTGCGTCGGCGAGGCGACGACAGCCGATCCCGTCAACGCGCCCTCGAAGTACTTCAGCTCGCTCTTCGCCTCACAATACGGATTGCCGGGCTCAAGCGGCGCAATCGTGATGTCGCATGTTGCCATGTCGCGCAGCATCTCGCCGTAGCTGAGCAGACCACATTGCTCGACCCGATCGGTGAAGAGCGCGAGGTCTGGAAAGTCCGTGAGGTCGATCTCTCCGACCAATCGGACGCGCAGGTTCGGATAGCCTCGCAGGACCCGGATCAATGCGTCGGACACGACCGCGAAATCCGACTGGTGGGTGCGCGTGCCAGCATAGTAGCCGATGCGAACATACTGGTTGCCGCGCGGTGCCTGTCCGTAATCGACAGCAAAAAACGCGCGACTGATCGAGTTGGCGACCACCGAAACCTGGTCGGCGATCGGCCGAAGGTGGCTGGCGAGGAACTCCGTGGTCGTAGTGACGAAGTCAGCGAACTGCGCGAACAGGCGGTAGCCGAGCATGCCCGCCCGATACTGCTCGATCGCCTCGGGAGTCAGCATGCGCAATCCGTCGATATACGGCATCACGCCGGGGTCGAACGCGAGGTCGTCGATGTCGAAGCCGATGCGTGCACCGGCGGAACGGGCGATTTTCGCTGCCCTGGCGAAGGCGCCGCTCAGCGGCGCGCGGAAGAAATGCACGACCCCGGCCGAATAGGCGCCTTGTTCGACCAGCCAAAGTTCGTCCTCGGTCAGCGTGCAGCAGTCGAACCCCAGCCCGATCAGTTCCTCCTGGATGTTGCCGATCCGGTAGCGGCTGGAGGGGGAGCCTGGAAGCCCGTCCACAAAGATCACATCACCAACCCAGCGCTCGGGCCGATATCTGATCCTCGGATCAGCGATCAGAACGCGCCTGATCTCGGGGCGCACGCCGTATTCGCTCTTCAGATATTCCAACAGGCCAAGGTCAGCGAGGACAGGGGCCGGGATTTCCAGTTCGAACACCGTGTCGGGAATGCCCATGCCGGGAAGGCTCCCCGTACGCCGGCCACCCACGGTCGGTATAACCTCGACGAGATGTGTCCCTGGTTCGAGCCGGCACGCGGCTGGATAGAAGCGATAGCCCTTGGCATCCTCCCATCCTTCCGCGACCGCATCGGGGCGCGGAATTTCAGGGATCTGCCGCAATCGCTCGACACCGTCGATGGAGAGGGCGACCTCGGCACTC
>JBGPND010000062.1:0-24727 GCA_041487355.1 Acetobacteraceae bacterium | reverse complement strand
CTGCCCCGAGGTCAGCGTCACCGCCGCCGTCAGACCCGTGGCATCGGCATTCGAGTCGGCCGCCGTGTTGCCGCCCTGCAGCGCCGGGCTGAACACATCACCCGACGGTGCGGCGAACTGCACCTCATACTGGCCGGGCGTCAGGCCGGTGAACGCGTAATGCCCGGTGCCGTCCGTCGTGGTGGCGGCGCTGGTGTCGTCGCCGGTGCCGAACTTCCCGTCGGCGCCGGCGCCGATCAGGTTCACCGTGGCGGCGGCAATGCCCGTCTCGCCACTGTCCTGCACGCCGTTGGCGTTGGTGTCGAGCCACACATAGTCGCCCAGGGCTGCCTTCGCATACAGCCCGGCATCGATCGTGTTGTCGGTCTGCCCGGAGGTCAGCGTCACCGCTGCGGTCAGGCCGGTTGCATCGGCGTTGGAATCGGCTGCCGTGTTGCCGCCCTGGAAAGCCGGGCTGAACACGTCGCCCGATGGCGCAACGAACTGCACCTCGTACGGGCCGGGCGTCAGACCGGTGAACGCATAGTTCCCCGAACTGTCCGTCGTGGTGGCGGCGCTGGTGTCGTCGCCGGTGCCGAACTTCCCGTCGGCGCCGGCGCCGATCAGGTTCACCGTGACATTGGCAATGCCCGTCTCGCCGCTGTCCTGCACGCCGTTGGCATTCGTGTCCTGCCACACGTAGTCGCCCAGCGCCGCCTTCTGAAACACACCCGCATCGATCGTCGTATCGTTCTGACCGGGGGTCAGCGCGATCGGCCCGGTGCGCCCGCTGGCGTCCGGATTCGAGTCCGCCGCCGTGTTGCCGCCTTGCAGCGCCGCGCTGAACACATCGCCGGACGGCGCGGCGAACTGTACCTCATAGGTGCCGATCTGCAGATTGGTGAAGGCGTAGTGGCCCGTGCCATCGGTCGTGGTGGTGGCCAGCACCTGGTCATCGCCGGTGCCGAACAAGTTGTCCGTGCCGGCGCCGATCAACTGGACGGACACGCTACCAACGCCGGTCTCGCCGCCGTCCTGGATGCCGTTGGCGTTGCTGTCCAGCCACACATAGTCGCCCAGCGCGGCCGCCTGATACAGCCCGGCGTCGACCGAGACGTTGATCTCACCCTCGCCCAGCACGATCGGCGCGGTGACGCCGGTCAGCGGGTTCGCACTGCTCGCCAGGTCGGGGTTCGGATTGGCGTTCTCCGGCGGGAAGAAATAGCCGGTGGGCGCGACGAACTGCACCTCATAGGTGCCGCCCAGCAGATTGCTGAAGGCATACAGCCCGCCGCTGTCGGTCGTCGTGGTCTCCAGGACGGTGGTGCCGGTGGAGTCCAGCAGATTCACCGTCACACCAGCCAAACCCGGTCCGGCGTCGACCCCGCTCTGCACACCGCTGCCGGTCGCATCGAGCCAGACGTTGTCGCCGATCAGCGCCGTGGCGCCGTCGTGGTGCGTCGGCGGCACCAGCCCGGCGTCGATCGTGTTGTCGACCTGGCCCGAGGTCAGCGTCACCGCCGCCGTCAGACCAGTCCCGCCAGCATTCGAATCGATCGCGGTGTCGCCACCTTGCAAGGCAGGGCTGAACACAAGACCAAACGGCGCAACGAACTGCACCTCGTATTGGCCAGGCGTCAGGCCAGTGAACGCGTAGTTCCCCGAACTGTCGGTCGTCGTCGTGGCACTGGTGTCATCGCCCGTGCCGAACGTGTTGTCGGCGCCGGCGCCGATCAGGTTGACCGTGACATTGGCAACGCCTATCTCGCCGCTGTCCTGCACGCCGTTGGCATTGGTGTCCTGCCACACGTAGTCGCCCAGCGCCGCCTTCGCATACAGCCCGGCGTCGATCGTGTTGTCGGTCTGACCAGAGGTCAGCGTGACCGCCGAGGTCAGTCCGCCCGCACCGGCGTTCGAATCGGTTGCCGTGTTGCCACCCTGGAAAGCCGGGCTGAACACGTCGCCGGACGGCGCAGCGAACTGCACCTCATACTGGCCAGGCGTCAGACCGGTGAAGGCATAGTGCCCAGCGCCGTCGGTCGTCGTCGTGGCGCTGGTATCGTCGCCCGTGCCGAACTTGCCGTCGGCGCCCGCGCCGATCAGGTTCACCGTGACATTGCCAACGCCCGTCTCGCCGCCGTCCTGCACGCCATTGGCGTTGGCATCCAGCCACACGTAGTCGCCCAGTGCCGCCTTTGCATACAGCCCGGCATCGATCGTGTTGTCCGTCTGGCCAGAGGTCAGCGTCACCGCCGCCGTCAGGCCGGTGGCACCGGCATTCGAATCAAGGCCCGTGTTGCCGCCTTGCAAGGCCGGGCTGAACACATCGCCCGACGGCGCAACGAACTGCACCTCATACTGCCCAGGCGTCAGGCCGGTGAACGCATAGTGCCCAGCGCTGTCCGTCGTGGTCGTGGCGCTGATATCGTCGCCCGTGCCGAAATTGCCGTCGGCGCCCGCGCCGATCAGGTTCACCGTGACACTGCCAACGCCCGTCTCGCCGCCGTCCTGCACGCCGTTGGCGTTGGCATCCAGCCACACGTAGTCGCCCAGCGCCGCCTTCGCATACAGCCCGGCGTCGATCGTGTTGTCCGTCTGCCCAGAGGTCAGCGTCACCGCCGCGGTCAGACCGGTGGCATCGGCGTTCGAATCGGCCGCCGTGTTGCCGCCCTGCAGTGCCGGGCTGAACACGTCACCGGATGGCGCAACGAATTGCACCTCATACTGGCCAGGTGTCAGGCTGCTGAACGCATAGTGCCCAGCGCTGTCCGTCGTCGTCGTGGCGCTGATATCGTCGCCAGTGCCGAACGTGCCATCCTTGCCCGCGCCGATCAGTTGCACAGTGACGCCGGCAATCCCCGCCTCGCCGCCGTCCTGCACGCCGTTGGCGTTGGCATCCAGCCACACGTAGTCGCCCAGCGCTGTCTGCGCATACAGCCCGGCGTCGATCGTCGGATTGTTCTGGCCAGCCGCCAGCGTGATCGGACCGGTCAATCCGGTCGCCCCCGGGTTGGAGTCGGTCGCAGTATTGCCGCCCTGCAACGCCGCACTGAAAACGTAGCCAGATGATGCAGTGAACTGCGCCTCATACTGGCCGGCAAACAGATTGCTGAATCCATAGTGGCCGGTGGCATCGGTCGTCGTGGTGGCGACAGTCACGTCGTCGCCCGTGCCGAACTTGCCGTCCTTGCCTGCGCCAATCAGCCTGACCGTCACGCCCGCGATGCCGTTCTCGCCGCCATCCTGGATGCCATTGGCATTGCTATCCAGCCAGACGTAGTCGCCAAGCGATGCCAGTGACGTCGTCGGTGTTTCGGCGAACCCCTGCGCCATCGAGCTGATGCCGACCAGGCTCGTTAGGGGCGAACCGGCGCTGACCGACTCGGTGAACGACAGAGAGACGTTCAGATGCTGGTAGCCCATGGCCAGCGTGATCGGCGCCGAGCCGGTGGCATGGGTCCAATTGAGTGTGCCGACGACGTTGCCCGAGCTGTCGGTCACCGTTTCAGTCGCACTCGCGCTGATGCCCGTGCCGGTGAAGTAGTCCGTGACGATAAGTTGCCGCAATCCGGTGATCGCGTCGGCTGAACCGGTCACATCGACACTGTAGTTAATGCTCAGCGTGATCGAAGACGCCGCGGAGCCAACTCCGGCGCCCTCGATCGATGCGTCGAAACTGGACCACTGAATGCCGGGGCTGCCGGTTGAAGAGGATGCAAACGGAGCGGACGCGGTGTCCAGAAAGGCGCTGAGGATCCCCGGACCAGTATCCGTCTCGGTGACGCCTATCCCACCGGAGGATACGCCGAACGACAGATCACCATTGGTGAGGGTGCCGAAGTTGATGAACGAAGACATCGGTATCCGTCCTTTGTTTCACACCAGACGGTGGAATCGTCAGGTAGGCAAACCTGCTCAGCTATTCCGGGTCACGCTCTTTGCCGCCGCCGCAACGCGCCTAGCACGGCAAGGCCGGTGAGTAGCAGGCCAACCGAGGCAGGTTCAGGAACCTGGCCGAACGTCTGGCTGACAATGGTCAGCACCATGGGGCCCGTTCCACTGAGGTGCCCGGTATTGACCTTGATGTCCTTGGATATCCGGATCAGATTTTGCGGCGAGAACGACGTCGCAGCGGTAGTGCTGGTCAGGTCGACGTTCATCGCGGACCCAAGCGGGAAGGATGAGGCATCGGTGACGCTCTCGCCCGTGTTGACACGCAGTTCGGACAGGAACGTTGGAGCCGAACCGGTGATCGCCAGCGCCGCGCTGTTGATTCTCGCGGCACTGTTGACCGTGGCGACAGTCAGATCGAGCGAGAGGTCGTAGGTGTGACCATCGTTCATCGCGGCATCGAAGATGTCGCCGCCGGTGGTGGTCGATTCAACCGTGACAGTCGCGACGGGGCCGCTCCCGGCCATGAGTTTCAGGTCGTCTGACGCCAGGCACCCCTGCGACACATGCAGCGCATTTTGCAGAGTGCAGCCGGTTATCGTGATCGTGAGGCCATCGACGGTCAGGGAGTTACCTGGAATCAGCGGCACCGCCCCGGCCGGCTGACCCACGGCCGCGAGTCCCAGGGCCGACAAGACAATCAACACGGCAGCTTTCGTCATCGACCCAGCTTCCTTCCCACCACGGCGCGGGCAGGCAGCCACGCCCCGGCAACTGCATGCTCGTTAAAAACGCGTTAGCATGACGGAAGGAGTATGTAAACGATGAACAACGGATTCCTAGCGATTTGAGACGGTTGCGTGTCACTATTTAGATGGAAACACCGCCATATTGGATCGAAGATCGGAATTCGTCACACATTATGATACTATTCTCTATGCTATGATGATTGTCGCAAATTCTGGCTAGGCTGCTCATCTCTTGCCGCCGCCTGACCCCGGCTGCTCATCCTCCGAACCGGCTGCCGCGGTGCCATTCATGTTAAATTTTCGCACCGTTACCCCCGCCAGGGCCTCCTGCGCAATCCGCGCGATACCCTCCTGCAACAACTCGTGCCGGAGCTGCTCGCGCACCTCGGCGAAGCCGGGTTGAGGCACCCGGCGCCTCGCCTCCACCCTGACCACGAACCAGCCTGTCCGGCTGCGCACCGGATTCGGCGAAACCTGGCCAGGCTCGAGAACGAAAGCCGCAGCGCCGATCTCCGGCGTGAGCTTGTCCTGGCGGAGAAACCCCAGACTGCCCCCCTGCGCCGCACTCGCATCCTTGCTGTCCCGGCGCGCCACGCTCGCGAAATCGGCACCGTTGCCAAGCTCGGCGATCACCTTGCGTGCCTGGTCCTCGGTGGGCAGCAGGATCACCCTGACATCCGCCTCCTCGGGGCCGGGCTTGTCGGCGAACTCCGTCTGGTAGCGCGCGAGCAGCGCCTGCTCGGTGATGCCCGCGCCAAGCAGCCGGTTGAGCAGCTCGTTTTCCAGAACCCGATCCGCCGCAGCCTGCATGTGCCGCTTCACCGCCGGATCGAGGTCCAGCTTCTGGCGCCGAGCCTTCATCACCAGCGCCTGCTCCTGGATCAGCCGGTCGAGCACACCGGGATAGAGGTCCTCGAACGGGATGTCGCGCATGCCGGCAGGCAGGGCGCGGATCGCGTCACCCACGTCCGCGAGCGTGATCGGGTGCCCCTCAACCTCGGCCACGACGGGATTGGCGAGGTCCTTCAGCATCTCGCCCGGGTTGTAGCCGGGCGCCGGCATCGCAACCGACGGCTGCCCGGCCTGGGCTCCGTCAGACGAGGGCGCGGCGGCAGGCGGGGACTGTGCCCCGGCGGCATTGCAGGTCAGCAATGAAGCGGCGACCACGGCGGCCAGCCTGGCCACCGACAGACTGGCGGATAAAGGCCACATGAAGACCCCAGCGCAGGAACAAAATCTTCTCGCGGAAGCGACCGGATCATGGTCGAACTGCCACGCGGCCACAAGCACGGATGAGCGCCCTCTCCGGCCATCCCGGACGCACGGTGTCGCCTACTCAGCCGCTACGACAGGCGCCCGGCCGTACATGAAAATCCTATTCCAGGCACGCCCGACACCGATCGAGATTTTATGCGCCTGGGCCGATCTTGGGCGGACCATGATGCACCAGCTTATCAGCCCCGACTGGATGATGATGCGCCTCGCGGTCATCGCGCTTGATCTGGCGACCGTGGCGCTGATCGTCTGTCTTGCCGGCTATTTGACCAAAATGCGCCGCTGGTCGGTCAGCCGGGCCACCACTGTGATCGGACAATGCCAGTTTGCCCGGCGCGAGGGACGCCATGTCCATCGCGTGTCGCTCACAGCCCGGACGAGACCGTCGCGGTCGACGCCCTGGCCCGCTTCCGCCCGGCTCGCGCTGCTGCTTGGCACCCGTCGCTTGGCTATCTGTTGTCATTGCTCCAGGGTCCGCTCACCGGCAGCGTGATCCAATTCGACACGCCGCCGTCCGGCGGCTTGACCCGAACCACGCCCCCCGCCAGCGTGCGACGTTCGCCAATCCGGCGTCCCGATCGCCCAGGTGGAGTGCATCGCGTTCATGCCGGTGGCAGCTTCGCAGCCGATAGCGCCCGCGACGCCGCTGCCCATCTCGGTCCTCACCGGGTTCCTGGGCAGCGGCAAGACGACCCTGCTCGCGCGCGTCCTGGCGAGCCCGGACTTCGCCGACACCGCGGTGATCGTCAACGAGTTCGGCGCCATCGGGCTCGACCATCTGCTGCTGGAGGCGGTCGATCAGGAAATCGCCGTGCTGCCGAATGGCTGCGTGTGCTGCGCGCTGCGGCAGGACCTCGCCGAGGCGCTGCATGGCCTGCTGCGGCGGCGCGCCCGCGGCGATCTGCCACCGTTCCGGCGGCTCGTGCTGGAAACCTCGGGGCTCGCCGAGCCGGCACCGATCCTCTACACGCTGTCGGCCGACGCGTTCCTCGATCATGCGCTGCTGCTGGACACGGTGGTCGCCACGATCGACGCGATCGCCGGCGCGGCGACGCTGGATCGTTTCCCGGAAGCCACCGCCCAGGCGGCCTGCGCCGATCGCCTGCTGCTGACCAAGACCGACCTCGCAACGCCGTCACCCGACTTGCTGGCGCGGCTCGAGGCGCTCAATCCGCTGGCGACGCTCGACGATGCAGCCACGGTGACGCCGGCCGCGATCTTGTTCGGCGGCGCCCGGCCCGGGCTGCCGCGGCGTCGCCTGGTCGCGACGGCGGTGCATGCCCACGACATTCGCAGCTTCGCCGTGGTGCTGCGACACGCCATGACGCGCCTCGAGTTCGCCATCGCGCTCGGCGGACTGGCGCGCGAGCATGGCGAAGACCTGCTGCGAGTGAAGGGCATCGTCGGCTTCGCCGACCGCGCCGAAGGGCCGGCGGCGATCCATGCCGTGCAGCACACGCTATATCCGCCGCGCTGGCTGGACGCCTGGCCGGATGGCGACACGAGCAGCCGGTTGGTGTTCATCGTGCGCGGCATCGCCTGCGATGTCGTGCTGGACCGCTTCGCCGCCGGCGATCCAGTGCTGGCCGGCGCGATGGCAACGACAACGGGAGGGAGATGATGCTGGATCTGGTGATTTCGGGCGGCACCTGCGTGCTGCCAAGCGGTGCCGTCGCGGCGGATATCGGTGTCGCCGGCGGCAGGATCGCGACGATCGGCGCGCCGGGAACGCTCGCGGGCGCCGCGCGCACGGTGGATGCGACAGGCAATGTCGTGATTCCCGGCGGTGTCGATCCGCACATCCATTGCCTGTCGCCGATCCGCTTCCCCGGCGAGGCGGAGCCGAAATACACCGACCCGCCCGCGCAGGTCAGCCGCGCCGCGCTGTTCGGCGGCACGACCTCGCTGATCGACTTCGTGCAGTGCACGCATGACCGCTCGATCCAGACTGCGATCGAGCAGACGGATGCGAACTGGAAAGGTGCGTGCTACTGCGACTACGGGTTCCACCTGACGCTGATGGGCAAGATTCCGGTCGGGCAATACGACGAGCTGGCGGAGGCGATGCAGGCGGGGCACGCCAGCATCAAGATCTTCACCACCGACATCAGGCCCGGCAACACCGGCCGCATGGTGCAATACGGCGACATCTGGGAGGCACTGAAGACAGTCGCCAAAGCCGGCGGGGTCGCCGCCATCCATGCCGAGGACAACGACATCGTCATGTTCATGTACGAAAAGCTGATGCGCGAGAACCGTGTCAGCTTCGAGCACATGGCGGAGGTGCACAACACGCTGTCCGAGGAGCTGTCGTTCAACCGCGTGATCCGCCTCGCCGAACGCGTGGAGGGTGCCGCGCTCTACATGGTGCATGTCTCCGCCGCGACCGGCGTGGCCGCGCTGGCGGCATCGCGTGCCCGCGGCTTCCCGATGTATGGCGAGACGCTGCATCAGTACCTGATCTACTCGGCCGAGGACTACAGGAAGCCCGGCGGGCAGATGTTCCACACCTATCCGTCGCTGAAGTTTCCCGAGGACCAGAAGGCGCTGTGGCAGGCGACGAATCACGGCGCGATCCAGGTGATCGCGACGGACGAGCTGTGCTGCCCGCTGCGCGTGAAGCTGCAGGGCTCGCGCATCGACGACACGACTGGCGGCAATTCCGGCGTCGAGCCGCGGCTGTCGCTGATGTATACGCAGGTGGTGACGAAACGCGGCTACTCGCTGGAGCATTTCGCCGGCATGGTGTCGAGCAATGCGGCGAAGATCATGGGGTTGTATCCGCGCAAGGGAGCGCTGGCGGTCGGCTCGGATGCCGACATCGTGGTGCTGGAGACCGGGATCGAAAAGACGATCCGCGCCGCCGAGCTGCACGAGACGGACTACACGCCGTGGGAGGGCCACGTGGTGACCGCGTGGCCCAGCGTGACCGTGCTGCGGGGCAAGGTCGTGGTGGAGGCGGGTGAATTCCACGGCGACCCGAAGGACGGCCAGTTCCTGCCGCGCAAGGTTGCCGACGAGATACGCACCCGCCCGGCGGTGTAGCTGTCATTGCGAGCGGAGCGAAGCAATCTCGTGGTCGGTGCGCACCAACCCCGAGATTGCCGCGTCGCTTCGCTCCTCGCAATGACAGTTGCGGTGATATCGACTGCCATCAGCAGTTCCGGACTGGCGAGGCCCTTCGCGATGAGCATGCTGACGCACGGCGTTGCACCGGCCAGGAAGGCGCCGGCGGTGACGTAGACGGTGGCCGACCGCCTCGTACACCGGCTCGCGGTGTGCGCGGTCGACCAGGGATGTGGCGAGCTTCGTGATGCCACGCAGCGATCCGCCGGCCGTGTGCAGCGCGGCGTCGAACGGCAGCAGCCTCGCGTGCGGCATGTCCCCGGCACTCCAAAGACGCCGCGAGACTACAGCAAATTCAGCCTGACTGGAGCCCGCTCGCCTGCGTTCGAAGGCCGCGGACCAGGAACCGTCGGCAAGATTTCACCGCATAGACGCAGAGCTCGCAGAGAGCGAAATCGGCGCTTCGCGCGAAGCGCCCCCGATTCTGCTCTGCGTCTCGGCGTCTCTGCGGTGAGTCTTTCTTCTTGTTGGATGTACAGGACGGCGGGCCGCGACCGTTCAATATCCCTGCGCGACGGGTGCGCCGATGAGCAGTGATGACCAGGTGCGCGTGGCTCGATCCTCATCTTCGGATGCGAGCGAAACCTGGGGGTCGGTGGTGACGGGATTGCGGCAGCACGGTGATATCATGGCGGCCTTTCGCCCGTTCCTCAGGCCGTGGCACGGGCGTCCGCCAGGATCATGTCGGCGGCCTTCTCCGCGATCATGATGGTCGGCGCATTGGTGTTGCCCGCCGGCACGGTCGGCATGATCGCGGCATCGACGACGCGCAGCCGACCGATGCCATGCACGCGCAGGCGCGGATCGACCACGGTGTCGCCCTCGGGTCCCATCCGGCACGTCCCGACCGGATGCAGGTTGGAGTTGGCATTCAGGCGGATATTCGCCTCGAACTCCGCGTCGGTACTCACCGCCGGACCCGGAATGAGCTCTTCCGCGACATAGGGCGCGAGCGCCGGCTGCTGCGTGAACTTGCGGGCGAGCCGCATCCCCGCGGTCAGCGCCTGCAGGTCGGAATGCGTCTCGAGGAAATTGAAGCGGATCGCCGGCGGGGCCAGCGGATCAGGGCTTTTGATGCGGACGGTGCCGCGGCTGTCCGGGCGCAGATGCACAGCGCTCAGGCTGAAGCCGGGAAACGGGTGCGCCACCGCGCCCCTGGCGTCGCGCGAGGCGTAGCTCCACGGCGTGAAGTTGAACTGCAGGTCGGGCCGTTCCAACCGCGGGTCGCTGCGCGCGAAGGCGCCGGCGGTGACGCCGTTGGCCGCCAGCGGACCGGAGCGGAACAGCGCATATTGCGCCAGCGCCAGGGCCTTGCGCGGCAGGCTGTTGGCCAGCTCGTTCATCGTGATCGGCCTGGTGCAGCGGAACGCCAGGCGGACGAAGAAGTGGTCCTGCAGATGCCTGCCGACCGCCGGCAGGTCGTGGATCACCTTGATGCCCATCTCCTGCAACAGCTCGCCCGGCCCGATGCCCGACAGTTGCAAGAGCTGCGGCGAATTGAACACGCCGCCGCAGACGATGACCTCGGCTCGCGCGCGTGCCGTGCGCTGCACGCCATCGCTGACGAAGGTGACGCCGGTGGCGCGGCCGTCCTCGATCAGGATGCGGGTCGCCTGCGCATTCGGACGGACGACGAGGTTCCTGCGGTGGCGCGCCGGGCGCAGATAGGCGGTGGCGGTGCTCCAGCGCCGGCGCTTGCCGGTGGTGCTCTGGAAGTATCCGGCCCCTTCCTGCTGCGCGCCGTTGAAGTCGTCATTCGGCGACAGGCCGGCCTCGATTGCCGCGGCGACGACGCGGTCCGCCAGCTCGAACCGCCGCGGCTGATCGGAGACGTGCAGCGGTCCGCCCACCCCGTGGAATTCGTTCGGCCCGCGCTGCTGGTGTTCCGCCTTCTTGAAGTAGGGCAGCACGCTGTCGTAGTCCCAACTGTCGCAGCCGCGCTGGCGCCATTCGTCATAATCGGCGGCGTTGCCGCGCATGTAGACCATGCCGTTGATCGAGCTGGTGCCGCCGAGCACCTTGCCGCGCGGCTGATACAGCGCGCGTCCGTCGAGCTGTGCCTCCGGCTCGCTCTGGTACATCCAGTTGACGTGCGGATCGGCATAGACACGAGAGAACCCCATGGGGATGTGGATCCAGGGATTGCGGTCCTTGCCGCCGGCTTCCAGCAGCAGAACCCGGTGGCGGCCGGACTCGCTGAGCCGCGCCGCGACGACGCAGCCGGCCGAACCGGCACCCGTCACGATGTAGTCGAAGGTCTCATCGCCTGTGGTCATCGCTTCCCCCCTCGGCCGTTTGTGGTCGTCCTGTCCGCGGCCGTTATCGGCAGGGGTGCAAGTCTCGGATATGCGGCGCTGCAAGGAAAGACGCGGTGCCCGTTGCGCGGGTTTTGCGATGAGACTAATTTGCCTGTGATCGGGCGGTCCGACAGCCGATCTGGGGAACGCGAGGATGGCGTCGGGTGAGATGCCAAGGCGCTCGAGCCTAACCGACGTGATGATCTGACAAATGTTGAAGATGCCCATTTCATCCGGGCCGGACTTCCGTGCGCTGCTGCACGCGGTTCCAGGCCTTTATCTGATCCTGACACCTGAGCTGATCATAGTGGAAGCCAGCGATGCCTACCTGCGCGCCACGATGACGCAGCGGGACGACATCATCGGCAAGGGCCTGTTCCAGGTCTTCCCGGACAACCCTCAGGACCCGGATGCCACGGGCGTCAGCAATCTCCGCGCCTCATTGGAACGGATGCTGCGGTTCCGGCGACCCGACGCCATGTCGGTGCAGAAATACGACGTGCGCCGCCCCGACGGCAGCTTCGAGGAAAGATACTGGAGTCCGCTGAACAGTCCGATGCTGAGCCAGGACGGTGAGGTAGCGTGGATCATCCACCGGGTCGATGACGTCACCGAAATCGTTCGCCTCAAGCGCGAAGAAATCGCGCGGGATACGTTTGTCCGCGAGCAGCAGGTGATCATCGATCAGCTGCGCACGGCAAACGAGGAGCTTGCGAGAAGCCACCATGCGCTCCAGGAGAGCGACGAGCGCAACCAGCGTTTGGTCGAGGAGTTGCAAGGCAGCGAGGCCCACCTGCGCTCCATCCTCACGACTATCCCGGATGCGATGGTGGTGATCGACGAGCGAGGCCTGATCCAATCCTTCAGCACGGCTGCCGAGCGTCTGTTCGGGTTTACTGCCGAGGATGTGCAGGGCCGCAATGTCAGCATGCTCATGCCGGCGCCCTACGCCCAGTCCCATGACAGTTACCTGAGCCGCTACCTCGCGACCGGCGAGCGCCGCGTCATCGGTGTGGGACGCGTGGTCATCGGTCAACGGAACGACGGCAGCACGTTTCCGATGGAGCTTGCGGTGGGTGAGTTCGTCCTGGAGGGGCGGCGGCAATTCACGGGATTCGTGCGGGATCTGAGCGAACGCGAAGAGAATTTGCGGCGGCTGCATGAGTTGCAGTCGGAACTGTTGCACGTGGCGCGCCTGGGCGAGATGGGACAGATGGCGTCGGCTCTGGCGCATGAGCTCAATCAGCCGCTGGCTGCCATCAGCAACTACCTCCGGGCAAGCCGGCGTCTGTTGCGGACAGGCGAATCCGCAAAGGTCGAAGCCGCGTTCGGCAAGGCGGTCGAACAGGTCGACAGGGCTGGCCAGATCATTCGCCGGCTGCGCGATTTCGTGCGGAAGGGCGAGACGGAACGACGCGTCGAGAGGCTTACCAAGGTGATCGAAGAGGCGAGTGCGCTGGCGCTGGTGGGTGCCAGAAGCCAGGGCGTGAAAGTGGAGCTGCGCCTCGATCCGGAAGCAGCTTCGGTCCTGATCGACAAGGTTCAGATCCAACAGGTTCTGATCAACCTGATGCGCAATGCGGCCGAGGCCATGTCCGGCAGTCCGCGGCGCGAGCTGACCATCGCCACTGTGGGTTCCGCTGGCAGTTCGGTCGAGGTCAGCATCGCCGATACCGGGCCCGGTATCGCCGCGGACGTTCGGCCCAGGCTGTTCCAGCCGTTCGTGACGAGCAAGGCGGCCGGCATGGGCGTCGGGCTGTCGATCAGCCGCTCTATCATCGAGGCCCATGGCGGCAGGCTGTGGGCGGAAGACAATCCGGGCGGTGGCACCATCTTCCGCTTCACCGTGCCGAGCGCGCGCACGGACCATGCGGAAGCCGCCGACCAGCACAACGAGGGGACCGCGCCCGCGTACTGAGTGAATGATCGGCCAAGAACTTCGGACCGCCTGCATGAAAGCGTCCGTCACCTGCACGGAGAGGTTGAAGCGCACAGAGATCTCGCAGGCAGGCTGATGATCGGCTGCGCGAGTGCTGTCACCAGCGGGATATCGAAATACGGATCGTGCTCGCGGCAGAATGCTTCGAGACCCTTCTCCGCAAGTTCATCGAATGCCCTGAGGCAGAAGGCAGGCGCGAGCTTGAAGGACCTGTGGCTGAAGCTGCCGAGGATGTGTTCGTAGTCGGCGCGATCCAGGCCGTAGGCATTGGCCATGACCGCGTCCATCGCGGCGCGCAGGCGCCAGCGTGCGTCCTCGGCTGGGACGGCAGGCCAAAAGCATGGCTTTGATGCTTCACACCAGGCATTTCCGAGTTGTTCGCGCCAGAGCGGCAAGAAGCCTTGATGGTTGCAGGACAATCGAAGGGAATCGTGCGCCAGAAAGCGATCAGCGATCGGTGTGAGTCGAGGGCTCGGCAGTTCGGAGAGGATGTAAAGACTAACGTGTGCCGCCGCCTTCTGCCGCAGCATCCAGTCGAAGGCGAAGCTGTTCATCACGGCAACCACGGTGAGTGCTGCTGCGTTCGGTCTCTGCGACGGCCTGCGTTCAACGTTTATCGTATGGCCGCAGATCACTCCCGGCGGTAGAATGGCGGCGATTGCAGTGCGCTCATCCGTGGAGCGGGCTATTTCGCGGCAAGCCGCACGGAAATACCGGGTGTTCTCAAGAAACTGCGGCCTGCCGGCCAACTCGCGCACGGCGATCGCATATCGAGGTGCTGTGTCCCATCGATCTTTGAATTGGTGGATCGTCTTTCCCTCGTGCAACACGAGATAGCCTTTGCAGTGCAGCCGTTCCGCAATCGACCGGTCCGTTACCGATAGACCTGAACCCAGGAGTGCCGCGACTGGCGTGAAACGACCGGCATCGTCAGTCATATGAGCCTCGCGACTCAGAAATATGCCAATTCCGTCCATCCACACGCCAAATCTTTGCGGTAATTGAAACATCCGTCGCGCTATTGCGATATCTCCTACGCCTCGCAATTCCAGCAGCGTCGCGTGCGCACCACCCGAAGAGCCGATAAATTCGGGATCATAGTCCATCAGCCGCCCCGGCTCCTCGATCTGCGCAAAATCCGTCAGGTAGAAGGCACAACGCACTGTTCGCGTTGGCCCCGGCAGCCGTGCGACCACGAGGGTGAACTTGAACCTGCTGTCGATTTCGAACAGCTTCCGCCGGTTCTCGAACGACAAACACCATTCCAGCCGCGTCTGCCGCAGGTAGAGCCGGCGGATGCCCGTCGCGCCTTCATTGGCGTGGAATGCCGACGGCACGACCATGCCAATGGCACCCGCCGGCCCCACCAATTGCATCTTGCGCTCGGCAAACACGCGAAAACTGTCCAGCTTGCCGCCCATCGGTTCATCACGCGCTCCCAGCTTCTGATGCCGATAGAGCCTGTCGACCAGGCGATGCTGCTGCTGGAACCCGAGCTGATACTGCCGGAATGCAGTCGCGGCGCGCGGATCGGCCAGCAGTCGATCCTGGATCGCCTGCGCCTCGCGCTTCGTCGGCGCGTCCAGGATGGACAGATCGAGCCCTGCCAGGAATTCGCCCGCGTTCTGCTGCATGATGTCCCATGGCGGATTGCTCAGCACGGCATCGAAACCACCCATCCGCCCGCCAGCACCATCCGGCCGGAACACCTCCGGGTAAGTCAGGTCCCACGGCAGGGCCAGTCTCCCCGCCTCAAGCATCGCCGCTGACCGTTCCGTCAGCGCATCAGGCCAGGCTCCGGTCGCAGCCACCGTGCGGGCCAGCGCCAGCCATTCGTCATCACATTCGCGCGCAGCCAGCATCACGGCACCTGACCAAACACGGGCAAGCTGGCCCAGCGGTGCCAGCGTCGCATCCAGCCGCGCCTTCGCGGCCTCCTTCAACACGAGATCGGCCGCGTCCCTGCCGACACTGGCCTCCAATGCCCGCACCTCGCCCAGTGCCGCTTCCACGGCGGCGCTGAGCCGGTCGGCAACACCTTGCGCCAGCAGCGGATCCAGCGGCTTGCCGCCGACCGGCAACGTTGCGAGCTGCGCAAGAAACGGCCCCGCGAGCGAATCGCCTTGCACCAGCCGATGATCGAGGAATGTCAAAGGCAGGCCTTCGGCATACGACTCCAGCCACAGCGACAGCTTCGCCAGCTCGACGGCAAGCATGTTCCTGTCGACGCCATAAAGGCAGTGCACCGCGACCAGGCGGCGGCAGATGGCCAACGCACGGCTTTGCGACACGCCGCTGTCGCCGCCTTCGCTCGCGCGGCTCGGCAGATATGCCAGCAATGTGCCATCCGGATCGGGCAGGTCCGCGACACGCTTGCGCAGTGCCTCGGCGCGGGTCAGCAGGCGTGCGTGTTCGTCGGGGCGCGCTCGTTCTGCCGCGTCTTCCGCCGCAGCGGCATTGTCGTCACACAGGCGACACGCAGCGTACAACGCTTCGCCGAGGAAGCGGCAAGCTTCGACCAGGAAATGCCCGCTGCCTGTCGCTGGATCGACCACCCTCAGCGACAGGATCGCAGCAGGATTCGGATCCTCGTCCGGACTGCGGCTGCTGATCTGCGGCGCGAGCGTCTCCCGCACCAGGAAGCGAACGAATGCGTGCGGCGTGTAGTAGGAACCGGTAGCCTTGCGGCCCAGGCCGGCACGCAGGAAGAAGCGGTTCGGCGGAATGTCCTCGATCCACGTCACACCGGTCCTGTCATCCAGCGACTTCCGCGTCGCGCGCAGGTTGGCAGCGCGGTGCAGAGGCAGCACCACCTCCCGCTTCGCCCGGCGCAGGCGTGCCATCGGCTCCGTCGTGATGCCAGGCTCGAGCTCCAGCAGCGCCTCGTAGACGCGGCCGAGATCCTCGACATCGAGCGAACCGTAATGCACCCGCTCGCGCTCGCGCCCCTTTGGCATCGTCCACAGCAGACGATCGAGCAACAGCGCAACGGCGCGCTCGCCCCAGGCCAGACCATCGAGCAGTGGTGTCGCCTGCGTGCCGAACAGTGCCCCACCCAATGGCGCGACGGAGAGTTCGCTGCACGACAACCCGTCGCGGAACACGCGGAAGATGAGCCGCAGACCGTCCTCCAGCATGCGCCCGGTGTCGGCACCATGATCGAGATGGCGTCGCACCAGCGGTCCCAGCGCCCGATTCGGCGAAAGCGCGTTGCGCCACAGGAGGGTGGAGGCAAAGCTGAACGCACGCGCCGGGTCCGAAGCTGTCTCGAGCTTCAGCACGAACAGCAGCCGATAGACCAGGACCAGTCCTTCTTCCCACAGCCGAGCGGCAAGCCGATCACCCTCGGCACGCAGGTGGAGATTCACCGGATGATCGAGCACGGCTTGCAGGAAGCCTTCGATGGCGTTGCGCGCCTGCAGGCGCAGATCCCCGGTGACACGGGTCTGGCTCAGCCGCGCCGCATCGAGCACGTCGGCCAGTGCGGCAAGCCCGTTCGGCGCGGCGAGAGCCAGCAGCAGCCGATAGGAATCCGGCGCCAGGTTCTGCGTGCGCCAGCCTGCAGCGCCAGCAAGCGGGATCGTGACGTGGCTGTCCGGCCGGGCCGGATCGCACAGCAGCAGGCGCAACGCCTCGCCGTTGGTCAGCAGGCCCGCGTGCTCGCCACTTGCGAGCAACACGCGCTGCGCGCTGCGCGTCGGACTGAAGCGATAGGCGCGGCCGCTGCGATGCGGTGCGTCGAGATCCGCCTCGACACCGACCGACCAGGCACGCAGCCTGCCACCGCACGGTGCCTGCATCAGCCAGCCGCCGTCCTCCATTCCTTCGCGCGTGGACACTTCGTCCTGACGCAGCGGAGCGCCGTAGCCCAGACAATGCGCGAGCGGCACGAGCACGTGATTGCAGACGCGCTGCGGACCGCCCGAGCCACCGAGGACGCGAAGCTGGCGATGCAACGCGTCCCACGCCCGTTCGAAGCGTATGCCGCGTACCTTCGGCATCAAACCCAGCTTTGTCAGCAGAGGTCCGAGTTCGAAGCGCACAAACGGCTCCGGCAGCGCCGGGCCGAACAGGACGCAATCGCCGAGATCGAGATTCACGCGCCGCAGCCGGGCGGCACCAGCATGAGCATGCCGACGGGAAGCAGGATCAGCGGCGACAGGGCGGCACGCGCCGCGCGTTCCCTGGTGCGGCGCTGAAACAGCTCAACGACGCTGTCCGCCTCGCGCCGCCGTGCCGGCGGGTTGCCGCCGTCGGCGGCAAATGCGGCAAGCCGGTCGAGCGGTGCGGCAAGCGATTGCCAATCCGGCCCTGTCGGCATGGCGCCGAACAGATCAGCCGTGCGCGTCACGAAAGCGCCGCAGATATCGTCGGTGCGCAGCCGCAACCAGCGTTCCAGCTCAGCCGCTTCGCGATCCGCCACACCCTCGCACGCGGCAGCGAACTCCACCGCCATACGCTGCATGGCTGTTGTCGCGACGGCTGCGGCGTCCGCCTGACGGCGAGGCGCCCAGCCGGCGAACAGATCACGCCACAACGAAGCTGACGGAATCTCGCGGCCGTTGTCCGCCAGATGCAACCACCGCTCGGGTTGCGGAATTTCGACCGCTACGCCCGACGCCGGCACAAGCACCGCGATCATGCGCTGGATTTCCGCCCCGCGCGCACTGTGCAGCTCGGCATTAAAGCAGAGCAGAAGCGACAGAGGCACACCGGCATCCGCACGTGCGGCACTCACCCGGTTGTCGCAGGCGACGCCTTCGATCCGCCGCACAGACGAGATCGCACGCCGCACCACAGGATGCGCGCGACCAAGGAAGGCAAGCGACCGGCCATGCCCGTCGCGCAACCGGTTCCGCTTGCGCGTGATCCGCAGCATCCGCGTCGCGACGTCGTAGCCAGGCAGATCGTCCAGGCCCGTCGTCCAATCGGCGGGAAGCCGCAGCACGCCTGCCCGCGCGCAGGTGCCGCCGGTTTCCGCCTCGATCGCTGAGGAAACGAAATCCGCCAGATCGACGTGACCCAGCAATGCATCGCTGCGCCGCCGCGCCGCATTCGCCGCTGCCATCTGCGCCGCATCGGCATTCAGGCCGCGATCCGCCAGCCAGCCATGCCGCACCGCACTGCGCTCATAGCCATCGAAGGCGCGGTCGATCTCGTGCAGCAGGTCACGATACGCCTCGGCATTCGCCTCCTCGGCCGCGTGATCCAGCGTGCGGATGGCAGGCGGTTCGTCCTCGAACAACTGCGCCTGCCGCTCGGCGAAACCAGCGACCAGACCGGTACTCCAGGCGCCCTCGTCGGCAGTGACGCCCAGCGTGTCGGGCATGAAGGTGAGATGCGCACGGGCCTTCTCGTATTTCGCAATCAGGCGGAGCAGCAGCCGCTCCTCGAACGTGCCGGCGAGATACAGGTAGCGGATCCGCGGATCATGCGTTTGCCCGTAGCGGTCGATGCGGCCGTTGCGCTGCTCGAGCCGGTTCGGGTTGTACGGCAGGTCGAGGTGGATGAGATTGAAGCAGCGCTGCTGCAGGTTCAGCCCCTCGGCCAGCGAGTCGGTGCTGATCAGGATGATGCCGTCCTGCTCCCCAAAGCGTTCCGCAATGCGCGTGCGGTCCGGCTCGGGATCGAGACCGTTGATCGCCAGGATCTCTCCCTCGACCCCCTGCGCCGCGCGCAAGGCACGCAAAACCGCCAATTGGCTGTCGGCATATTCGGTATAGACGATGATGTTCGTCGCCGGATGCCCGGCGCGGATCGTACGCACCTCGCGCACCATTGCGGCGAGCTTCGGGTCGTGCGGTTCGGCTGCCGCACCGAGCCCAATCAGCTCGTTCAGCGCATCCAGGGTTGCGTCGGTCCGACGCCGCCGCGCACGCGTGACCGACGCAAGCTCCGTCGCACCGAAACTGTGGAGATCGGCGGCCATGCCGTCGGCCTCCAGTTGCGCGGCGTCGCTTTCCGCCGCGGCATCGAGAATGCCAAACCGCAGCGCCCGCTTGCGATACGCGCGCAGCGCCCGCGCCCTCTCCTTCCGCAATGCCTCTGCCTCGGCTGCATTCGTGCTCAACTGGCCGTAACGGTCAGCAACAACTCGCAGCGTGTTCACGCAGGCACCGATGGTGGAGACGGAGCGCTTCAGGAGGCTGACGAATGCCAGTGCATCGGCATAGTCACGCGTCCGCGCGGCCCGCCGCAGCCGCGGTGCGATCAGTGCGGCGAGCGCCTGGTGGAAAGCACGCACCGGCTGCGCTGCGTCACCAACGACTTCGACGCGGACCGGGACCACGCGGCGCTCGCGGAACAGCGCTTCGCCGGTCAGCTTGTTGCGGATATGCGATTTCAGCCGCCGGACGACATGCCTGCGATAGCCAGTCCCTGCCAGCCCGCCTCGCCCGTCGACCAGGCTGGGATCGAGCAACTCGATCAGCGAGGCGAAATGCGCGTCATAGCCGTCATGCGGCGTCGCAGTGAGCAGCAGCAGCCCGTCGCTGCGCCGCGCGATCACCTCCGCCAGGCGTCGGCGCAGCGTGTCGTCGCGATCCGTACTGGCGCCGGCGCTGATGCAGTGATGCGCCTCGTCGATGATCGCCAGGTCCCAGGCCGAACGCTCGAGGTCCTCGAGCACGCGCTCCTGCTTGGCGAAGTCGAGCGACGTGAGGCAGAGCGCGACGGCATCGAACGGATTGCCGCCCAGTTCGAGCTTGCGCCGCTGCGCCTGCAGCGAAGCGGCATCGGTGATCGGCGCGAAGCGCAGGCCGAAGCGTTGCCGCAGCTCCTGGTCCCACTGCACCAGCAGCGGGCCGGCCGGCGACACGACCAGCACGCGATGCGCGCGGCGACGTGCGATCAGTTCGCAGACGATGAGCCCCGCCTCGATCGTCTTGCCGAGGCCGACGCCATCCGCGAGCAGCAGGCGCGGCCGCGGCAGCTCCAGCGCACGCATGAGGGGAACGAGCTGGTATGGCTCGATCTGCACTCGCCCCGGCTCCGCGATCAGCAGGTCCCCCGGGCCGAGCACCTGCTCGAGCAGGCAGGCCTGGTGATGCAGCCGCCACGCGGCCAGGAGTCCGGGTGCTTCGGGCCGCAGCTCGGCACGCAGGATCTCGACGCGTTCGGCCGGATGCAGGATGTCCCATTCGAGCCCGCGCAAGTCGCCCGTGGCGCAGCGAAGATGCAGCAGTTGCTGGGCGCCGAGCTGCGCGACCTCGACCACGTCCCACGCGAGCCCGCGCGCGCTGACCCTGCTCCCGACCGCGAATTCCATATGCCGACTGTCGATGGGGAGGGTTAACAAGTAGCAACGAAGCAGGCCCCTGGCGGCGGACGCGACATGGCGGCATGCTCCTGCCGCGCAGAGGGAGAGAGACGATGGATGATATTGTCGCCGGCGGCGCTTCCGCCGCCCTACGGGACACGCCTGTCGTCGAGACGGAGTCAGGCCGGGTTCGCGGCGCGATCATCGAAGGCGTGGCCGCCTTCAAGTGCATCCCCTACGGCGCGCCGACGTCAGGCGCCAACCGTTTCATGCCGCCACACAAGCCGGCACCGTGGTCGGGTGTGCGCGATGCGCTGGAATACACCGGGCATGCGCCACAGGCCGGCCTGCGCCCCACCCCGCGGCCTGAGCTTGCGGACTTCTCCGGCCCGCCCGACACCTCGCCGGAGACCGAGGATTGCCTCACGCTGAACGTCTGGTCGCCCGGGCTACATCAAGCCGCGAAGCGGCCGGTCATGGTGTGGTTCCACGGCGGTGCCTTCTCCTACGGAACCGCGAACGCACCCCGGCTGCAGGGCTCGCGGCTCGCCAAACGCGGCGACGTCGTGGTGGTCACCGTGAACCAGCGGCTGAACATCTTCGGGTTCCTCGACCTCTCGGCGATCGGCGGCGCGGCGTTCGCACAGTCGGGCAATGCCGGCACGCTCGACATGGTCGCAGCGCTGGAATGGGTGCGGGACAACATCGACCGGTTCGGTGGCGATCCGGGCAACGTGACGATCTTCGGGGAGTCCGGCGGCGGGGGCAAAGTCTGCACGCTGCTGGCGATGCCGTCCGCGCGCGGGCTGTTCCACCGCGCCATCGTGCAGAGCGGTGCGGCGGTGCGGCTGCGCGAGCGCGACCGGGCGGCGAGGCTTACGGAGGCAGTGCTGAAGGAAGTCGGGCTGACCGCCGCGCAGCTCGACCGGCTGCAGGCGCTTCCCGTCGCGCGGCTGCTGGCAGCGGTCGGGCCGGCGCAGAAGGCGATCGGGCCAGCGCCGATGCCACTGTTCGATCGCTACGCGTTCGGCCCGGTGGTGGATGGCGACATCGTGCCACGCCATCCGTTCGATCCCGATGCGCCCGGCATTTCGGCCGACATCCCGCTGCTGATCGGCGACATGAAGGACGAGATGGCGAGCTTCCTCGCCACCGACGACAAGGTGTGGAACCGCACGCTGACCGAGCAGGAGCTGCGCGACCGCGTCGCTGCGGTGGCAGGCGGCCATGCCGACCAGGTGATCGAAACCTACCGCCGCCGCCATCCTGGGATGAACCCGGCGGAACGGCTGATCGCCGCGCTGACCGATTCGAATTTCCGCATCCGCTCGCTGATCGTGGCGGAGCGCAAGGCGATGCAGGGCAGAGCGCCGGTCTACATGTATGCGTTCAACTGGGAGACGCCGCTGTTCGGCGGCCGGCTGAAGTCGCCGCACGCGCTCGATGTGCCGTTCACCTTCGACACGCTCGATCTCACCAATGCAACCGACCGGAGCCAGGCGGCCCACAAGCTGGCGGCGACCATGTCGGGCACCTGGGCGGCATTCGCCCGCGGCGGCAAGCCCGAGCATCCGGCGATCCCTGCCTGGCCCGCCTACAATCCGACCGAGCGGGCGACGCTGATTCTGGACAGCGAATGCCGGGTCGAAAGCGATCCCGGCGGCGAGACGCGGCTGCAGTGGAAGGCGATTACCGGGACCTGATATGTCGGCTCAGGCCATCGCGCCTGGCGTACTGCTCGCGTTCCGACGAACCAGGGAATGCCGCGCAATCGAGCAAAGCTGCCGTGATTGACTCCTCCCGGACCGCTGCCTAGACGGTGTTCCGGCACCATCTCGAGCGCGAGCCTGCAGCGATCGGAGGAACGTCCCAATGAACGACACCGCCGTCAGCCAATCGACCGAACGTCAGGCCTTCTACGACCGGATCGGCGAGCACTCGCTTGCGCCATTGTGGGAACGTCTGCACTCGATGGTGACGCGAGCGCCGGTGACCCCGGCGCTGCCGGCCAAGTGGGACTATGACAACGTCGTGCGGCCGTTCCTGATGCAGGCCGGCGGCCTGATCACGGCGAAGGAAGCGGAGCGTCGCGTGCTGATCCTGGAGAATCCCGGGCTGCGCGGCCAGACGTCGATAACGCACTCGCTGTTCGCGGGATTGCAACTGATCATGCCGGGCGAAGTGGCGCCGGCGCACCGTCATACGCAGTCCGCGCTGCGCTTCATCATCGAAGGCCATGGTGCCTACACGGCGGTGGAAGGCGAGCGCACGATGATGGAGCCGGGCGATTTCGTCATCACGCCGAGCTGGACGTGGCACGACCACGGCAACGAAACCGACCAGCCGATGGTCTGGCTCGACGGGCTGGATATCCCGATCGTCCGGCTGTTCGACGCGAGCTTCGCCGAACCGGCGAACGCCGACAGCCAGACGGTGACGCGCCCGCCAGGCGACAGCCTCGCGCGCTATGGTGCGAACATGCTGCCGGTCGACTGGCACCCGACGGTGAAGAGCTCGCCCGTGTTCAACTATCCCTATGCGCGTTCGCGCGAGGCTCTGGCGACGCTGGCGCACAACGGCGATCCGGATGCCTGCCATGGGCACAAGCTGCGCTACGTCAACCCGGCCTCCGGCGAGTCAGCGATGCCGACGATCGGCGCCTTCATGCAGTTGCTGCCTGCGGGGTTCGCCGGCGCGCCGTATCGCTCGACCGACGGCACGGTGTTCGTCGCGGTGGAGGGCGAAGGCGAGACGGTGATCGCCGACACAACGTTCCGCTGGAAGCCGCGCGACATCTTCGTCGTGCCGAGCTGGCACTGGCACCGCCATCGCACGAGCGGCGATTCCGTGCTGTTCAGCTTCTCCGACCGTCCGGTGCAGGAGAAGCTCGGCCTGTTGCGGGAAGAGCGCGGCGGCGCCTGATCACGGGCCGAATCCGAGGGCCGGCTGTCATTGCGAGCGAAGCGAAGCAATCTCGATGTAGGTGCGCACTCACCCCGAGATTGCTTCGTCGCTACGCTCCTCGCAATGACAGCGTTTAGCCCTCCGACGACTGATCCAGGTTCACCGCCACGAAGACCGGCTCGCCGTTGCGGATGACGCGCAGTGCGACCGCGTGATCCTTGGTCGCGCCGCGGATCGCGCTCGCCGCCTCGGATGGCGACGTCACCTTCTTGCCGCCGACACCCACGATCACATCGCCCGTCTGCAGCCCCGCCTGATCGGCCGACGAACCCGGCTCGACGTTGCGCACCACCGCACCGCGCGTGCCATCGGGCACGTCGAGCTGGTTGCGCAGATCCGGCGACAGCGGCACCAGGGCGAGGCCAATCCGTTCCCCCGACTCCTGCGAGCGGTCGTTGCCGGCCACCTGCTCGTTCGGCATCGAGCCAACCTTCACCGCGACCGTTCTGATATCGCCGTTGTGCAGCACCTGCAGCTTCGCCTCGTCGTCCGGCTGCACCGCGGCGATGTCCACCGCGAGATCGCGCGGGTTCTTCACCGCCTGGCCGTTCACCGAAGTAATGACATCGCCCGGCTCCAGACCGGCGCGGGCGGCGGGCGCATCGGCCTGCACGCCGGCGATCAGCGCACCGGAATTCTGCGACAGATGCAGCGCCTTCGCCATCGTGTCGCTGACCTGCTGCGCCTCGACGCCGATATAGCCGCGCGTGACATGGCCGCTCTTCTCGAGCTGCGCCACGACCGTCTTGATCATGTCGGACGGGATGGCGAAGCCGATGCCGATCGAGCCGCCGGAGGGCGACAGGATCGCGGTGTTCATGCCGATGACCTTGCCGTCCTGGGTGAACAGCGGCCCGCCCGAGTTGCCCTGGTTGATCGGCGCGTCGATCTGGATGAACTGGTCATACGGCCCGGCGCCGATGTCGCGGCCGCTGGCCGAGACGATGCCGGCGGTCACCGAACCGCCCAGGCCGAACGGGTTGCCCATCGCCACCACCCACTGGCCCGGCTTCACGCTCGCCGAATTGCCGAGCTGGATGTAGGGAATCTGGCGGTGCGCGTCGACCTTCAGCACCGCGATGTCGGTGCGCGAATCGTGCCCGATCACCTTCGCCGGAAGCTGCGTGCCGTCATCCAGCGTGACGGATACCGTCTTGGCGTTCTTCACCACGTGGTTGTTGGTGACGATCGTCCCATCGGCGTCGATGATGAAGCCGGAGCCGCGCGCCTCGATCGCGTGCATCCGCGG
>JBGPND010000061.1:0-25123 GCA_041487355.1 Acetobacteraceae bacterium | reverse complement strand
GCCCAGGGCACTTGACCCGGGGGCGCATGAACGCCTTCTCGGTGACCTCCGTCGTCCTCCCTGCTTCTCTGTGTTAAATGCTTTCTCGCTGCCGTTACCGGGCCTGTGACGGCGCGTAGCTGCCTACGTAAGGCTCTCATGCCAAATGCAATCGCGCTAGCGGGCGCAGGATATCGCGCGCCTGGGCCAGGGCCAGGTTCGCCTCGCCGGCGTCCACCGCGACCCAGTCGCCGGGGCCAGGATTGGCACGGCTCGCGGCGCGAAGCACCTCGATCGTGGCGTCGGAGGCGTCGCGCCGACGCCCCGAGATGCGGGCTTCCAGCACCGGCAGCGGCGCTTCAAGCCACAGGCCGATGAAGGGAACCCCGGCCGCGCCGGCGGCTTCCGCCATCTTGGCCCGGCTCCTGGCGTCGATGAAGGTGGCGTCCGCCACCACGGCGTGGCCACCGGCCAGGGCGACGCGCGCCGAATCGGCGAGGGCGGCAAACACCACCTCGCTTACCGCCTCGCTGTATGCGGCTTGCGGCAGCCGGTCCTCCGGCGCGGCACCGTGGAGACGCTTGCGGATCTCGTCGCTGCGCAGCACGAGCGCACCGGGCGCCCCGCCCAGTTCCGGCGCCAGGGCACGCGCCAGGGTTGACTTGCCGCTGCCCGGCAGCCCGCCGATCGCCACCGCGATGGGCGGCGGCGGGCGGAGATAGTCCGCGGCCGCACCCAGATAGCGGGCAGCGGGCGCGGCGTTGCCCCGCTTCGCTTCGACATGCGCGCGGATCATTGCGCGCAGCGACAGGAAGGCAGGCAGCCCACGCGTCAGGGCGGCGTCCCCGGTCCGCGCGACGTAACGGTTCAGCACGCGGTTCGCCGCATGCCGATCGACCCGCTGGTCCAGATCCATCAGCAGGAAGGCGAGGTCGTAGCCGAGGTCGATGGTGGCCATCGCCTCGTCGAACTCGAGCGCGTCGAACGGCACCGGTCTGCCCTGCCACAGGCAGAGATTGCCGAGATGCAGATCGCCATGGGCGCGGCGGACGAAACCGGTCCGTGTGCGTTCGGCGAGGAACGGCGCGATGCGGTCGAGTGCCGCGAGCAGACCCTGCTGCCATTGCTGCACCGGCTCCGCCGGCAATCCGGCATCCAGTGCCGAACGCGCGTTGCCAAGGGTCACCCGGCGCATCGCCGCGACTGCATCAACGCCTGGCACCGCCGGCAAGGCCTGGTGGTAGGCCGCGACGGCGTCGCCCAGCGCATCGAGCAAGGACGATGTCAGCCTGCCTGATGTGGCGATCACGTCGAGGAAATCATCCGCCGGCACGCGCGCCATGCGCAGCACCCAGTCCACGACCGGCAGTCCGGTCTCCGGCACCTCGCCTATCCCAAGGGTGCCGTCCGGGCGGCGCACGATCGGCACCACGTCGCGGTACAGGCCGGGTGCTGCCGGGGCGTTCAGCTCCAGTTCGCGCAGGGCGAAGCGATGGCGTTCGTCCACCGTGGTGAAATCGAGAAAGGCCAACCGCACCGCCTTCTTCAGCTTCCACACCGTGTCGGTGCCGACGAACACCAGCGAAATATGGGTCTCCACGGGCTCCGTGCCGGCCAAGTGGCGGAGGAACGCGGCGACCTCCGCCTGCGCGGGCGGGACAGCCATCCGGGGGTCAGGGAAACAGCTTGCCGACCACCCAACCGCCGTTCGCTGCCCTGGTGTAGACGGTGCGGTCGTGCAGCCGGTACGGCATGTTCTGCCAGAACTCGAATTTCCCTGGGATCACCCGGTAGCCCGACCAGTGCGGCGGGCGCGGGATGTCTTCCCCAGGGTACTTCGCCTCGTATTCCGCCAGCCGCCGTTCCAGCACCGCCCGTTCCGGCAGCACGCGGGACTGGTCGGATGCCCAGGCGCCCAGGCGGGAGATGCGCGGGCGCGTCGCGTAATACGCATCGGCCTCCGCGTCGGTCACGTGTTCCACACGGCCCTCGATGCGCACCTGCCGGCCCAACGGCTTCCAGTGGAACAGCAGCGCCGCGCTGGTATTGGCGGCGAGTTCCTCGGCCTTGCGACTTTGCTTGTTGGTGTAGAACACGAAGCCGCGTGCATCCGCCCCCTTGAGCAGCACGATGCGGGCCGAAGGCAGCCCGTCCAGTGTCGCCGTGGCGAGAGTCATGGCGTTGGCATCCTCCGGCTCGTGGGTCCAGGCCTCCGCCATCCAGTCGGCGAATTTCGCGAACGGGCCGGCGACGAGCTGGCTACTATCGGGCATGAGTCGATCTTCCCCTCGAACGGGCGCACTCTGCCGCCACGAGGGCGGCGCGCCAAGCCGTGATCGACCTGCGGTCGATCGCCCGGTTGCTCTTGCCCCGCCACGCGAGGGTGTGCCACCACCGATGGCAAAGGACGCCGCCTTGCAACGCCGGACCCGATAGGATCGACCATGCCCGACAGCGCGCCCCTGACCGCTCCCTGCAAAGGCACGCTGATGCAAGGCAAGCGTGGCCTGATCATGGGCGTGGCCAACGAGCGCTCGCTCGCCTGGGGTATCGCCGCCGCCTGCGCCGCTCAGGGCGCGGAACTCGCCTTCACCTTCCAGGGGGAGGCCCTGGAGCGCCGTGTGCGGCCGCTGGCCGCATCGGTGAACTCGGACCGCGTGTTCCCCTGCGACGTGGCCGATGAGGCCGGCATCGACGCCGCCTTTTGTGCGCTGAAGGCGCAGTGGAATGGGCTCGATTTCCTGGTGCACGCCATCGGCTATGCCGACAAGGCCTATCTGCGCGGCCGCTATCTCGACACGCCGCGCGCGGCATTCCTGCAGGCACTGGACATCTCCTGCTACTCGTTCACCGCCGTGGCGCAGCGCGCCGTGCCGATGATGTCGGCCGGAGGCAGCCTGCTGACCCTCACCTATGTCGGCGCCGAACGCTGGACGCCGCACTACAACGTGATGGGCGTCGCCAAGGCGGCGCTGGAGGCTTCGGTGCGCTATATGGCCGCCGATCTGGGTGGGCAGGGCATCCGGGTGAACGCGATCAGCGCCGGCC
Source organism: Acetobacteraceae bacterium (assembly GCA_041487355.1). Taxonomy (GTDB): domain Bacteria; phylum Pseudomonadota; class Alphaproteobacteria; order Acetobacterales; family Acetobacteraceae; genus JAMXLO01. Next base: position 22,096 of record JBGPND010000061.1, on the reverse strand, counting down.
CGATCAGGACCCTGGCCGCCTCCGGGATCGGCGATTTCCGCTATATCCTGCGCTGGAACCAGCTCAACTCGCCGATGCAGCGCAACGTCACTATCGAGGACGTCGGCGGCGCCGGGGTGTATCTGCTGTCCGATCTCGGTTCCGGCGTCACCGGCGAGGTGCACCATGTGGACTGCGGCTACCATATCGTCGGCATGAAGAACCCCGCCGCGCCGGACATCGCGATCGTCGAAGGGCGAGAGTTATGAGCACCGTGCCGCTCGTCATGGCCGGGCTTGACCCGGCCATCTGCCCCCACCGCCAACGCGTGGATGGCCGGGTCAAGCCCGGCCATGACGATAATCCGTGAGCCACAACAGCTTCGGACACCTGTTCCGTGTCACCACCTGGGGCGAAAGCCACGGAGCGGCGATCGGCTGCGTGGTCGATGGCTGCCCGCCGCGCATTCCGCTCTCCGAGGCGGACATCCAGCCCTGGCTCGATCGCCGCCGCCCGGGCCAGTCGCGCTTCACCACCCAGCGGCAGGAGCCGGACGAGGTCCGCATCCTCTCGGGCGTATTCGACGGCCAGACGACAGGCACGCCGATCGCGATGCAGATCGACAACGTCGACCAGCGCTCGCGCGACTATTCGGCGATCGCCGCGCAGTTCCGTCCCGGCCACGCCGATCTCACCTACGAGTTGAAATACGGCATCCGCGACTATCGCGGCGGCGGCCGTTCGTCCGCGCGCGAGACCGCGATGCGCGTGGCCGCCGGCGGAGTGGCGCGCAAGGTGCTGGGGTCGGGCGTGCGTATCCGCGGCGCGCTGGTGCAGATCGGCCCGCATCGCATCGATCGTGCGCGTTGGGACTGGGACGCGGTCGATGCCAACCCGTTCTTCTGTCCCGACCCGGTCACCGCGGCGAAATGGGAAACCTACCTGTCCGAGGTGCGCAAGGCCGGCTCCTCCGCCGGGGCGGTGATCGAAGTGGTGGCCGAGGGTGTCCCGCCAGGCCTCGGCGCGCCGATCTATGGCAAGCTGGACGCCGACATCGCCGCGGCGCTGATGTCGATCAACGCGGTGAAGGGCGTCGAGATCGGCGAGGGATTCGCCGCCGCGGCTCTCTCGGGCGAGGCGAATGCCGACGAGATGCGCATGCGCGACGGGCTGGTGGAATTCGCCTCCAACCACGCGGGCGGCATCCTCGGCGGCATCGCCACCGGCCAGCCGATCATCGCCCGCTTCGCCGTCAAGCCGACCAGTTCGATCCTGACGCCGCGCCGGACCGTGGACCGCACCGGCCAGGAGATCGAGATCATCACCAAGGGCCGCCACGACCCCTGCGTCGGTATTCGCGCCGTGCCCGTCGGCGAGGCCATGCTGGCCTGCGTGCTCGCCGATCACCTTCTGCGCCACCGCGCGCAGAACCCCGACGCCCCCGCCACGGCCCGCCTGCCGCGCAACTGAGCGGGGCGAGTTGCCTCCCTGGGGAATGAACCGCTCGCGGAGCGCGTCTATTCCCGGGGACCAGGCTCGTCATGCAACCAAGGCCGCCACCGTTCGATCTGCCTGCGCTCGATGCGTTCGTCGCACTGGCCGGCGCGAGGGCGTGGTCAGCGCGCGTGACGGAAATCCACCGCCTCGCCGCCTCGGGGCCGCGCGCCGGCCAGGCGATCCGCCAGCGCCATGCCGTCGAACTCGCGATCGAACGCCTGCGCGGTCCGCTGCAGCGCCCGCCCGCGACCCCCGAGCTGCATGTGGCGCGGCTCGCGGGTGAAGTGGTGGCGCTTGCCACGCGGCTCACGCCGCACGGCTGTGCACGTCTGCGGGAGCGACTGCGCGCCGGCCTCAGCGGCCACGGCACCCTTATGCCGCTCTGCCACCTGCTGCGCACCGCCGTGCTGCAGCGCGAGCGCGGCTTCCACGTCGGCTTTCCGGGCCTCGAGCAGGACGCCGGCTACGACCTGCTGCTGGCGAGCGGGACGATGGAGGCGGAAGTCGTCTGCGATGTCGTCTCGGCCGAGGACGGACGCCTGGTGCACCGGGCCGCCTGGTCCCGCCTGGCCGACCGGATGGATGCCGATCTGCAGGCCTGGCTCACGGCGCATCCCGGCCGCTATCTGCTGAAGATGACCCTCCCGCAGGGCCTGCAAGGTGGCCTGCATGAGCCGATGGCGGAGGGCGATGCGCTGGCATCCCTGCATATGCGCATCCGTCGCCTGCTCGAGACGAAGGGGCGCCGCGACCACGACGACGCGCTGGTGCTTCGGCTCGACCCGCTGGTGCTGACCGGCGGACAGTCGGACCAGCCTGGCCTGTGGTCCTCGTTGCGCGAGGAGTTCGGCCCGGAGGCGCATCTTTCGGTCACCGCCGCGGGCGATGGCGTCTTCGTGATGGCGGCCCGCGCCGGCCGCCAGAACGAAATCGCCGCCGCCGTCCGCCGCCGGCTGGCCGCCATCGCGCCGGCACGGCTGACCGGAACCCGTCCGGGCATCCTGGCGATGTTCGTCGACGATACCGATCGCGGCGAATGGCGCGGACTGCGCGAGCGTCTGGAACTGGAGGGCGAGGCCCGGCAGTTCCTGACGCACAAGGCGGCGCGCCCGGTCATCGCGGTGACCTGCACATCGCGGTTCGAGCTGTTCGGCGTGGCCGCCCCCGACGCCGCGGAGGGCGGCGAGGTGCGGTTTCGCAATCCGGCGCATCCCGCCGCCGGGGCCGCGGCGCTGGCTCCAGCGGTGTTGTCGTCGGTTTGATCGGGCGTCGGCTCTTAACTCCGCGGCAAGCATCCCGATTTCATAACACTGCCCCAGGACTGCCACGTTCCTGCGGATTCTGTGCATTGCCGACGCGACTGGAGAGACTGGAATGACGGACGCCGACTACGCCCGTAAGCTCGACGAGCTCGACCGGCTGCTGAACGATCCGGACGTGCCGATGGAACCCGGGAAGGTGTGGTCTCTGCTGGCCGAGATCGCGCAGCGCGACATGGCTGCCGTGCACAGTGGTCCGAACCAGCCCTGAGGTCAGTCTCTCGCGGCGGCGATCAGGAACTCGCGATTGCCTTCCGGGCCGGTGATCGGACTCTCGGTGACCCCGAGCACGCGCCAGCCTGGCAGGGCAGCCCACCACGCGCGCACGCGCTCGCACACTGCGGCGTGCACGGCGGGATCGCGCACCACGCCCTTGCTGCCCACCGCATCCCGCCCCGCCTCGAACTGAGGCTTGATCAGCGCCACCGCCCAGGAGCCCGGCACGCAGAGCGCCAGCGGCGCCGGCAGCAGGGTAGCGAGGCCGATGAAGCTGGCGTCGCAGACCAGGGCCTGGATCGGATCGGCGACGATGTCCCGTGTCAGGTAGCGGGCGTTGGTCTTCTCGTGCACCACGACACGTGGGTCCGTGCGCAGCTTCCAGGCGAGCTGGCCATGGCCGACATCGACCGCGTGCACCTTCGTGGCGCCATGGGCCAGCAGAACGTCGGTGAAGCCCCCGGTGGAGGCACCCACGTCGAGGCAGATCCGCCCCTCCGGGGACAGGCCGAACTGGTTCAGCGCGTGCTCGAGCTTCAGCCCGCCGCGTGACACCCAGGGATGGTCCTGGCCGCGGACTTCGAGCGCGGCATCAGGTGCGAGTGCGTCGCCTGCCTTGGCAATCCGGCGTTCGCCGCTGAACACCTTGCCCGCGAGGATCAGCGCCTGGGCGCGCGTGCGGCTCTCGACAAGGCCGCGATCCACCAGCATCTGGTCGGCTCGAATCCGCAAGAAAATTCACCGCAGAGACGCAGAGAACGCTGAGAAGCAAACATTGCGCTTCGCGCGAAGCGCAATTGGCTTTTCCTCTGCGCACTCTGCGCACTCTGCGTCTCTGCGGTGAATTTTCTTACTCCACTGCCCGCGTCGACAGCGTCCCGTCGGCGTGTTCGACGATGGCCGCGACGCGCGCCTCGGCTTCCGCCAGCTTCGCCTCGCAATGTCGGCGCAGCGCAGCGCCCCGCTCGTAGGCCGTGATGGCGTCTTCCAGCTTCTGCTGGCCGCTCTCCAGGGCGCGCACGATCTGCTCCAGCTCCGCCAGCGCGTCCTCGAATGACAGGGCGCTGACATCCGTGCCCTTGGCAGGTTGCTTGTCCGACATGCGTCTCTCCTAGGCCTGCATCAGGCCGCGCACATGGGTCGCGGCCGAAGCCGCCAGCGCCGCCAGGTCATAGCCGCCTTCCAGCACCGAGACGATCCTGCCGTTGCAATGTGCCGCGGCGATCCCTGTCAGCTCCTGGGTGATCCACGCGTAGTCCGCCGTTTCCAGGCGCAATTGCGCCAGCGGATCGGCCTTGTGTGCGTCGAACCCGGCCGAAACGATGAGCAGGCCGGGGGCGAAGCGATCCAGTTCGGGCAGGATCGTGTCCGACCAGGCGGCGCGGAACGCCGTGCCATCCGAGCCGGGCCGCAATGGCGCATTGATGATGTTGTTCGCCGAACCGCGCTCCCAGGTCTCGCCGGTGCCGGGATAGCAGGGATGCTGGTGCGAGGAGGCGTAGAACAGGTCCGCGTCGGCGGCGAACATCGCCTGCGTGCCATTGCCGTGGTGCACGTCGAAGTCCGCCACCGCGACGCGCTGCACGCCCCAGCGGGCACGCGCGTGCAGTGCCGCCACCGCGGCGTTGTTGAACAGGCAGAAGCCCATCGGCCGAGCGGGTTCGGCGTGGTGACCCGGGGGACGCACCGCGGCGAAGGCGGCGCGCGCCCAGCCTTCCATCACCGCGTCCACCGCAGCCACCGCCGCGCCGGCGGCGCGCAAGGCCGCCTCGGCGCTGCCGGCGCTCATCGCCGTGTCGGCGTCGAGCTGCACCAGCTCGCCTTCTTCGGGGCGGATGGCAAGGATCGCCTCGACGTAGTTGGCGGGATGCACCCGGGTGAGTTGCTCTTCGGTCGCGCGCGGCGCCGCCTCGCGCAGCAGACCGGCGAACTCCTCCGCCTCCAGCGCGGCGAGCACCGCGCGCAGCCGGTCGGGGCATTCCGGATGATACGGCCCGGCGTCGTGCCGCAGGCATGCCGGATGGGTGATCAGGGCGGTGGGCATCTCATCCGTCCTTTTGCTCCGGCTGGTCGGCCCGCCGGCGGATGACGAAGCTGAACACGCCGCCCTCCTCGCTCCAGGCCAGCAGCGCGTGGCCTGTCTCCCGGCAGAACGCCTGGAAGTCCGCCACCGCGGCGCGGTCGGTCGCCAGCACGCGCAGCCGCTCGCCGGGCGCCATCGTGCGCAGCGCGCGATTCGCCCGCAGCACGGGCAGCGGGCAGTTCATGCCCTTCATGTCGAGGAGTGTCTCGCTCATCGGTCCATCCTGCGGCGTCGGCGGAGCCTCGGGCAAGCCCTCGGGTCAAGCGCCCGAGGGCTTGCCTGATGGCGCAACGGCCTACCGAAGCTGTGGCAGCCCGGGTGGAGCGGGTGAAGGGAATCGAACCCTCGTATGCAGCTTGGGAAGCTGTTTCCAGGCGTTTACCATTTCTTTCTATATCGTACCATTATGCCAGAAAATCGTAGCGTTTCCGCCAATTTTGAGGTATATGGTTGCTCATGGTTACCCCCTGTTACGCCCTACTACGCGCGCGATTTCTGAGCCTAACTGGAGCCTAAGATGCCCCAACTCGCGTTGACCGACATCAGCATCAGGGCCTTCAAGCCCTCTGATGGCCAGATCACCTACTGGGACTCGACCTTACCGAACTTTGGTGTTCGGGTTGGGAAGAGGATCAAGACATTCGTGATGTTGCTCGGTCCGGAGCGGCGCCGCGTGACCTTGGGCCACTATCCGGCGATGAGCCTCGCCCAAGCTCGGCAAGCGTGTCGAGAGTGCTTTGCGGAGCGCACATTGGGGAAAGAGCCCCTGCCGACAATTGGCTTCGCTGATGCGCTCGAACTCTTCTTCTCCACGCACTCACGGCAGAGACACAAGGCCAGCACCGCACGGGAGAATGGTCGCATCCTCAACCGGCACTTTCTCCCTCACTTCCGAAGCCGAAACCTAAGCGAGGTGAAGACGGCGGACATTGCGAAGGTCATCGACTCGCTTCAGGACACTCCGTCCGAGCAAGAACACGCCCACCGCGTTGTGCGGACCTTCTGCAACTTCTGCGTCAAACGCGGGTATCTGGAGGCCTCGCCGATCGCTCGTTTGGAACCCCCCAAGCTCGGGCGCCCGCGCGACCGCGTCCTCTCTGATGAAGAACTGGCGAAGGTCTGGGCTCGGGCACAGGCCATCGGTCACCCCTACGGGACGATCGTTCAACTGCTCATTCTCACTGGACAGCGCACCGGGGAAGTTGCCGCCCTGCAGTGGGACTGGATCGACGAGACCAGCATCAGCCTCCCCGCCTGGCTGACCAAGAACAGCCGGCCCAACCGCATTCCTTATGGCCCTGTAACCAAGAGCGTTCTCGACGCCATTCAACGGACAGGCGTCCTGCTATTTCCAGCGCGGGGCTACACTGATCGGGCATTCAAAGGCTTCGGCGTGCGTAAGATTGAGCTCGATAAGTGTGGGGTAGAGAACTTCACACACCACGACCTGCGCCGGACCTATGCCACTAACCTCGCAGCGCTGGGCACGCCCATCCATGTTCTAGAAAAGTTGCTGAACCATTCAGCCGGGGCAATCAGGGGGGTCGCAGCAATATACAACCGTCACGCATATTGGGACGAAATGCGGCACGCGGTAATCCTCTGGGAAAAACATATCGCATCGTTTCAGGACCCATGCTAACCTCCTGCTGTCCAATGGACTAGTCATCCACTGGAGCTATCGCGATGGCTCCCTCTCAAAGGGAATCACTGTGATGGTGTGTTTGGTAGGCAAGAAGGAACTTCGGCAGATCGTGCTGTATAGCCCGCAGCACATTGCCCGGCTCGAAGCCGCTGGCAGGTTTCCACGGCGTGTGCGCCTCGGGAATGGGCCACGAGCGCGGGTTGGGTGGGTGAAGCAGGAGGTGCAGGACTGGCTGCAGAAGCGCATCGAACTGCGTGACCAATCAACAAACGACGACTTCCCCGAATAGGGGAGCGGGGGCCGGGGTCCAATCCCGGCCCCCTTTGCATGTCGGCCGAGCGACAGAAATGCAGGACTTGATGGCGATACGACAGGAGGAATGCGTATCGCCCCCTCGTATCCCCTTGCAGCGGTTCTCCGCCGCTGCACACTGCTTCGCGTACTGATCCAACATCACCACCAGTCACTCCCCGACTCGGATGCTTCGCATCCATCTGCTCGCTCACCTTCCTACGGGCGGCTCGCTCGCGGCCCCAGGCCCGTGCAACCGGACCCCGAGTTACCACTACATCCTTAACCTCGGCCTGAGTGCCAGAGCCTGATCCAAACCTTCTGCCGATAACCGTTCCACTTTCCGCTTGACACCGCGTCCCTCTTGCGTTTCCGATACCGTTGCCAGAACAAGAAGCAGGGAGGCACCTGTGAACCTACTGCTGCGCCGCGACCAGCGATCGAGCATGATGGGCAACGCCGTGTTCAGCCTTGAAGTGCGTGCCGATATCACGCCGGAGGAGCGCGCCTATATCGCGCGGTATAAGCTGGGCAAGTCGATCCTGTATACGAAGGCCGAGCTGGTCGAAGGCAGTGGCAGAGGCCTTCTCGGGCTGGCGTCCAAGCTTGCCTTCAAGGCCCTGAACATCTCGGTGACCGTTGACGACCTTGCCGGCGGCAAGCGCATCGAGTGCAAGGACATTCTGGAGATGCTCGCCGTCGAGGAGCAGATCAAGGAGGCGGCGCAGACCTTCAAGCAGGTGCTTGACGCAGCCGCGCACTTCGGCGGGGAAGAGGTGCTTGAGATATAACATCCTGGGGTGGTCGAGTTTCCGGTCGGCCTTCCGGTGGTCCAATGCGCGGGCTGCCTTCGTTGGCTCACTTGCCGATCGTGAGCATGTCGAGATGCTGGCGTTGTACGAGCGTGTCAGCGCTGCGTACCAGCGTTCGCGCTACGCCGACCCGGACGCCGCCATAGACTTCACTCAGGAAGTTGTCGCGGAAGCCTGCCGGCGGGCAGAAGCAATACCCTGCCAGTCACTCATTGCTGCCTTGCACGAATTAGTGTGGGAGCTTCTCAACGCCGATCCAGTGTTCTTCTGGATGCCGGAGTCATCGGTTCTCAACAACCCATCGGTTCAGGAGGGCATTGCGCTTCGCGCTTTCCTGTCAGCCAAAGAACGCGCCCTCGCCCGGCCTGACTGGTACGAGGACATCTGGCGGGAAAAGATCATCAGGCTCATTGAGGGGTTCCTTGGCAACCTTCCCGGCGCTGCCTTCGACGACAGCCAAACGGAGGGCAATGCCGCCTTCTCGGTTCTCCTTATCGACCTCTGCGCCCGCCCGGCCGAGATCGTGGAGCGGATCATGGCCACGATGTACGACCAGGACATCACCCAGGCGGGCCTCTTCGACAGCATCCGGGCGCAGCTCGAACACAACCTCGCCGCCGCCATGGGGATGACGACGGAGCGTGCCGTGCAAAGCGGCCGGAACGCTCCGCTGCCGACCGAGATGACCAGCATGCATCCGCGCGACATCGCGAACCTGTTCCTCGGCGGTACGCCCTATGCGGCGCTCTTTCAGACCCAACTTCCGCTGGCGATGCCTACCAGCTCTCGCTTTGAGCACATGCATATCTTGGCAGGCTCGGGCCACGGCAAGACCCAAACACTCCAGCACCTCATCCTCAGCGACCTGACGAGCCCCGACCCGCCGAGCCTGGTCATCATCGACAGCCAAGGGGACATGTTGTCGAAGATATCCCACCTCGCGCTGTTCGAGCGTCTCGGCGATCGGCTGATCATCATCGACCCCCGCGACGTGGAGAACCCACCGGCGCTCAACATGTTCGACGTGAACATGGAGCGTATCAGCCACTACGGCGCGGCAGATCGCGAGCAGATCCTCAATGGCGTGGTAGAGCTGTACGAGTATTTCTTTGGCTCGCTTCTTGGCGCCGAGCTGACACAGAAGCAGGCCCTGGTCTTCCGCTACCTCGCGCGGCTGATGATCCAGATACCGTCGGCCAATCTGCGAACGATGATCGAGCTGATGGACGACATCACTCCCTACAAGGCCGTTATCGATCGGCTGCCGGAGAGTTCCCGCATGTTCTTTGAGCGGGAGTTCACCGACCGGCAGTTCGGCGAGACCCGTACCCAGGTCAAGCGCCGGCTCTACGGCATCATCGAAAACCAGACTTTCGAGCGGATGTTCTCCGCCCCGCGTAACCGCATCGACCTTCCGACGGCGCTCAATGAAGGCAAGATCGTCCTGGTCAACACCGCCAAGGACTTCCTGAAAGGGAACTCATCCATTCTCGGCCGCTACTTCATTGCCCTGACCTTGCAGGCGGCACTGGAGCGCGCGGCCATTCCTGAGAATCAGCGCCGACCTGCCTTCCTCTACATCGATGAAGCAAGCGAGTACTTCGACACCAATATCGACAACCTGCTCATCCAAGCCCGTAAGTACAAGCTCGGGATTGTGGTCGCACACCAATACCTCGATCAATTGCAAGGGGGCCTTCGTTCATCCTTTGCCGCTAACACGAGCATCAAGCTGGCCGGCGGCGTATCCGATCGGGATGCTCATGCGATAGCGTCAGACATGCGGACAACACCGAGCTTCATCCTGGAGCAGCGCAGGACACAGCGAGATACGCACTTCGCCTGCTATTTGCGCAACCTGACAGCCAGTGCGATCTCACTGACGGTGCCCCTGGGTATCATGGAGAGCGAACCACAAATGTCACCTGATTCCTATACGGCTCTGCTGGCACGCAACCGCGCGAGGGTGAGTGGTGTTTCGCTGGCGGGGCCGGTCGAGGAGCCACCGCCTACAGAGCCGGTCGTCAACCTTTATCATCCAGACCTGCCGCGTAAGCTGGAAAGCAAAAGCCCGCCGCCGAAACGCAAGAGCCCGAATGGCGGTGTCAATACCGACGCGTCGCCGGAGTGGTGACGCGCGGATCGGGAGGGAGGAGACCATGCCGTCGTTTGGGAGGATTTTTGTGTGGGTTAGTGCCCTCGGCCTGATCGGGCTCGGGGTGGGCTTGGCGATCGGCGCCGCGTTTATCATCGTGCCGGTGGCCATATTGGGAGTCATCGTCTGGTATGTCTACAAGCGAGGTTCGAATAGACCACGATACCTGCGGTAACACTTCTGAGGGCACGCCATGTGACCCTCATGGAAGGGTTGTCACGCAGGCAGCCTCCAGCTAAATGGCCGAACCATTAGCAATGCCCGGGAGAAGGTCGGATGGCTCGTCCAAAGAGCTTAAGCAAACAGCTACGCGCTGCGCGCGTGAATCGTGGCTTGTCTGTCGTTGAGGCAGCTAATCAAATTGGCGTATCGCCTGCGTCGATTTACTTTTGGGAAAGCGGTCGCGTGCGGCCACGGGCCGCTAATCTCTCCGCGCTCTGCAAAGTTCTCAAGTTGTCCGTTCGTGCAACGCGCCAGCTTGCAGATGCGTAGCACGCCGTCGGTATAAGGATGACATCGCGGAGAAATTTGCCAACCATGAGGAGCTGATCACCAAGATCGAACACGAATCAGCGCCGCAGCATGGAGATGTGAAGCGGCAGCGGTGGCGACCGTCATTCAACCCTGACGTTTATTTGAAGGCGCACCAAGTCGGCAAATGGATTCGTCATTCTGCTCATAGCGCTCCATACCGAACGTTGTGCTGGGCCTCCTGTGCGATATGTGGACGTGCATGGGCACCAACCTCACACCTGTACGCCGCCGCCTTCGGTACGAACAGCGGAGTACCGGCAAGCGCGTCGAACCCACCGATCGTGACGTGCTGTGGTTCCAGAAGCTCCATCAGCATGGACCACTGCCGTCGAACTACCTAATCGCGTTCACGAAGGACCAGTGCCGGAGCGACACTCGCTCGCTTGAGCGGCTCGGGGACCTGTATCACGAAAGCAGCACGCCGCACGGCGGACCATACCTCAATCGTCCGAGCAAGCAGTGGAGCGCCATCTCCAAGTTCGAACGGACAGTATATGAGAACACGCCTGCGGCCGAGCAGGTTCTCCGGGAGCGGGGCTTTGCCATATGCAAGGCCGCCCGCCCCAAGGCCCTCTACCACCATCGTCTGATGGTCGCCTGCATCACCGCCTCAATGGAGCTCGCTGTCCGAGCAAATCCGTCGCTGCGCTTCATTTCCGAGCAGGAGATCCTCGCGCGGTCCCCCAATAAGACGACCGCCGTTCCGTGCTCGATCTCCTACACCAATCCGCGCACCGGCAAGCGCCAGACGCTGGAGAAGCCGCTGGTGCCCGATGCGGTATCCGGGATCGAGTACACCGTTGGAGGGCGTCGCTTCTATCGCTTCTTCATGGTCGAGGCGGACCGCAATCAGGAGCCGATCCGACGGGCCGACCTGAATGAGACGAGCTACCTCCGGAAGGTGCTGCAATATCGGGAAGTGATTGGGCGCGGGCTCTATCGGAAGCACTTCGGCATGAAGTCGAGCATGCTGGTGCTCAATATCACGACCAACTTCCGGCACAGGGATAATCTATTGGACCTCGTAGAGGAACTGGAAGGCCCCTGCTCCCATCTGCTGTTCCAGGTAGCGCCGGAGCACGGCGACGAACTCCAGGTGCCAGATCCGTCCGGTACACTCTTGAGTGGAGCCTGGCAGCGGGCAGGCTGTCCCGAGATGAGGATCGACCAGGCCGCCGAGTGAGAGGATGGCGGGCCGGCAGCGAGGCAACACGAAGTGCTCAACGCTTGGCGGCATCGTCGCCTTCGATGACCTGGTCGGGCGCATGTTGTCTGGCTGGCACACCATGCCCCCCTGCGTCGCCCTCCGCTGAAGCAGTACACTGGTATGCGGGTCTCGTCCGCGCCCACCGGCAGGTCACTCCTGGCATGTCGGTTGCGCGGAGGAGAGAATGGCACTTTCTGAGGAACTCCGTCAGGCCAAGCTTCGCACGCTGGTCGAGGCGGAGGGATATCCAAATGTAGAGGCGCTGCTTGAGGCGACCATCACCGACAGCGCCTCTCCGGCGATCTGCACCGCCGAAAACTGCTCCTACACCTGCGAGATGGAGCCGGATCAGGACCGGGGCTGGTGTGAGGAGTGCGGCAAGAACACCGTCCAGAGCGCTCTCGTGCTGGCGCGGCTCATATGACGACCGATCGTGCCGAACGCATCCGAGCGTTGAATGACGCGCTTCGGTCCCACCTTCAGGGAGGGCGCGTGATGGTAACCGCCGGCGTGCAGGCCATCGGTGTGGATGCTGTCGCGGTGGCGATTGCCCGCATGCAGGGCTTCACAGAATTCAGTGAGGACAATGACCCGCATCGAGAGCACGACTTCGGCAGCTTTGAATTGGACCGAACCGAATTCTTCTTCAAGATCGACTACTACGACGAGCGCATGGAGCATGGCTCGGAAGATCCGAGCGATCCGGCAAAAACAACCCGCGTTCTCACCCTGATGCTGGCGTCGGAGTACTGACGTCGATCGCCCCCTCCTCGGAGGGGGCTTTTTCCTGTACCGGCGTTGACGGCTGATTCTGATCCGATGACATCTTGAGGCCGTAGAGGACGTGCAGTTCAGTCAATGCCTTGGCCCGTGCCTGCCGATCCCGTTCCACTCTCTCGTTGTATTCCCGCAGCATCGTCTCTTCATCCGGTAGGCCGTAGCGACGGGTTTTGTTGGCTTCGACGAACGCACCGGTGCGCCGGAGCATTCCCTTGCGCCGTGTACCGCCATCGACCGGTCCGATATAGATCGTCTCGGTTCGCACCTTACCACCGTGTCGGTAGGTACGCTGCTGGTAGCAGTACTGCCTGCCCTTGATGGTTTTGATGACGATGTAGGCCACGCGGCACTGTAGACCCGCAACGCTGAGCTATACAGGCTTATCGTGAAAGATTGGATTGATCGTTGCTTATAGCGCCGCATATGTGCCGGAGCGACACACCGGGGGTCCTTGACGAATGAGCGCGGCAGTTGGATTGCCCGCATGACCGGCCAGCGGTCTGATGAAGGCTGGCCACGACAAGGCCATGTGGTATACTCGTTGTTATATATGCGGAGCGTGATAATGCCCGACAAGTTCGACTTCACCGTAATCCTCGAGCCGCAGCCCGACGGCGGCTTCACTGTCAGCGTGCCCGCTCTCCCGGAGGTAGTCACAGAAGGCGATACCGAAGCGCAGGCTCTCGCCATGGCTGAGGAGGCCATCCGCGCTGTTCTCGAATACCGGCGTGATCATGGCATTGCGATCCCCGACGACGCGTCTCCAACGGTGCGCAGAATTACTGTTGCGGCATGAGTCCTCGCCTGCCCACCGTCACCGGCCGTCAGGTGCTGCGGGCGCTCGAACGGGTGGGCTTCATCGTGGATCGGGTTGTCGGAAGCCACCACATCTTGGCGCACCCTGAAGATCCTCGGCGCGCAGTTACCGTGCCGGTTCATGGGGCGCGGGACCTCAAGCCAGGCACGCTCCGGAACATCATCCGACAGGCCGGCCTCACCATCGAGGAGTTCCGTGGCCTCCTGTAGCGGTGGGTGCGCCCAAGAAGGGCCACGTCCTCATGGCTTACATCGGACCTATAATTGCGGCCGGCCCGGCATTTCCCCGGGGAGAACGGTGGTCGCACTGAATGGTTTGGACGGAGCCCCATCGATCATCATACGGAGATAGATGTGATGGTTGGGCAGGTTCATGAGATCGATTGGAGCAAACCGCTTGCCGAACTCCTTGGCGAGGAGCGTCGCGTCATGCGGGCCGACTCTGAAGCTGATGAGCGTCCCCACGTTTCCAAGCACCGCCTCCCGAACGTCGTCGCTCAGCTGCCCGAGATGCTGGTTCGCGAGCACCAAGCCTACCTGGTACTTGCGTAGCTCGGAGATCATTGTGGCGACTGACGCGGTGGTAAAATTCTGGAACTCATCGAGGTATAGGAAGAAGGGTCGCCGTTTATCCTCCGCGATATCAGCGCGGCTGAATGCCGCCAAGCCTATTGTCGTGACCAGCATGCTGCCGAGAAGCGCGGCGCTGTCTTCACCCACTCTGCCCCGTGCCAGGTTGACCAGCAGAATCTGTCCTTCGTCCATAAGGCGTCGAATTCGCAGGGGCTGCAGCGGTTCGGCAAACAGTCGCCGGAGTCGCGGATCGGCAAGGAGCGCTCCCACCTTGTTCTGTATGGGGGCAATTGCATCGGCGCGATAGCGGAAGGAGTACTGTTCGAATTCGTGCTGCCAGAACTGCTTGACCTGGTCGTTCGCTATCCTGCCGGTCACCTGCCTGCGGTATCCTTTGTCGCGCAACAGGCGCAGGATATCGGGAAGTGCGGCACCATCCGTCTCCAGAAGGGCATACACCGCATTGCGCAACACATGTTCCATGCGAACGCCCCATGCGTCGGTCCAATGCTTCTTGAAGGCTTCCATGAGGCCGGAGGCTGCCAGGGGAATAAGGGACGGATGGATGCGGCGGAGTGGGTTGTATCCGAAGGGCTGAGCCGGATCTGGTATATTGAGGTAGTGGAGGTCAGAAGCGCGACACGGTGGGATGGCGGCAGCAACACGTCCGACCAAGTCGCCGTGGGGGTCGATAAGGCAGAGACCGCGACTAGCGGCAATGTCTTGTCGAATCAGCGTGTCGAGCAGCGTGGTCTTGCCGGTGCCGGTCTTGCCGATGGCGTAGGTATGAAAGAGGCGATCGGGCTGCAGAATACCGAAGATCTCGCGATAGCCCCGAAAGTCCTGACGGCCGAGATAACTGATAGGCATATCCCAGCTTGACTCTCCGCCGTGGTAGACAGAAGGAGGAATGAGTTGCCCAGCTAGCAATTCCGCGATACCAGTACCTGCTGCGAAGACCGCCGCGCGCAACAGTCCTCGCAAGCGGAAGTCAAGCTAGCCGTGTCGACCCTCTGTCCTTTCTTTTGGCTGTTTATGCGGGGCACGGAAGCCGGGCCGAGAGAGGTGGCCGCCGTGCACAGGACGGCCGTCGTTGCCAGCGATGCCCATGTCGCCATCGACGGCCCCGGCAGCAACCATGGCCGATCGACGATCGTCACCAGCGGCAACATGAGCAGAGTCGCGGCAGTCAGTTGGCCGGTTGCCGCGGTGACCGGCGAGAGCCCGCTGAACCGCCCGCGGTACACGCCGGCGTAGCCCGGCAGCGCGCGGATCGCCTCGCACGCCAGCAGCCCGTTGAGCCACGGCATGGAGCGGATGATGCCGCGCACCAGCGTGTCATCCTCGGCCAGAATCACGCCATCGGAGATGCCCCCCTGGGTCGGGCCGGTTGCATCCGGTTTTCACGCATCAGCTCATCAAGCGCTCCCAGCGCCGCGCGAGTTTCCGCGCATACCTGTTGGGCAAGCCGCTCGGCCTCCGGCGCGTCATGCACCGCCGCGTGCTCGAAGCTGCGCAACACCACGGATAGCGCGACGAAGCCGAACATGCCGGCCGCCGCGGCCAGCTCGTGCGCGGTTTCCGTCAGCAGCGCCGGCGGCGCCGGCTGGTCAAGCAGCCGCAACATCTCTTCCTGGCGCGCGCGCAGCAACTGGAGGTTTGCGGCGACCTCGTCGGGCGGCAGGAACGCAAGCGTCTGGTCGAGCACGGCGCGATCAAACCGGGGAGGCGGTGGTTCCTCGACCGCGGCCTCGGCGGAGGGCGGAGCGCGGCAATCCTGCGTCCACCTTGGCGGGGCGCGAGCGATCGCATCGGCGATCTCGCGCATCAATGTCGCGTAGTCCACCGGCTTGGCGATGTGCCCGTCCATGCCGGCGTCCCGGCATTGCGCCATCTGGTCGAGGAAGGTGTAGGCGGTCAGCGCAAGGATCGGTACCTGGCCGCGCGCGCCGTGCAGCGCCCGGATGCGCCGCGTCGCCTCCAGGCCGTCCATCTCCGGCATGCGCACATCCATCAGGATCAGGTCGAATGTCTGTTCGAACGCAAGCCGTACCGCTTCTTGACCACTTTCCGCCAGCAGCACCTCGTTGCCGGCGGCGCGCAGGAAGGCGCCGATCACGTCGCGGTTCATCGCGATGTCGTCCACCAGGAGCACACGCCCGACGGATGGCGGCGGGGCGGCTGGTATCGCCTCCGGCAGCGATGGCGACGCGAGATCGGCGGGCGGCAGCTCCAGCCAGAACACGCTGCCGCCGCCCGGGTTGGCGGTGTGACCGATCGCGCCACCCATCAGCCCGACGATCCGCGCGGCGATGGCCAAGCCCAGGCCGGCCCCTACCACCGAGGTGGCGGTGTCCAGCCTCTCGAAGTCCTGGAACAGGCGGGCGCGGGCGGCTTCATTGATGCCGGGGCCGGTATCAGCGACCTCCATGCGCAGCCCGCCAGGCGTGGCGCCGGCCAGCACGCGCAGCTCCACACTGCCGGAATCGGTGTATTTCACCGCGTTGCCCAACAGGTTGAGCAATACCTGACGCAGCCGCGAGGGGTCGGCGGCGATCTGCCGCGGGGCGTCGTAGGCGCTGAGCAGGCGTAGGCTCAGCGCGCGCTCGGTGGCCATCGGCTCGATGAAGGCGATGCATCGTTCGATCAGGTCGCGGATCGAAACCGCCACTGGGTGCAGCTCCATTCGCCCGGTGTCGATACTGGCGAAATCCAGCACGCACTCGATCATCTCGAACAAGTGCCGCCCGGCTTGCATCATCGCTCCGACGCGCGCGTCTTGCCGGGTGGATAGCCCCCCCTCGATGCGCAGGAGCTGGGCGTAGCCGAGGATGCCGTTGAGTGGCGTGCGCAGCTCGTGGGTCACCATGGCGACGAAGCGGGTCTTGGCCTGGTTGGCCTGTTCCGCGGCTTCCTTGGCGGCGCGCAATTCGGCCTCGGCGGCCTTGCGGGTGGCGGCCTCCTGTTCCAGGGCGGCATTCGCCGCGATGAGGTCGCGCCGCGAGCCGGCGAGGCGCTGGCGCAGCTCTGTCTGAGTCACTGTGGTCGTCATCGCTCGCCACAGGTTGCTCGCGTTAACCTGGTCTTTCACCAGATAGTCCTGCACGCCGCGCTTCATCGCCTCGACGGCGATCGCTTCATTGCCTTGCCCGGTGACCAGCACGACGGCACATGGCAGCTCGCCATCGGCGGCGGCGTCCGTCAGGAATTCGAGCCCGGTCATGTCGGGCAGGTTGAAATCCAGCAGCACGCAATCGAACTTCTGCGCGCGCAGGACCGCCAGGCCTGCCGCGCCGTTGGCCGCCTGCTGGATCTTGCAGGCGCCGGGCGCCTGCCGCGTCAGCAACCTGCTGTAGAGCCGCCGATCGGCGGCGTCGTCGTCGACGATCAGCAGGCGGTAGCTGCGCCCCGCGTTTGCCATGCTGCGCCCCGCGTTTGACGTATTGATATGAATCCCACGACGCACTACCGGCTCAACGTTGACGAGACGTTACCACCGTGCCGTGGCGGTACAGAAATATTCCTCACGGCGAACACTGCGCGTTAACTCTGGTCTGGCAAGCCACCCTACTAGCGTGACGCGAGGAGGGTCTTGATGGACTTGGAACCGGATGTCGCCAGCGTAGCGGCCCGACCGGACGTCTGGCCAAGCCTGTCGGTCGAGGATCGCTTCTCCCGCGTGGTCGAAGCGTCGCCCACCGCGCTGGTGCTGACCGGACAGGCCGGGCTGATCAAGCTGGTAAACCGGCAGGCCGAGCGCATGTTCGGTTACGACCGCGCGGAGCTGCAGGACAAACCGCTGGAACTGCTGATGCCAGAACGCTTCCGCGGTCGGCATGCCGATCTGCGCCAGCGTTTCCTGACCAAAATGTCCTCGCGCATGATCGGTGAGGGGTGGGACCTGTTCGGGCTGCGCAAGGACGGCACCGAGTTCCCGCTGGAGATCGGCCTCAATCCGATCGATCTCGACGGCGAGCCGATGGTGCTGGCCGGCATCATCGATGTCACCGCGCGGCACCAGCTCGACCGGGAGAAGGAGCTGCAACAGCGCGAGCTGGAGCGGTCCAATGCCGGTCTCGAGGAATTCGCCTATGCCGCCTCGCACGATCTGAAGGCGCCGCTGCGAGGGATCGCGCATCTGGCGCAGTGGATCGGCGAAGACATCGAGGCGACGGCGAACCCGGACACGATTGACAACCTCAAGCTGCTGCAAGAGCGGGTGGCGCGGCTGCGGATGCTCCTGGACGGGCTGCTGGCCTATTCGCGCGTCGGGCGCCGTGCTCATGCCGCGGTCGAGGACGTGGACATCGCCGAGGTGGTGCGCGACGTCGTCGCTATGCTGGCGCCACCGCCTGGCTTCGTCGTCGGGTGCGTGGGGGAGATGTCGGTGATCCGCACCCATCGCACGCCGATCGAGGAGGTGCTGAACAATCTGATCAGCAATGGGCTGAAACACCATGACCGTGCCGAGGGCCGCGTCACCGTCGCCATGCGGCTGGTGGACGGGGTGGCGGAATTCCGCGTCAGCGATGACGGGCCCGGCATCGCGCCGCAATTCCATGACCGCATTTTTGTGATCTTCCAGACCCTGGCAAGCCGTGACGATATAGAATCAAGCGGCATCGGGCTGGCGCTCGTCAAGAAGAACGTGCAAAATAACGGTGGCCAGATCTGGGTCGAGAGCGCCCCGCCCGCCTGCGGCACCACTTTCGTCTTCACCTGGAATGAAACCGCGTCATGACAGGCAACACGGTGACCATCCTGCTGGTCGACGACGACAAGATCGACGTGATGGCCGTCAAGCGTTCGTTCCGAGATTTGAAGATCGCCAATCCGGTGATCGAGGCGCATGACGGCATCGAAGCGCTGGAGCGTCTGCGCGGCCAGAACGGCTATGAGAAGGTGCCGTCGCGGTGTCTGGTACTGCTCGATCTGAACATGCCGCGCATGGGCGGGATCGAGTTCCTCGAGGAGCTGCGCCGGGACCCGTTGCTGCACCGCACGTTGGTGTTTGTAATGACCACCTCCGCGGCGGAGGAGGATCGGATGAGGGCTTATGACAAGAATATCGCCGGCTACATCCTGAAGCACCATCTGGGACAGGACTTTCTCGAGGCGATTAGCATGCTGGGGCTCTACTGGCGGGTGATCGAGTTCCCCGACTGACCTCCCGCGCCGCGTCCTCGATGCTGCGGTTCAGCGAAGCGGTGATCGTCGTGAGGCCACTCGGGCTCCAGATCAGCTCCGCCTCGGCGATCGGCGCCTGGTGCGGCGGGAACAGCGTGGCGGCGAAGTCGCGCACCTCCCAGCCGAACAGCACGCGATAGCGCCATACCGCATCCGAATCGTCGTCGAGCGCGACCAGCGCCTGATAACCGGTGGAGTCATGGCCCGGCGCGCCTGGCTCCGGGGCGACATGTTTTTCGTCGGGCCGCGGCCGCATGCGCCTGAGACCTGCGCCGGCAGCAGGCCGTTCGAACTGGTCACAGCCCGTTATGCCGCGTGCCATCACGGTAGCCATGGCCGCATCTCGCCACTTACATCTTCCAGCGCCCCCAGCGTTCCCCAGCCTATCCGGGCGGCAACCTCTCTGACACAGGGGGGCCTTCACATCAAACCAGGTAACCGTTATATCTCCAATGGGCCCACAGCCGAGCGAGGAAGCAATGTCGACTGAAACCGAGCCAGCGTCATGAAGTGGTATTTTGCAATAAACGAGCATGGAACGATGAGCCCTTTGGGCTTGCATGCGAAACTGGCCGTACGAACTGCGAAGAAGATGACCAACCTTATTCCGCATCTCCTCTATTTTGGGAGAAGGAACGATTTCACCGCGTGGATGGAAGGCCAGGGGGTAACCGTACTCGATGTGCGGCCGAGCTACGCGGATGATATTTGCCGCGCAGTCAGTGATGGTTGGTATGCACCGGGCTTCATGGGGCATTGGTTGCGTACCGAAGTATGCAATGTGGAAACCGATGATCAGATCGTCCTCTACACTGATATCGATGTCGTTTTCCTTCGCCCCCTAGCGATCGAGCACGTCACGCCAAGATTCTTTGCGTGCGCCCCCGAATTCAGAGAAGATGACTGGAGCTACTTCAACTCCGGCACGATGGTGATGAATATTCCGGCGCTTCGCGCTGACTACCCTGCACTGAAAGAATTCATACGCAAGAAATTCGCCACTCGTGCCTCCGGCATTTTCAACGATCAGAACGTATACAATGAATTCTACGTTAAGCGTTGGTCCCCGCTTGAGCCAATATATAACTGGAAGCCATATTGGAGACCAAATGACAATGTCGCTATCCTTCACTTTCATGGCCCAAAGATACACGATATAAAAAGCATCATTGATGGAACGTGGGACTGGCAAGGAACATACGGACGCCAGGTTGGAGATATTTTTGTTACTCACGCAGACTTCTACCTCCACCATCTCAAAATCCTTCTTCCCCTCATGGACGCAGGCGACGAACTGCGTGGAATGGTTGAAGAAATCCTCGCTGAGGCGCCCAACACCGTTTGCCGACTGCTTGCCAGTAGGGAACCTGGGTCAAACCCAGAAGCGGCCCGACCCGGAGCAACACCCGCAGAGCACGACGATAGGGTGTTGACGACGATCACGTGCCCACATTGCGGTGTGAAGGTCAGGCTTACCGACACATTTCAATTCGAGTCGCACATAGACACCGATTTTCATTGGCGTCTCCATTCGGCTGACCATGCGCTCTTCAGTGCAAGTTGCCGCGACCGGCGGGCTGCATCCAACGGTGAAGCGGTCCCAGCGCATTGCAAGTTTCTCGGATCAAACATTCTAGCCTGGATGTTTTCTTCCGGCACGACGACAAGCTAGGCGACACGCTCCTGCCGCAGAACGCTGCCGTAGCCTTCGCGATGATGGCTGTAAGATCCGAAAGTCAACGCGGCTTTGCAGCTCTGTCCGTATCTCGCCACTTCCGTCTTTTGCGTCCCCAGCATTCCCCAGCCTATAAGGGCCCCGGATCCCTCGGCACAGGGGGTTTTCCCAGTCCGGCCAGCAGAGACTCAAAATACATTATGAATGCTGCCGCCACGTCCTTGACAGCAAGGTTATCAAGGAGAATTACGTGCGCTGGAACGTGCACTTGAAACGGCGCAAGATCGGGAGCGGGGTCAAACGTTCCGATCCAGACTGTGGCGTCTGGTCTAAGGATGAAGGTCAGCGAGGGGAGATACGGGCCAGCCGCCAGGACTACCCCATTCTTGTCTATCAACGGTCGGCTCAGGCGAATCGATACCTCCGCCAGCTTATTGGGCATTTCCTGCATACGCCAGGCTACCTCAACCTCAAGACTCGCCGCGGCGACAGTGAGCCACGCGTTAGCGAGAACGGCCTCAATCCATCGACTAAGCCAAGCGACAAATCTGTAATGGAGTAGGCTTTCCTCGATCGCTGCATGAAAGCCGCGATCGTCCCATTTGTCCAGCAGGCGCTCCATTACTGCGTCCAGCGTGCGCTTCTCTAGATCGGCGAAGCTTTCGGGTTCCAGCCGCAGAGGTAAATCGGAAGGCAGGCCCCGAGTGTTACGGCGTTGACTTGGCGACATTATGGTCCTCCTTGACCACTACGGTTATGACGATGTATCCGACAAGTCGCCACGCCGCTGGCCGGCCACTAGTAAACCGCTTAGTGTGGTGGCAGGACAAAGGCAGCATGCGCAACAAAGTCGGATAATCCAAGTGAGCCGGCGCCATGGACAATTACAGCATCCGTTCCCAGTGGCCCGTTAGCAATCAGCACAGAATCGGACCCACTTCTGACCACCGACACATAATTCTTCAAGTTACTTAGGTCATGTAGCAAAGATACGCCTGCGAGAACCTGAGTCAGATCAAGTCGATCGCCATTGGCCAACTTGAAGCCACTGATCGTCTGAGCGTGGGCTGCGCCACGTAGCGAGACGGTTTCGTTTGAGCCATATATGAAGATGTTGCCGCTATTGCCCACTGACACCAGATCATAGTTGCCTGTAATTATGATCGTTGAGCCGTCGCCGCCACTGGCCGTGTCATTGTCCCCGACCACGTTGATGGTCGAATTGTCGCCGACGGTCAGTCGGTTGGCCGTCCCGGCCTGCCAGCCGGTGGTGCCCGCGCCGCCCGTGCCGACCTCGTTGGTGCCGTACTGATTGATGCTGCCGTTC
>JBGPND010000060.1:0-25254 GCA_041487355.1 Acetobacteraceae bacterium | reverse complement strand
AGGAGTGATAGCCCATGTTCGGACTGACCGCGGCGCCCGAAATCGTCATCGCCGTGCCGAGCGTGATGCCGCTCTTTTCGTCCTCCGGGCCGGATTCATGCTCCTGCCCGGCGTAGTGGTCGGTCCTGACATATCGGCCGGGTGGCTCGCCGTTCTGCTGCGACCGGCCGAGGCAGGCGGCACCGGAGCGCAGCGGCGTGATGGTGAACGGCGCGGCCTTGCGCTCCGCCCAACTGTTCGGTGCACCCTCCAGCAGGTTGAGCGTGACATTGACCACGGGGAACAGGATGCCCTTCTGCTGTAGCCCCTGATACAGGTCCTGCATGCGCAGATTGTCGCCCGGATCGAAGCGCGTGTAGGCGTCGGGCTTGCGGTTGTCGGGTGGCCGCGCGGTACCGATGAACGCGCGTGCCAGCCGGTTGCGATACACGCCGTGCATCGAGAACCGGTTGATGTTGATCCGCGCGCCGCAATAGTACGACACGACGGCCAGTGCGGCGATCACCACAAGGGCACGCAGCCATGCCGCGATTTCCCAGGATTGGCCGAGCCACGCGACGATGATCGCGCCGAGCCGGCCCAGCAGGATGAACAGCGTGGCCGCGAACAGCAGCGTGGCCAGTGCGATCGCCGCCTCGCGTGCCATGCCGCTCCACCACGCAGCGCCCTTCGCGCCCGCGGCACCCTTCGCGCCGAACGACTGGGCGCTGCGGGCGAGCCAGGCGCCGACCGGTCCGCTGGCGAACGCGAGGACGGCGCCATAGGTGGTCGCCCATTGGTCGAAGACGAGCACCGGCAGGATCAGCGTGACGCCGGCGAGAACGGTCCAGGCGAGCGCGGGCACCAGCTTCTCGCCATTGAGACGCGCGAGCCACTCGCGATCGAGTTCGGCATAGGCGGCGGTCCAGCGCAGCCCGACATAGAGCGTGCTGTGCAGCACCTGCGCGGCGATCACCCAGAGCGGTCCCAGCACTGCAAGTGTTGTCGCGTGCATCTGATGTCCCAGCGTGGCACCGAGATGCAGCAGGAACGCGCTGAGTGCCGCGCCGGCGATCCAGAATCCGGCGTTCCATGCGAACGACGCGTAGTGTGCGCGGCCGAGCGTCAGGGCGGCGATGCCATAGCCAGCGACCAGCGCAATGAAGGCCCCGAGGGAGAGCGGCGCGAACGTCCAGGACAGGAACGGTACCGTAGCGTATTGCGCCGAGCCCGCCGTGCTGAACCACACCGGTGCGAGAAACGCCCAGGCTAGCACTGGGAACACCACGCTTAGCTGGACCTTGTGTGCCGCAACGCCGTAGGGGCCATGCGGCCGGCCTATCGTTCTGCCATAGGCGTGCGTCGGCACCGAGCGGCATACCATGATCGTGCCGGCCAGCACGCAGGCGAGGCCAAGGGCAAGTGCCAGATTGCCGAAGCCTGGCGTCGCGTCCCACAGAACCTCCCGGTAGAGCAGCGGCACGATCGCCGCCGCCAGCAGCACAGGGCCGAACACCAGCCAGTTCAGCAGCACGTTGCGCAGCCACAGCACGATCGCCGACCACGTCTCGGACGAGCCGAACCCACCTTCCGGGAGCAGGAAGTTGGTGTAGTTGCGCAGGCTGCGCAGGGCCGGATCGGTGCGGTCCGTCAGCGCCTTGATCGCCGCCGCGAGTGCGCCGTTGCCCTTGCCGCCGCCATGCATGATCGTCGCCAGCCAGGCACCGATATAGCCACCGCCCGAGACGGTGGAGAGGTAGTTGAATTCGCCCAGTACCCCCTTCGCCGCCAGAGCCTGCAACGCACCCAGGCAGAACGCCGCGCTGCGGATGCCGCCACCTGAGAGGCAGAGTGCGGTCTTCTCCGCTGCCCACAACGCGTCCCTGTTCTCGTCCAGCCATTCCCGCAGGCGCCGCGGCGGCTTGCCGTCCACCCAGTCATCGCGGGTGATCGCCGCAAACTCCTCGAGCAGTGTCTCCTCGCAGGTGAAGACGGCGTCCGGGTCGGTCTGCGTCGCGCTGGATCGGAGCATCGGTTCGTTCCGGCAATGCTTGCAATGCCCAGTCTGCCAGAATCGTCACGCCGGAGCAACAAGGATGTGGCGCTTGCCGAGGGCGATCACATTTGGCATCGGCGCCTTGCGTGGGCGGCTACGCCCCGTCACAGGCTCAGTAAAGCAAGCAAGAAGGCATTTTTAACACGGAGAAGAAGGCGAGGACCACGAAGGTCACAGAGAAGAAGCTCATGCGCCCCCGGGTCAAGTGCCCGGGGGCATGCTTCCAGGGCAATCGAGTGAACGCCCGAAAGTCACTCGTCACCCCCGCGAAAGCGGGGGCCCAGCGGCTGGGCCCCCGCTTTCGCGGGGGTGACGAGTGAAAACACGAGCGGTGAAGACAGTATCAGGAGGCGCGGTGCACGGACCTTCAGGTAATCGCCTGCCTTTCCATCATTCACTTGATTGCCCTGGGCATGCTTCGCGCGGCGATGAACTATCTTCCGGCGCGAAGCGCCAAGAAAGTTCTACTCCGTGGTCTCCGCGTGTCTCCCTTCTCCTCCGTGTTAAATGCTTTCTTGCTCTTGGGTTCGCACCGCAGTCACCCACCATGGCCGTACGGCGAGAAGCTCAAGTTGACCTGACCATATGCGTTAGACCCAGACGCTTGCCGGGCTGTGCGCGGGGCGCTCTGATCGGATCGGCTGATACCGGAGACAAATCATGGCGCCGCGCGTCGATCCCGTCCGTTCCGATGCCGAAGTCCCGGCACGCACCAGCGTCGTCGTGATCGGCGGCGGCATCATCGGCGCCAGCACGGCGTTCTTCCTCGCCCGCAAGGGCATCCCGGTCGTGCTGTGCGAGAAGGGCCACATCGCCGGCGAGCAGTCGAGCCGCAACTGGGGCTGGTGCCGCAAGATGGGCCGCGATCCGCGCGAGATCCCGCTGGCGATCGAGGCGCTGCGCCTGTGGCAGGAGCTGAACACGCTCACCGAGGCGGAAACCGGCTTCCGCCAGTGCGGCATCGTCTATCTGTGCAAGACGCCGGCGGAAATGGCGAAGCGCGAGGAGTGGCTGGAGCATGCGCGCCCCTTTCAGCTCGACAGCCGGCTGCTCTCGCGCGACGAGGCCGCGCAGGTGCTTCCGGGCCTGACCGGTGACTGGCAGGGCGCGCTCTACACGCCGAGCGACGGTCGCGGCGAACCGCAGAAGGCCGCACCGGCCATTGCCGAAGCCGCGCGACGCCACGGTGCCAGCATCCTCACGCAATGCGCCGTGCGCGGCATCGAGACGCAGGCGGGGCGCGTCGCCGCCGTGGTGACTGAGAAGGGCCGCATCACGTGCGACAATGTGGTGCTCGCCGGCGGCGTCTGGTCGCGGCTGTTCTGCGGCAACCTCGACCTGCGCCTGCCGCAGCTCAAGGTGATGTCCTCGGTGATGCGCACCGAGAAATTCGACGCCGGGCCGGAAGCATCGTGCAGCGGCTTCGGCTTCGGCCTGCGCAAGCGGCTCGACGGCGGCTACAACGTGGCAAGCTGGAGCGGCAACGTGGTCGACATCGTGCCCGACACGTTTCGTTTCTTCGCCGACTATCTGCCGTCGCTGCGCCTGCAATGGCGCAACATGCGGCTGCGCATCGGCGGCAAGTTCCTGGAGGAATGGCAGGTCCCGCGCCACTGGTTGCTGGACGCGCCCTCGCCGTTCGAACGCGTGCGCACGCTGGATCCCGAGCCGTACGGGCCCATCCTCGATCAGGCGCGCGAACACGTCATCGCCGCGTTCCCGGCGTTCCGCGACATGAAGGTGGCGGAGACCTGGGGCGGCGTGATCGACGTCACGCCCGACGCAGTGCCGGTGATCTCCGGCGTCGACACGCTGCCGGGTTTCTTCATCGCCACCGGCTTCACCGGCCACGGCTTCGGCATCGGCCCCGGCGCCGGGCGGCTGATGGCGGAAATCGTCACCGGCGAAACCCCGGTGGTGAATCCGGCTCCGTTCCGCTACAGCCGCTTCACCGACGGCTCTTGGCCACAACCTTCGCCGTTGGCATAGGAAGGATACCGCCATGACACGCGAGCAACTGCGCCAGCAAGGCGAAGCGACGCGCACCGGTTTGTTCGGCAGCACCACACACGAGCCCGCGGGCTTCGGCACTCTGCTGACCGAAGCGGTGCACGGCGCGGTCTGGAACCGCCCCGGCCTCGCGCGTCCCGACCGCATGCTGTGCACGCTGGCCGCACTGGCGGTGTGGCCGCGGCTGCGCCAGCTCCGTCGTCATATCGGTGCGGCGCTGGATCTGGGCCTGTCCCCGGAGGCGATCCGCGAGGTTCTCGTGCAGGCCGGTCTGTATGCCGGCTTCTCTGCCGCGGAGGAGACACTGGCGCTGGCGGCCGAGGTGTTCGCCGAGCGGGGCGTGAAGTTCCCACCTGATCCGCCGGCGGACGCGTCGCTGGACGACCTTTCCAGCCGCGGCCGCGAATTGATGCAGCAGGTGCACGGCGAACGCAGCCGGCAAGGCTATGCCGCGCCGGACAATCCGGTGACCTACGCGCTCTATGAGCTGGCGATCCAGTACGGCTATGGCGAGATCTGGTTCCGTCCCGGTCTGCAACACCGCTCGCGCGCGTTGGTCGCGGTGGCTGCCTTCACCGCGTTGCGAATGCCCGAGCAGGCGCGCCGCTTCGGCCAGGCGGCGTTGAACCTGGGGGTGGCTCGCGCCGAGGTGATCGAGGCGGTCATCCAGACCGCGCCGTACAGCGGCTTCCCGCCCGCGCTCAACGTGCTGAACGCTCTGTCAGAAGTGTTGCGCTGACAGGAGCCGGCGTGGCAGCGTGGGTTCGGCCATGACAAGGGGAGACCGATCATGCCTCAGATCGCCGGCGGCTGTCTTTGCGGCAAGGTTCGCTACAGCGCGAATGTGGAACCCGCTTTCACCGGGGTCTGCCATTGCCGCGACTGCCAGAAGTTCAGCGGCAGCGCATTCAGCGTCGTCGTCGCTGTGCCGAAGGCTGCGTTGTCGGTGCAGGGCAGGCTGAGCACGTTCAGCAAGCCAGGCGACACAGGCCAGACGATCGACCGGCGCTTCTGCCCCGAATGCGGCTCGCCCATCGTCGACGAGGCGGCGGTGATGCCGGAACTGGTTATGATCAACGCCGGAACACTGGACGATCCGAGCTGGGTGAAGCCCGCGATGCAGATCTACTGCGACAGCGCGCAGCCCTGGGTGCAGCTCGGCGGCGGAATGCAGAGCTTCCCAAAGATGCCGGGCTAGGGCTGGTCTGTCCGATCCTCAGCCGTAATGCGGGAGCGGTCGATCGATGCTGGTGGATGACAGCTATGCGGGCAGAACGGTCGACTTGCCGGTCGGCCAGGTGATGGAGCTCCGGCTCGCGGAGAATCCCACTACCGGCTTCAGGTGGAACTTCGTTTCCAAGGGTGAGCCTGTCTGCGTGGTTGTCGGCGACACGTACCAGGCGCCGGGTGGGCCGCCTGGACAGGGTGGCGCGCACGAATGGCGGATCGAGGGCGTTCGGGTCGGCGAGTGCGATATCGCCCTGCACTACCGCCGCAGCTTCGAACAAGCTCCGCCGGCGCGATCCTTCACGCTGCACGTGCGGGTGATCCGGTAACCGGACCAAGGCCCGCAGGCGCGCGCCTGCGGGCCAACAGCCGGCGACGTGATTAGCCCGCTACCAGTCGGACGGTCCAGAAGTCGCTGGAGAGGCCGCGCTCCGTCAGGTAGGCGTACGGCATGGTGAAGTAGCCCTGCATGCCCCAGCCGGTGCCCCAGGAGTTGCGCACGATGAAGCGCTGCTGGCTGTCGTCGTAGCCCACGGCCATCACGGCGTGGCCACCGAGCACGCCTTCGCCGGCGGCCGGCATTGGGACGATGCCGGTCTGTGCCACCTGCTGGGTCTCGAAGCTGTCGTAGACCGTGAAGCCGAGGACGAAGGGGTAGCCCGATGCCAGGCAGCCCTTCATCTGGCCCAGGGTCCTCGCCAGCCTGCTGTAGCTGACGGCCCGGTCCTTCAGCGCGTCGGTGAACGCATTCGGCGGTGGCTTCTGGGCGAACTTGGCAATGTCGTAGGGCCAGTCGGTCTCGGGCGGCACGCCCTGCTTCGCGACGACCTTGATGCCGTCGCGGATCTGGGCACCGCTGTCACTCGCGACGGTGCCTTCGATGACCCGCTCGTTGTAGTAGATGAACAGGCGCGACGGCACGAAGTCCGGGGTGAGCTTCTGCTTCTCGCGCTCGAACTGGACCGCGCCGGCGATGGCATTGCCGGTGCAGCTGCCGAGCTGTCCCTGGTCATAGACCGGCGGGCAATTCTGGCGAAGATCCACCTTTGCCGGGAGGGCGGCCATCGTTTGCATTGGCGCCGCGTACATGTGGTCACGCGCGTCCGGCAGATCCGGCACCCATCCGTAACGACGGATCTTGTAGGATTTGAGCTCTTTCTTGTCGACCATTGCCTGTCTCCTCCGCTCGCGGCGGTGTGATGGTCTCGTCGGCGGGAACGTGAAACCGCACGAAGGCGCGGTGTCACTCAGGCATATTAGAAGGTGACCGTATTTTGTTGCTGTGATCGCCGTCACACCAGTGTCAAAAGCAACGTCGGTTGTTCAACGGGTTGGACGGTGGGCCTGGCTAGAGGGCGACGCCGATCGCGCCGAGACCAGCCGCAATGATTGCGCCCATCACCACGACGATCCATGGCGACACCGCCCACAGCGTGAGCGCCAGGAAGGCGGTGAGGGCGAGGCCGAAGCCGGCCGGCGTGTGCACGCCGCTTGTCCAAACAGGCGTATAGAGAGCGGCCAGCAGCACCCCAACCACGGCGGCATTCACGCCGCGCAGCATGGCCTGCATGCCCCGCCGCTGGCGCAGCGTGTCCCAGAACGGCAGCAGCCCGGTTGCCAGCAGGAACGAAGGCGCAAAGATCGCCACCACCGCGATCAACGCGCCGAGGGCGCCGTTGGGCGGCGGGATCATGACCGCGCCGAGATAGGCGGCGAAGGTGAACAGTGGGCCCGGCATCGCCTGTGCGGCACCATAGCCGGCGAGGAACGCATCGTTGGTCACCCAGCCCGATGGCACCACTGCGGCCTGCAGCAGCGGCAGCACCACATGGCCGCCGCCGAACACCAGCGCGCCGGCGCGATAGAACGCCTCGAACAGCCGCAACGCCTGGCTGTCGATTGTTGCGGCAAGCGGCGGCAGGAGCAGCAGCAGTGCGAAGAACAGGATGATTGCCGTCACCGCGATGCCGCGATGCAGCGTCAAGCCGAGCGGCACGTGGTCGGTCGCGCTGGCGCCAGCCGGTCTCGGCAGCAGCGTCAGGCCGACGAACCCGCCGAGCACGATCGCCGCGATCTGACCGAGCGATGACGGCACGGCGAGAGCGATCAGCGCGGCCGCCACCGCGAGCGTTGCGCGTGGCCGGTCGGGTGCCAGGCTCCGCGCCATGCCCCATACCGCCTGCGCAACAACGGCAACCGCCACCAGTTTCAGCCCCTTCAGCCAGGCGGCGTTGCTGACATCGCCGAGCGCTTCCACGCCATACGCAAAAGCCAGCATGGCCAGCGCCGAAGGCAGCGTGAATCCGACCCAGGCCGCGAGCATGCCGAGCGGTCCTGCGCGCAACAGGCCGATCGACATGCCGAGCTGGCTCGATGCGGGGCCCGGCATGAACTGGCAGAGTGCCACAAGGTCGGCAAAGCCGCCTTCGGGCACCCAGCGGCGGCGTTCGACGAACTCGGCGCGGAAATAGCCGATATGCGCGACCGGGCCGCCGAACGAGGTGCAGCCGAGGCGCAGGAATATGAGGAGGACTTCCCAGCTTCTCGTCATGGCCGGCCCCGGGCTCGACCCGGGGATTGACCCGGCCATCTGCGCACCGAACGGGGGTAGATGGCCGGGTCAAGCCCGGCCATGACGATGACGGCCGTCACAGCACATTCTTCACGAAGCGCCCGCCGAGCATGATCGCCGGGATGTTCCGGCCTTCGCCGAGGAACACCGAAATGTCGCGATACGGGTCGCCGTCCACCACCAGCAGGTCGGCATGCGCGCCAGGGATCAGTTCGCCGATCCTGCCTTCCTGACGGACGATCTCGGCGTTGACCAGGGTGGCGGAGCGGATGATGTCCTGTGCGCTCATGACCTCACGGCGGATGGTGAATTCGTTGCAGTGGTCGTTCTGCAACTGGCCGAGCAGGTCGGAGCCGAAGCCGATCTTCACGCCGGCGCTGCGGGCGATCTCCAGCGAGCGCAGGCCGGCATGCAGCACGAGTTCGTTCTTTGCCAGGCTATAGCTGGTAAGTCCGTAATCGGGGCCACGGCGTTTCAGCGCGTCGTAGGCGACCAGCGTCGGTACCAGGTAGGCGCCGCGCTCGGCCATGAGCTGCGCGGTCGGTGCGTCGATCAGGTTGCCATGCTCGATGGTGCGCACGCCGGCGGTCACCGCACGCTCGATCGCCTTCGCCGAGTATGCGTGGGCACAGACATAGGTGCCCCAGCGTGTGGCCTCGTCCACCGCCGCCTCGATCTCGTCGATGCGGTATTGCAGGCTTTCCAGCGGATCGGCCTGCGAGGCGACGCCGCCGGAGACCATGATCTTGATGTGGTCGGCACCCTTGCGCAGTTCGTCCCGCGTCGCCTTGATTACCTCGGGGACGCCGTCGGCGACGCGCGCGGTCCAGGCAAGGCCCGAGCAGCAGGCGCAGAAACCGCGGTCCTGGGTGCGGAGACGATGATCGGCGTGGCCGCCGGTCTGGCTCAGCGGCGCGCCGGCGATGAACAGGCGAGGGCCTTCGAACAGCCCCTGTTCGACGGCGGCCTTGATGCCGTAGTCGGCGCCCCCGGTGTCGCGCAGCGTGGTGAAGCCGCGATGCAGCATGGCGCGCATCGCGACCGAGCCCTTCGCGGCGAGCAGCGTCAGCGGCATGTCGGCCAACAGGCGCAGGTTCACCTCGGTGAGCACGACATGGATATGCGCATCGATCAGCCCCGGCATCAGCGTGCGGCCGCGCAGGTCTATGGGAATGGCGGATGAGCCGGTGATGGGTCGGTCGGCAACTTCCTTCACCGTGCCGTCTTCGACGAGCACGGAGATGCCGTCCCGCAGTTCGTCGCGGCGAGGATCCAGGAAGCGGCCGCCACTGAACACATAGCTTGTCATGTTGTTGCCACCCTGTTGCTGCCGCGTAGCGTCCGAACCACCAGCCTCGCCGACCAGAGCCTTGTCAGCCTGACCGAAGAAATCGCCAATCGATCCACCGTGTCATTGCGAGGAGCGAAGCGACGCGGCAATCTCGTGGTCTGTGCGCACCGACCACGAGATTGCCGCGACGCTTCGCTCCTCGCAATGACAGTCAAACGTGGCGCCACCTCGGTCAACCCGACAATGCTTTATAGAGTGTGGATTGGCAGCCGACCACCTGCTAGTAGTCAGCTGGTCAGGTAAGGGATACCAGCAATGCCGCGCCATGGCACGACCGGGCGGACCGTTGCGCTATCAGTCCGAAGAGTTACCCATCCGCCCTGGAAGCTCGAAGACGCCAAGGCGCGATTCAGCGAGGTTGTTCGCCGCGCCCGCATCGAAGGCCCACAACGAGTGACGGTGCGGGGCAAGGACGCCGTCGTGGTGATCGCGGTGGAGGCCCTGGAAAAATTGCTCCCGCCGCGAAAATCCCGCCAAGACCTGGTTGGGTTCCTTCAGGGCCTGGACCTTGCAGGCCTGGACGTGACACGGGAGCGCGACACCGGGCGGGATGTAAAGCTGTGAACGGCTGGCTGCTCGACACCAATGTGGTCGCCGAACTTGCCAGTCCACGTGGAATGGCGAGGGTGCATGACTGGGCCACGGCTCAGGATGAAGCACTCCTGTTCCTCAGCGTGTTGACGCTCGGAGAATACGACAAAGGACTGCACAACCTGCCTCCCGGTAGCCCTCTGCGCCCGCGCATCGCCGCGAGCATTGCGGCGTTGGAAGCGCGCTTCGCGCACCGCGTTCTGCCGCTCAGCGATGCAGTCATCCGGCGTTGGGGCATGATAAGCGGCATGGTGAAGCGTCTAAGCGGCCACGTGCCGCCAGTGATTGATACGATGCTGGCCGCGACTGCGATTGAGCATGATTTCTACCTGGTCACGCGCAATCTGCGCGACGTGCAGCTAAGCGGCGCGAGGTTGTTCAATCCGTGGGAGGACAATGCAAGGCCAGGGCATCGGCGCCGCTGACATGCCAATTCCTCTCCTGGAAGTCCATGCCCTGACCCGCAGCTACTACGGCGTGCACGCGTTGCGCGGCGTCGATCTGTCGGTGGAGGAAGGCCGCATCACCGGGCTGATCGGACCGAACGGCGCGGGCAAGACAACGCTGTTCAACTGCATCTCCGGCCTGGTGCCACCCGACTCGGGCAGCGTGCGGTTCGCCGGCCGCCTCATCACCGCCTGGCGCCCCGATCGGATCACCCGCACAGGTCTGGTGCGAACGTTCCAGATCGCTCGCGGCCTTCCGCAACTCTCCGTGCTGGAGAACCTGCTGCTCTACGGGACGCGCCAACCGGGCGAACGTTTGGTCCACGCCATCCTGCGCTCGCCCGCCGCGCGCCGCCGCGAAGCGGACCTGCGCGAGCGCGCGCGTGCCATCGCGCAACGCCTGAACCTCACGCGCGTGCTCGACCACCGCGCAGCCGACCTGTCCGGCGGGCAGAAGAAGCTGCTGGAGATCGGTCGCGCGCTGATGGCGCAACCACGGCTGCTGCTGCTCGACGAACCGGTGGCCGGCGTCAATCCCACGCTGGCGCGCGAGATCGGCGAGCATCTGCGTGGCCTGGTCGCCGACGGCATCTCCGTGCTGCTGATCGAGCACCACATGGACACGATCGCGGCGCTCTGCGACCTGGTCATCGTCATGGCCGAGGGCCGCCATCTGCGCCAGGGCTCGTTCGCCGAACTCGCCAGTGATCCGGTCGTGCAGGAGGCCTATATGGGCCGCCGCCGATGAGTCTGCTCGCAGTGCGCGACATCGTTGCCGGCTACGGTCGCGGCGATGAAATCCTGAAGGGCGTGCACCTCACTGTCGAGGACAACGAGATCGTCGCCATCATCGGCCCGAACGGTGCCGGCAAGTCCACGCTGCTGAAGACCATCGCTGGCCTGCTGCATCCGGCACGCGGCACGATCCTGCTGCGCGACGAGCCGATCCACGAGCTGGCGCCGCGCGAAGTGAGCCGCCGCGGCGTTGCCTTCGTGCCGCAGGAACAAAACATCTTCGCCACGCTCTCGGTGCGCGAGAACCTGGAAATGGGTGGCTGGCTCGATCCCGCCGCCACGCGCCAGCGTATCGACAGCGTGTTCAGCCGCTTTCCGATGCTCGCCGAACGTCGCAACCGCGCCGCGCGCACGCTGTCCGGCGGGCAGCGCCAGGTGCTCGCCATGGCGATGGCGCTGATGGTGCAGCCCGTGTTGCTGCTGCTCGATGAACCCTCGGCCGGGCTGTCGCCGATCGCCGCCGAGCAACTGTTTGCCACCATCCGCGAGATCAACCGTGACGGCATCGCGATCGCCATGGTGGAGCAGAACGCCGCACAGGCGCTGGAGATCGCGCATCGCGCCAGCATCCTTGTCGACGGGCGCAACAACCGCGAAGGTGCCGCCGCCGCGCTCGCCGCCGATCCGGAGATTCGCCGCATCTTCCTCGGCGCGACGCCGACCGAACAACCATAACGCGAGGTTCCTATGCTCCGCTTCACCCGCCGAGGGCTCCTGCAAACCACCGCCGCCCTTGCTGCCCCCGCCATCGTACATGCACAGGGGACGCCGCTGCGTCTCGGTGTCCTGACGCCGCTGACCGGCGCCGGCAGCTTCGACGGGCCGCGCATGCTGAAGGCGATGCAGGTCGTGGCGAACGACATCAACGGAGCGGGCGGCCTGCTCGGGCGCAAGATCGAACTGCTGGTCGAGGACGATGAAACCAATCCGGAAGCAGCGGTGCGGGCGGCGCACAAGCTGGTGAATGTCGACAAGGTGCCGGTGATCATGGGCACCTGGGCGTCCGCCGTCACGACGGCGGTCGCGCCGGTGTGCTGGGAGAGCAAGACCTTCCTCACCACGGTGTCCGGCGCGGATTCCATCACGCACCTGCCGCACCAGGGATATCTGATTCGCACGCAGCCCAACAATCAGCTGCAGGCGACGAAGCATGCGGAGTTCATCATCCGCCATGGCTCCAAGCGCGTGTTCATCCTGGCCATCCAGGCACCGTTTGCCGAACCGACACGCAAGTACCTGACCGAGACACTCACGCCCAAGGGCGTAACGGTTGCCGGGTCGCTGATCTACGACAAGGACAAGACGAGCTATCGCTCCGAAGTGGATCAGGCACTGCGCGGCAAGCCGGACCTGCTGTATCTGAACGGCTATGCGCCCGATGTCGTGGTGGTGCTGCGCGATCTCTATCGCGCGGGCTACGACGGCGACCGGCTGTGCCAATCCTATGCGCTGACCGCCAAAAGTCTGGAGGAACTGCCGAAGGAGGTGACGCAGGGCGTCTACACCGTGCAGCCATCGGCTGACGTGGACTCGCCTGCCTATGCCGCGGCCGCCAAGCGCCTGGGCATCGCCACCCCGGATTCGTACGAGTCTCAGGCCACCGACTGGATCAGCATCGTTGCGCTGACCATCGCGAAGGCGGGGGAAGCGACCGGCACGGCGATCCGCGACACGGTGCGCAAGATCACCAACAGCGACGGAGTCAAGGTCTACACCGCGGTCGATGGGCTGGCGGCGCTGAAGCAGGGCAAGGAGATCAAGTACTCGGGCGCCAGCGGGCCGTGCACCTTCACCGACATCGGCGACATCTCCGACTGCAAGTTCCGCTACAACCGCGTGGAGAACGGGGCGTTCAAGTTCCTCGAGGTAAGTTAGTGGCGCAACCGCCACCCCCTCCCCAACCCTCCCCCGCTTCGCGGGAGAGGGGGTTCAATGCGCCCCCTCTCCCGCGCAGCGGGGGAGGCTTGGGGAGGGGGTAAGTGCTGACCGACATCGCACAACTGGTGCTGAACGGGGTAATGGCGGGCGCGATTCTCACCGCGCCCGCCATCGGCTTTACCGCGATCTACGCCGTGCTGCGCTTTCCCAACTTCGCGGTTGCATCGCACGCGACGATCGGCGCCTTCGCCGGCTATTGCGCGAATGTCTGGCTCGGGCTGCCACTCGTTCCGGCCGCGATCATCGCCTTCCTGGCCGCCGGCGCTGCCGGCGTCGCCAGCGACACGCTGGTGCTGCGGCCATTGCGCTCCGCCGGTCTGATCACCACCACCATCGCCTCCGTCGCCCTGACCATCGCGCTGGAAAACCTCGTGCGTCTCGGCTTCGGCAACACGTTGCGCAACTACAACATACCGATCATGCGCGACTGGCGATTCAGCGGCATCCGCGTCGGCCCGCAACAGTTCGAGGACCTCGCGATCTCCGCCGCCGCGGTGGCAGCGCTGTTCGCCTTCCTTGCCTTCACCCGCCTCGGCAAGGCGATGCGCGCCGTGGCCGACAATCCGACCCTGGCGTCGATCAAGGGCATCGATGCAGACCAGATAGCGCGCATCGTCAACTTCGTCGCCATGGGTCTTGCCGGGCTCGGCGGCATGCTGCTTGGGCTGGACACGTCGATCGACCCGCTCACCGGCTTCCGCGCCATCCTGGCAATCTTCGCAGCCGCGGTGGTCGGCGGCCTCGGCAGCATTCCCGGCGCGGTGGTCGGCGCGCTCACGGTCGGCATCGCGGAGGAACTGTCGCAACTGGCCTTGCCGCCCGATTACCGCACGGTGGTCGGGTTCATCGCCATCCTGCTGGTACTCAGCTTTCGCCCGCGCGGCATCCTCGGCGCGCGGGCCTTTTGACGCGGAACATGCCATGACAGACGCACAGGACGTGAAATCCACAGTCAAGGTCTGCATGTTCGACCAGTACGGCACCGTGGTCGACATGCAGGCCGGACTGGTCGAATCCGCCACGCCGTTCCTGCGCACGAAAGGTTGGCAGGGCAATCCCAACTCCTTCGTCACCTGGTGGCGGCGTACGCACTTCGAAAACTCGATGATCGACGCGCTGCTGCACAAGCAGCACACGCCCTATCGCGAGATCGGTGAACGCTCGGTTGCCTATGTGATGGATCGCGCCGGCATTCGCTACACGATGGACGAAGTGCGCGCCCTGGTTGACCACATCGTGCGGCTACGGCCGTTCCCCGAAGTGCCGGGGGCATTGGACAGGCTGCGCACACGCTACCGGCTGGTGGTGCTGTCGAACGGCGATCCCGACATGCTGGAAAGCGCGAAGCAATACCACGGCATCGCATTCGAACAGGTGATCTCGGTGGCCGCCGCCAACGCGTTCAAACCGCATGTCGCGACCTACACCAAGGCTGCCGAAATCGTTGGCGTGCGCATGGACGAGGTGCTGTTCATCGCCAACCATGCGTTCGACTGCATCGGCGCCAAGGCGGCCGGCATGCGCGCCGCGTTCATCGATCGCCGCCAGCGTCCGTTCGGCGCCACGCCGCACCAACCGGATCTGCTGGTTCCCAGCATGTCGGCGTTGGCGGACGCCATCGTCTGATGGCCGCCTATCTCACCGCGATGGCGATCAGCGCCGGCATCTATGCGCTGCTGGCGCTCGGGGTGAATCTGACCTGGGGCATGGCGGGGATGATCAATCTCGGCCTCGCCGGGTTCTTCGCGGTCGGTGGCTATGCGACCGCACTGCTCACCAAGGCCGGCTTCGCCATTCCGCTCGGCATCGCCGCCGGCGCGGTCGCCGCCGCGGTCACCGGCGCCGGCGTCGCGCTGATCACCGCACGGCTGCGTGCCGACTATCTTGCCATTGTCACGCTCGGTTTTTCGGAATCCGTTCGCATTGCCGCAGCCAACGAGATCTGGCTGACCAACGGTTCGGATGGCATCGCCGGCATCCCTGGGCCTTGGCGCGGGACACTCACCCCGCAGCAGTTCAACCTAGTGTTCCTCGCCATCGTCATTGCGGTGCTGATCGCAACATTCACCGTACTGCAGCGCCTTTGCAACTCGCCGTTCGGCCGCGTGCTGCGGGCGATCCGCGACGATGAAGATGTCGCCGCGGTCGCGGGCAAGCACGTGCTGGCCTTCAAGGTGAAGGCATTCGCCGTCGGTGCCGCCGTGCTTGGTCTGGCCGGCGCACTCTACGCGCACGAAACATCGTACATCGCGCCCGACATCTTCGCGCCACTGCTGACCCTGAACATCATCCTCGCCCTCGTCGCCGGCGGCGTCGGCAACAATGCAGGCGCGGTGCTCGGCGCGGTGCTCATCGTGGTGTTGCTGGAGGGCACGCGCTTCGCCGCGCCGTTCCTGCCATTCCTGGCGCCGGCGCAGATTGCAGCTTTTCGCGAACTGCTGGTCAGCGGCCTGCTGCTGGTCATCCTGCGGATCCTGCCGGCCGGCATCATCCCGGAAAGGATCCAGACCGGTGAACGCAGGTCATGACTCGTAATCGTCATTCCCGCGAAAGCGGGAACCCAGTGGGACCAGCAGTCACTTCTGTTTGCCGCCCTGGGTCCCCGCTTTCGCGGGGATGACGACGAACGCGTCATCGTCTTCGCACGATAGTATCAGACCACCGGCCATAGGCGTCAGGTGCGTTCCAGCCAGTCGCCGTATTGCTCCCGCAGCCGCGTCTTCAGCACCTTGCCGGTCGCCGTATGCGGCAGTTCATCGACAAACACCACGTCGTCCGGCAGCCACCATTTTGCGACTTTGTCCGACAGGAACTGCAACATCTCCTCCTTGGTCACCGCGGCACCTTGCTTGCGATGCACCAGCAGCAACGGCCGCTCCTGCCAGCGCGGGTGCCGGGTGGCGATCACCGCGGCCTCGAGCACCGCGGGGTGTCCCACCGCCAGGTTCTCGATCTCGATCGAACTGATCCACTCGCCGCCTGATTTGATCACGTCCTTGGCGCGATCGGTGATGGTGAGAAACCCGTCGGCGTCCATGTGCGCGACATCGCCCGTGCGGAACCATCCGTCATCGTCCACCACCTTGCCGCCGGCGCCCTTGAAGTAGCCGGACAGCACCCACGGACCGCGCACCTGGATCTCGCCGACGGAACGTCCGTCGCGCGGCAACTCGTGTCCCTCCGCATCGACGATGCGCACCTCGGCGCCGTAGATCGTGCGGCCCTGCTTGAGATGCACATCCATCCGCTGTTCCAGATCGAGCCCAACATGGCGGGCCAGCAGGCTGCCGCAGGTGCCCAGAGGACTCATTTCCGTCATGCCCCAGGCATGCAGCATGGTGGCGCCGAAATACGCGTGCGCCTTCTCGATCACGACGCGCGGCACCGCGCTGCCACCCGACAGCACGCGCTTCAGCCGCAGCCCACGATGGTCGAGCGTATCGAGGTTCTGCTCCATCCAGGCGAACAGGTTCAGCCACACGGTCGGCACCGCACCGGCAAAGGTGACGCCCTCATCGCGGATCAGCTCGAACAGGCTGGCGCCGTCCAGCTTCATGCCGGGCAGCACGAGCTTTGCACCGGTACCGGCCGCGGCGAACGGAATGCCCCAGCAGTTCACATGGAACAGCGGCGCGCAGAGCAGCAGTGTATCCCGCGTCGACACGGCCATCGTGTCGGCCGCCATCAGCGCGAAACTGTGCAGCCCCGCCGAGCGATGGCTCTGCAACACACCCTTCGGATTGCCGGTGGTGCCTGACGTGTAGCAAAGCGCCGCCGCGGTGTTCTCGTCGAACTGCGGCCACACGTAGTCGTCGCTCTCAGCCGCCAGCACGTCCTCGTAGCACAGCAGGTTCGGCACATCGATCGAGGGGAGCACGTCGTGCGCGCATAGCGCGACATAGCCGCGCACGCTGGGCAGATGCGGCGCCAGTTGTTCGACCAGGGCGGCAAAGGTCAGGTCGAAGAACACGTAGCTCGCTTCGGCGTCGCCGATGATGAACCGCACCTGCTCGGGGAACAGCCGCGGATTGACCGTGTGCAGCACGGCCCCGCTGCAGGTGACGCCGAAATAAATCTCCAGATGCCGATTGTGGTTCCAGGCAAGGGTGGCGATCCGCTCGCCCTGTGCCACGCCCAGCCGGCGCAACGCGTTGGCGATCCGTTTGGCGCGCGCGGCGATCGTGCCCCAATTGCTGCGATGGATCGGACCCTCGACCGAACGGGACACGATCCCGGTGCCCGCGTGGTAGCGCTCCGCATAGTCGAGCAGAGACGAAATCAGCAGCGGTCGCTGCTGCATCAGTCCAAGCATGGAAGTCCTCCCTGACTTCGCGTGCGAATTCTGCGCCGATCAGACCGCGCATTGGCCGCGGCATCAAGCCGGCTCGCAGTTTTCGCTCGCCTCGCCGGGGGTTTCCGTCAATAGTGGGCTGGCCCCCTGTGGCGGGTCCCTCCCGGGACCCGGTCTCGGGATGAGCCGCCGCAGGTGGCTTCGAAGCGGGCCTGGCCCGCCAATGCCCGGAAGGCAACAACGGCCGCGCCAGGCGCGACGGCCGCACGAGGGAGTCTGACGTCATGCAACACCCGCGCAAGGTTTCGCGCCGCCGCGCCTTGCAAGTCGCTTCCGCAGCCGCCGCATTGCCACTGGTGCACATCCGCACCGCGGGTGCCGCGGGCAAGCTCAGCTTCGCGATGTGGGACCATTGGGTTCCGGCCGGCAACGATGCGGTCCGGAAGGTGGTCGATGTCTGGGCGCAGAAGAACAAGGTCGAGGTGATGCTCGACTTCCTCAGCACCAATGGTGAAAAGATCAGCATCACGATGGCCGCCGAGGCCCAGGCCAGGCGCGGTCACGACCTCTACGCCTTCGACCAGTGGACCGTGCATCAATGGTACGAAAAGCTCGACCCGGTGGACGACGTGGTGAAGTCGCTGATCGACCAATACGGTCCCGTGGCGAGCGTCAATGAGTATCTCGGCAAGGTGAACGGACACTGGATGGCGGTGCCGACCGGCATCGGCAGCGCGCCGCTGCCGCCGTGCGGACGGATCAGCATGCTGAAGCAGTTCGCCGGCATCGACGTGCAGGCCATGTACCCCCCGCACGAGATCGCGAATGCGGGCGCGGACTGGACCTATGATGCCCACCTCAAGGCGGCCGAGGCATGCTTCAAGGCCGGCTATCCGTTCGCCATCGGCTGTGGTTCGACGACGGATTCGATCCAAACCTGGGGCGCCATCTTCGGTGCCTACGGCGCGCATCTGATGGATGCGAAGGGCAACGTCATCGTCGATTCGGACAATGTGCGGATCGCGCTGGAATACGCGAAGAAACTGTTGCAGTTCCTGCCGCCGGAGACGGTGAGCTACGACAACGCGTCCAACAACCGCGCTCTGATTTCCGGCAAGAGCGCGTTCATCTGGAACCCGCCTTCGGCATATGCGGTGGCGAAGCGCGATGCGCCGAAGATCGCCGAGGATTGCTGGACCTTTCCCACCCCGGCCGGCCCCAAGGGCAGGCTCGTGCCGCACCGGCCATATTTCTGGGGCATCTGGCAGTTCGCGCAGAACAAGGAGGCGGCCAAGGATCTGCTGCACTATCTGTTGCAGCGCGAGCAGGTCGAATTCGTCGCCAACACGGTCGACGGCTACGACATCCCGCCCTTCCTTTCGATGTCGGACTTCAAGGTGTGGTCCGACGTCGAGCCGCCGAAGGGCACCGTGTTCAACTACCCCGTCCGCCCCTGGCACAACGCGGAATACTACGTCACCGGCTCAACCGCTCCGCCGGAGATTGCGGTGCAGATGTGGAACCGCGCCACGATCCCGGGCATGGTGGCCAAGCTGTTTGCCGGCAAGACGATAGAGCAGACGATAGCCTGGGCGAAGGACGAGCTGGAGGGCTTCGTGCGGTAGCGGCAACTCGCAACCCGGCGGCGCGGCGGCAGGTTTGCCTCGACGCCGAGTGGCCGCGGTCAGTGCACCTGCGCCGGCACCATCTCGTGCTGCAGGATCGCTGCGATTGCCACGTCGCGGTCGCCGGCCACCGCCATCGGCGTGCCGTCGGCAGCGTGGATGGCGAAGCCGTGCTCACCGTTGAACACCACAGGCTTCACATAGGCGATCTGCTGCAGGCCAAGCTGCGCAAGCTGCGCTGTCGAAATATGGCGAATGTCCATGATGACGGCCGCGGTGGCCTGATCCTCCGGTCGATTGGCAGTGTCGGTATTCATGATGATTCTCCTTGCGGGCGATGGCCTGACGATGCAGCGCCGGCGCCTCTTGCTGGTTCGGCCCGCGTATTGCGGCTCCGTGATCCCTTGCCGGACCGGGCTCAGTCCTGCTCCGGCTCGGTCTCGACCACCCTCATCCTGCCGCTGCCGTTACCGCCCGCGGCGGGATCGGCGCGGTTGATCTGGATGGTCTTCACCCGCGACTCGGGCTGCGGCCGGGCGAGGTCGATGTGCAGCAACCCGCTGTCGAGCCACGCACCTTTCACCTCGATCCCTTCGGCGAGCACAAAGGCCCGCTGGAACTGCCGCGCCGCGATTCCGCGGTGCAGGAAGACACGACCCTGGCTGTCGTCAGTCTGCCTTCCCCGGATTACCAACTGGTTGTCTTCCTGCGTGATCTGCAGGTCGTCCATGGTGAATCCGGCAACCGCGAGCGTGATCCTGAGCCCGGTGGGCCCGGTCTGCTCGATGTTGTAAGGTGGATAACCGTCCGACGAAGCCTTGGATGCCCGTTCGAGCATCTGCTCGAGATGGTCGAACCCCAGGAACAACGGCGACGTGAACATCCTTGCGGTCATGGCCTCCTCCTCAGAGCGAAGCGTCGCCGGGACCCGTTGTGGCATCCCGGCAGGCGAACATCTTGGCACCAGAAGGTCCGGTTGCAAGGGGGGCGCATCGCCCGATAGGCCGCCGACCCGGCGTTGATCGGAACCGATCGGACCGCTACATGGCCGACATGGCTGAAACCATCGAGACGCTGCCGATCCTGATCGCGCCCGACCCGATGCTGAAGGCGCGCGCCAGACCGGTGACGGCAGATGATATGCCGCGCGTGCGCGAGCTGCTCCCGCGCATGTTCGCGACCATGTACCGCGCGCCCGGCATCGGGCTGGCGGCGCCGCAGGTCAGCGTCGGGCTCAGGTTCACGATCGTGGACCTGATGCCGGACGACAAGCCGAACCCGATCACGCTGATCAACCCGGAGGTGGTGACGCGCAGCGAGGAGCTGGCGACGCGGGAGGAAGGCTGCCTGTCGCTGCCCGGCCAGTACGCCGACGTGACGCGCCCGGCGCGAGTGACGGTGCGATATACCGACGCCGATGGGGCGAAGCGGCGGATCGAGGCGGAGGGGTTGCTGGCGGCCTGCCTGCAGCACGAGATCGATCACCTGGACGGCGTGTTGTTCACCGATCACCTGTCGGCGCTGAAGCGGAACATGATCCTGCGCCGGTTGGCCAAGGAGCTGCGCCAGAAGCGCGCCGAGGCAATGTAGCGCCATGCGCCTCGCTTTCATGGGCAGTCCGGACTTCGCCGTGCCGACGTTGCTCGGGCTGCACCGGGCGGGTCACGAGATCGCGGCGGTGTACTGCCAGCCGGCGAAACCGGCCGGACGCGGCTATGCGTTGCGGCCCTGCCCGGTGCAGATCGCGGCCGAACGTCTGGGCCTGCCAGTGCGCACGCCGGCGTGGTTGCGCACCGATCCGGCGGCGCAGCAGGCGTTCGCCGCTCTCGGGCTGGACGCCGCGGTGGTGGCGGCATACGGCCTGATCCTGCCGCAGGCGATGCTGGACGCGCCACGGCGGGGCTGCCTGA
This sequence comes from Acetobacteraceae bacterium, assembly GCA_041487355.1. Classification (GTDB taxonomy): domain Bacteria; phylum Pseudomonadota; class Alphaproteobacteria; order Acetobacterales; family Acetobacteraceae; genus JAMXLO01. The sequence goes on along the minus strand of JBGPND010000060.1, from coordinate 4,463 downwards.
ACATCCATGCCAGCCTGCTGCCGCGCTGGCGCGGCGCGGCACCGATCCAGGCGGCGATCCTTGCCGGCGATGCCGCGACAGGGGTGACGATCATGCGGATGGATGCGGGGTTGGACACCGGACCGATGCTGCTGCGCGAGGCGGCGCCGATCACCGGCACGACCACCGCCGCCGGCCTGCACGATGTGCTGGCCGGGATTGGCGCGCGACTGATCCTGCGTGCCCTGGCCGAGGACCCTCCGCCGGTGCCGCAGCCCGCGGAAGGCGTGACCTACGCGCCGAAGCTGACGCGCGACGCTGGCCGGATCGACTGGACCCGCGACGCCGCAATGCTTGACCGGCAGGTGCGTGCGTTCGACCCCTGGCCCGGCACATTCACCACCCTGCGCGGCGCCGCGCTGAAGGTGCTGGCGGCGGAGCTGGCCGATTGTAGCGGCAAGCCGGGAACGGTGTTGGACGGACGGCTTACGGTCGCCTGCGGCAAGGCGGGACTACGCCTGACGCGCGTGCAGCTCGCGGGCCGCCCCGCGATGGCCGCCGACGCCTTCCTGCGCGGACATGCGGTGCCGGCTGGGACCGTCCTTGGCGCATAGGGCCTGCGAATGACGCGCTGGGCACTCCTGCTGGAATACGACGGCGCGCCGTTCGTCGGTTGGCAGCGTCAGAGCAACGGACTCTCGGTGCAGGAGGTGCTGGAGAACGCCGCCGCCAAGCTGAATCGCGGCAATCGCGCCGCCAGCATCGTCGCCGGCCGGACCGACGCCGGCGTGCACGCCGAGGGGCAGGTCGCGCAGATCGACCTGCCCGAGCCTGCCCCCGGGCGTGACCCGGGGGCCATCCCGGCGCGGAAGGTCCGCGACGCACTGAACTTTCATATGAAACCATATCCCGTGGTGGTGCTGTGCGCCGCAGCCGCACCGGAAGGCTGGAACGCCCGCTTCTCCGCGACCCGGCGCACCTATCGCTATCGCATCCTGAACCGCCGCGCCCGCCCTGCCCTGCTCGCCGGCCGCGTCTGGCACGTTCCCGCCGAACTCGACGCCACGGCAATGCACGAGGCAGCGCAGAGCCTTCTCGGGCGGCACGACTTCACGTCATTCCGCGCCGCCGCCTGCCAGGCGAAGAGCCCGCTGCGCACGCTGGACCGGCTGGACGTGCGGCGCGACGGTGAGATGATCGAGATCGTCGCCGAGGCGCGCAGCTTCCTGCACCATCAGGTGCGCAATATGGCGGGGACGTTGAAGCTGGTCGGCGATCGAAGCTGGCCGATCGAACGCGTGGCCGCCGCCCTCGCCGCGCGCGACCGCGCCGCCGCCGGTCCCACGGCGCCGGCGGACGGGCTGTGCCTGACCGGCGTACGCTATCCGATGGAGCTGTTCGCTATCCCGGCCTGAACGCCAGCGAGCGGGCCTCGCCAGTCGTGATGGGTATCGCTGCGCTCCACCCATCCTACAGGCTGCGGCGTAGGTTGGGTGGAGCGCAGCTATACCCATCACGACTGGCGACATCCCGGTCGCGCAGAGAGCGCGGAGATCGAAGGCCGCGCCTCGCACGAAGCGCGCCCATTCCTTCTCCGCGCTCTCCGCGGTGAACCTTTGTCTTGCACCAGTCAGGCCGGATCTCGGTCTGGCAGAATACGCTCTATCCTGGAACAACCGCCAGAGCGACTGCCGCAAGCAACACGCCGATCGCCACGTCGAGCGCGACCAGCCCCGCAGCGGGAACGATCCCGATGCCCAGCGTCAGCCGGAACGCGAACCACTCCAGCCACAGCGCCCAGCCGAGCGCGAATAGCTGCGCGGCCTGGTCGGCCAGGGCCGGCGCACCCAGGAGGCCGGGGATGCTGAACGCCACGAGCAGGAGGTACTGCACGACATTGCACCAGTTCCATAGCGCAATGAAGCGCGGCCAGCGCGCTGCCAGCCCCATCGCGCCGACCAACCGGTGCGACAGCACCGCGAAGCCGCACCAGCCGATCAGGTAGGACAGCAGGTCCAGGGCGAAGACATGTGCCGGGCGCGGTGGCAAACCCGGTCCCGTCCAGGCCAGCAGTCGCAGGCACACGAAGGCCGGCAGGCAGATCGCCGCCGCCCAGAAGCTGCGTGCAGCACCCGCCATGTCTTCCTCGACATAGCGCAGCCCCTCCGCGCGGCCGCGCGCCAGCAGCAGCGCGGCATGCAGTCCCGACGAGACGGACGTGGCGATGCTCATTTGCCGCCAAGGACCGCGCCGCCGGTCGCAAGGGCGAGCATGCGCGGCGCAATCACGATAATCACAGTGGCGAGATTGACCCCGAGCACCAGCACCGCGGCGCGGAAACGCGACAGGCCGAGGCCGTGGCGGGCAAGGAACCAGTGCAGCCACAGCCCGTAGCTCACGAGCCCCAGCAGAGCGAGCCCCCGTGCAGCCTGGCGTGGCAGGCCCACCGCCACCAGCATGCCAAGCGCCAGAAGCAGAACGCTGCCGAGCACCGGGATCGCCCATTGGCACCAGTTGAAGGCGGTGGCGAAGCGCAGCCAGGCAGCTTCCCGGTGCCATAGCCGGGCCACCTCGAACGACAGCACGGGTGGCGCCATGAGCGCGCACAATGTCGCCAGGAGATCCGACAGCGCATTGATGCCGCCACCGCCCAGCAGCATCAGCGTGCCGCCCACCAACGGAAAAGCGATGAGTGGCGCCAGGCTCGCCAGGAACGCTTCGCGTGTCGCGCCGAACTGGCGGAATCCGTCGGCGCGCCCGCACGCCAGACGCGCGATGCCGAGCACGATGCTGCCAAGCGATGAACGTGGCCCGCGCGCCCGGCCGCTCATCGCAGGAAGGCAGCCAGGATGGCGCGATAGATGCGTGCGAGATCGCGCAGTTCGGCAACTGGCACGCGTTCATCCGCCTGGTGCATGGTGGCACCGACCAGGCCGAACTCCGCCACCGGGCAATAGCGCGCGATGAAGCGCGCGTCCGACGTGCCGCCGCCGGTGTCGAGCTTCGGCTCGACGCCGGATGCGTCGGTGATTGCCTGGCGCAGCGTGTCCACCAGCGCGCCGGGCTCGGTCAGGAACGACTCGCCGCTGATCGAGATGTCCAGGTCGAAGCGTTCGGCATGCTGCGCCAGCACGGCACGCAGCCAGGCGGACAGCGACGCGCCGGTGTGGTCGCTGTTGAAGCGGATGTTCAGCATCGCGCGCGCCGCGGCGGGGATGACATTGGTAACGGTGTTGCCGACGTCGATGCTGGTGAACTGCAGGCTGGACGGCTCGAACCAGTCGTTGCCGGCATCGAGCGGCGCGGCGGTCAGCGCCGCGGCGGCGCGCACCAGGCGGTGCACCGGATTGTCGGCGCGATGCGGATAGGCGACGTGTCCCTGGGTGCCGTGCACGGTGACCTTCGCATTCAGGCTGCCGCGCCGGCCGATCTTCACCATGTCGCCGAGCTTCACCGGGCAGGTCGGTTCGCCGACGATGCAGAAGTCGGGGATCTGGTGGTTGGCTTCCATCCACTCCAGCACGCGCACCGTGCCGTCAACCGCGGGGCCTTCTTCGTCACCGGTGATCAGCAGGCCGATCGAGCCATTCGGGGGACCACCGGCAAGAAGCTGCGCGGTGGCGGCGACGAAGGCAGCGATGCCGCCCTTCATGTCGCATGCGCCGCGGCCATACAGCACGCCGTTGCGCACCTCGGCGCCGAACGGATCGGTCTGCCATTGCGCGGCGCCGACCGGCACCACGTCGGTATGGCCGGCAAAACAGATATGCGGCGAGCCGGTGCCGATGCGCGCGAACAGGTTGTCGATCTCGCCATAGCGCAACGGCGTCACCGTGAAGCCGAGACGCCGCAGGGCGTCGCCGAGCACGGTTTGCGCCCCGGCATCGGCGGGCGTGACCGAAGCGCAGCGGATCAGCGCCTGTGCCAGCGGGAGAGGGTCGCGCAACTCGTTCATGCGGTGCTCATCGAAGTAAGGAAGGAACATTCACCACAAAGACACGAAGACACAAAGGTAGACTCTTTCTCTGTGTCTTCGTGTCTTTGTGGTGAATATTTCTTGCTCAATGGCGCAGCAATTCGTTGATCGACGTCTTCGCCCGGGTCTGCTCGTCCACCGTCTTGACGATGACCGCGCAGTAGAGCGAGGGGCCCGGCGAGCCGTCCGGCAACGGACGCCCGGGTAGCGAGCCCGGCACGACGACCGAATAGGCCGGCACTCGCCCGATATGGATCTCGCCGGTGGCGCGATCGACCACCTTGGTCGAGGCGCCGATGAACACGCCCATCGACAGCACGCTGCCACGCTCGACCACTACGCCTTCGGCCACCTCGGAGCGCGCGCCGACGAAGCAGTCGTCTTCGATGATCACCGGATTGGCCTGCAGCGGCTCGAGCACGCCGCCAATGCCGACTCCGCCCGACAGGTGGCAATTGGCGCCGATCTGCGCACAACTTCCCACCGTCGCCCAGGTGTCGACCATGGT
>JBGPND010000059.1:0-25433 GCA_041487355.1 Acetobacteraceae bacterium | reverse complement strand
CGCCATCCAATAAATGCACCCCCGCCGTGTGCGCCGCGGGCGGTGGGGCCGCACCGGGGGGCGGCCCCCCGGCCGCTGGCGAACTCTGCGGTGAATCTTGCCCGACGGTTCATGGCGAGCCGCGGCGCGATCGCGTAACTCGGCCGGGACGTCAGGCACCGGCAGGATAGCGCGCAAGGGAGGCGGCGATCGGCTGGTCGGGCGGCCCGGCGGGCCTAGCGCCCGCCCTCGTGCACCGGCCTGGGAAATCCGCCACAATGTGTGGCAGGCATACTGGTACGACGCGAACTGCGGCCCAAAGGCCCGGAAAGACCTGGTGGCGCAAGAAGGCAAGCATGCGGCGCAGGAACCTGCTGGCGGACCTGACAGCCTTCGTGCAGTGCGCCGCCGTGCTGTTCTGGGTGTGCGGCGGGCGTGAGAGAAATAGGAGAGACCATGATGGAAAAGCGCAAGCTCGGCGGTTCGGGGATTGAGATGCCACCCCTGATGTTCGGCGGCAACGTGTTCGGCTGGACCGCGGACGAAGCGACCTCCTTCAAACTGCTCGATGCGCTCATGGCGGCCGGGTTCAATGCGATCGACACGGCGGACGTCTATTCCGTGTGGGCGCGCGGCCACCAGGGCGGCGAGTCGGAGACCGTGATCGGCAACTGGCTGAAGCGCCGCGGCAAACGGGACGATGTGATCATCGCCACCAAGGTCGGCGCGCCGATGGGTTCCGGTGACAAGGGGCTGTCACGCGCCTGGATCATGCAGGAGGTGGATGCGTCGCTGCAGCGGCTGCAGACGGACACGATCGACCTCTACCAGGCGCATCGCGACGATCCGGACACGTCGCAGGAAGAGACGGCGCAGGCGTTCGCCGACCTGGTGAAGCAGGGCAAGGTGCGTGCGATCGGCGCATCGAACTTCACCGCCGCGCGGCTGAAGTCGGCGCTGGACATCAGCCGCAAGAACGGTCTGCCGCGTTATGAATCGCTGCAGCCACACTACAATCTGGTCGAGCGGCCGATCTACGAGGCCGAACTGGAGCCGCTGTGCCAGGCGGAAGGGCTCGGCGTGATCAACTATTACGCGCTGGGCGCCGGCTTCCTGACCGGCAAGTACCGCTCGGAGGCGGACCTGTCGAAGAGCCCGCGCGGCGGCGGCGTGAAGAAGTACCTCAACGAGCGCGGCTTCCGCGTGCTGAAGGCGCTGGACGATGTGGCGGCGCGGCACAAGGCGACGCCGGCGCAGGTGGCGTTGGCCTGGCTGATCGCGCGGCCAAGCGTGACGGCGCCAATCGCCAGCGCCACCAGCCTCGACCAGTTGCAGGAAATCCTCAAGGCGGTGGAGCTGAAGCTCGACACGCAGGACATCGAGGCGCTCAACACCGCCAGCAGGTGACGCAGCCGCGATGGGTTGAGCAGAGCGAAACCCATCACTCCGGCGAGATGCCACTTATGCTGAACACGCTCCATGCGTACTAACGGGCGCACGGAAACGTTGCGGCACGGCCCCGCGGAAGGCTAGCTTGCGCCTCCATTGTTCCGGCGCTGCCACGAAGTGCCGCGCCGCCCGGGGGAACCAGGATGGACCTCACAGCACTCGCAGCCGCGTTGCTCGTGGCGCTCGGACTGCTCGGCGCCGATGCGGTCATGAACGCGGACAACGTCGTCGTGGAAGTGGTCGCGCCTCCCAGGAGCGACAAGATTTCGATCGATGAGGTCACGCTCGAGCAGGCCTTCGAAGGCCAGCTGCGCGCGATCGCCGATACGCGGTCGCTGGTCGACCCGCCCGAGATCCGTGCCAGCCGCAAGCAGGGTCTGGGCATGGCGCTGGCGGAGGCGGCACGCGTGCAGGGTGTGGCGTATGCGCTGCAGACCGAGTTGGGCTACACGCCCGATCGGCTGCGCCTGGCGCTCTTTCTGCAGAATGGCGCGCTGCGCGGGCTGGTCAGTGGCAGCGCCCACGGCCGCGGCGGCTTCGAGCAGGTGCTGGTCCCGCGCGACGATGAGAGCCTGCCGGCATTCGTCCGCCGCAGTGCGCTATGGGGAGCATCGCAGCTCGCGCCCTACACCACGGCACTCTACCTGCTGCAGGTGCATTCAGCCGACAAGGAGTTTGGCGACGTGCTGGCGCTGGCGGAGCAGGCCAAGGCGAAGCTGCCGCCGACGCCGGTCAATCTCCAGCGTTCGCTGTTCGAGAACGTGCGCGGCATCGTGGCGCTGTTTCAGAATGATCCGAAGGCAGCCAAGGCGGCATTTGCCGCTGCCGTCGCCGCCGATCCCGCCAATCCGGTCGCGGCGCTGAACATGGCATTCGCCGAGGTGGAGGTGGACGACTACCGCCAGGCGGCCGAACGAATGGAACGCCTGGTCAGGGAAGCGCCGCCGGCCAACACCGTGCTGCTGGCCACGGCGTACATGACCTGGGCGGCGGCGCAGATGGGCCTGCACGACGCGGCGCGCGCCGACGGCTTGCTGGCCAAGGCACTGCAGATCTATCCGACCAGTTCGACCGGCTACGATCTGTGGGCGGAAGCGAAGGAGCTGCTGGGCGATCAGGCGGCCGCCGCACAACTGCGGCACAAGGCGTTCGAAGCGACGGCTGACACGTTCGAGAACTATGCCGAGGTGGCGGCGCTGTATTTCCACCTGTCGTGGCAGGACAACCAGCCGGTGACGCGCAACAAGTTTGCCAACCCTGCCGTCGTCACGTTCCACTGAGCGCGTCACTCGGTCGGCTGCACCGCCTCGGGCGCCGGCACATGGCGCGGGCGGCGCATCAGCAGCAACAGCAGAAGCGCCGGCATTGTGGTGAAGATCATCAGCACATAGTCGTTGACGTAGGCGATGATCTGCGCCTGGTGACTGATCATCTGGTCGAGTATCGCCGCGCCATGCCGACTGGCCGGATCAAGCCATTGGTTCGCCGCCCCCAGTGCCTGCAGCGCACGGTTGAACGGGTTGACCGAGGCGCCGATCACCTCGTGCAGCGCCTGCGCGTTGTGGGCGAGCAGGGATGTGGTGACCGAGACGCCGATCGCCGCGCCGATGTTGCGCGCCAGGCTGAACAGCGCCGCCCCCTCGGTGCGCAGGCTGGGCGCCAGTGTCGCGAAGGCGAGCACCTGCAGCGGCGTGAACACCAGTCCCAGCCCGGCGCCCTGGACCGCGATCGTGATGATCAGCTCCCGCGCGGACACCTCCGGCGTCCATCCGGTCATCACCCAGAATGACCAGCATTGCAGCAGCAGACCGATCGCGACCAGATAGCGTGGGTCCACACGCATCACCAGCCGGCCGCACAGGACGATGGTGGCGAGATTGCCGATGCCGCGTGGCGCCATCAGCAGCCCGGCAGCCGCCACGGGGTAGTTGCCGAGGGTCTGCAGCCAGGGGGCCATCAGCGCGATGCTGGAAACCAGGATGGTGCCGACCGCGAACATCAGCACCAGGCCGGCGGTGAAGTTCACGTCGCGGAACAGCACCGGGCGGATCAGCGGCCTGGGCGCCCAGGCCATGTGCACCAGGAACAGATAGATGCCGAGACCGGCCAGCACCGTCTCGACGATGATCTCGCTCGAGGTGAACCAGTCCTGGTTGTTGCCGCGATCCAGCATCATCTGCAGGGCGCCGATCCCGATGGCCAGCACGCCGAAGCCGAGCCAGTCGAACCGCAACGAGCCTTGTCCACCGGTTTCCGGCATGAAGACGATCAGCCCCAGCGTCGCCAGCACGCCGAACGGCAGGTTGATGTAGAACACATAACGCCAGTTGTACATCTCGGTCAGGTAGCCGCCGAGCGTGGGCCCCAGGATGGGTCCGATCATCACGCCCATGCCCCAGATCGCCATGGCGAAACCGCGCCGCTCAATCGGATAGATGTCGAACAGGATGGCCTGCGACAGCGGCACCAGGGCGGCGCTGCACACGCCCTGCAGCAGGCGGAATGCAACGATCTGATCCAGGGTCTGCGCCGCGCCGCACAACATCGAGGTGATGGTGAAGCAGACGATGCAGATGACGAACAGCCGTTTGCGCCCGAACCGCGCAGCGAGCCAGCCGACCGGGGCGGTCATGATCGCCGCGGCGGTGATGTAGGTGGTCAGCACCCAGGTGATCTCGTCGTAGCTCGCCGAGAAGCTGCCCTGCATATAGGGCAGCGCCACGTTGGCGATCGTCTGGTCAAGCGACTGCAGCAGGGTGGCGCAGATGATGCAGGCGGTGATCATCCCGCGATGGGGCGCACGCTCCGGCATCGTGAGACTGCCCGCGACTGCCATGTTCCGCTGGCCCGTCAAGGGCGGCATGCGTTTCCTCCGGGCCACCAGTCCGTGCGGGGCCGGCGCTTCGTGTCGCGATCCTGAGTGATCCGACCGTAGCGATCAAGCCGGGACTTGCGAGCCGGCGATTGCGGAGTCAATGCGCTTCCCCTATAGGCTACGGCTCACAACTTTCCCTTCCGGGGGAAACACCATGCAGCGACGCGGCTTCATCATGTCGGCGGCCATTGGCGGCGCCGCCCTCGGCACAACCGCCCTGGCCATGCCGGCCATCGCCCAGAACATGCCAGAAATCAAATGGCGCCTGGCCTCAAGCTTCCCCAAGAGCCTGGTCACGCTGTATGGCGGCGCGGAATATCTCTGCAACCGGATCGCCGCGGCGACCGACAACAAGTTCCAGATCCGCCCGTTCGCCGGCGGCGAGATCGTGCCGCCGCTTCAGGTGCTGGACGCGGTGCAGAACGGCACCGTCGAATGTGGCCAGACCGCACCTTATTACTATGTGGGCAAGGATCCGACCTTCGGCTTCGCCTGCACCGTCCCGTTCGGCTTCAACGCCCGCCAGCAACAGGCATGGATGCTGCAAGGTGGCGGGATGGAACTGATGAACGAGTTCATGAAGGACTACAACACGCTCGGCTTCATCGCCGGCAATACCGGCGCGCAGATGGGCGGCTGGTTCCGCCAGGAGCTGAAATCGCCGGACGACATGAAGGGGCTCAAGTTCCGTATCGCCGGCCTCGCCGGCCAGGTGATCGCGAAGCTCGGGGGGCGTGCCGCAACAGATCGGCGGCGGCGACATCTATCCGGCGCTGGAGAAGGGCACGATCGACGCCGCCGAATGGGTGGGGCCGTATGACGATGAGAAGCTCGGCTTCTACAAGATCGCCAAATACTACTACTACCCCGGCTGGTGGGAGGGGAATGCCCAGCTCTGGCTCTACGTGAACCGCGACCAGTGGGGCCAGCTACCGCCGGTCTACCAGGCCGTGTTGCAGGCGGCCTGCGCCGAGACGAACAACTGGATGCAGGCGAAATATGACGCCGAGAATCCCGCCGCGCTCCACCGCCTGGTGGCGAACGGCGCTCTACTCCGCCCGTTCTCGCGCGAGATGATGCAGGCCGCCTACAAGGCCTCCTTCGAGGTGTACGAGGAAATCGCCGCGAAGAACGCGAAGTTCAAGAAGGTCTACGACGCCTGGCGTGCTTTCCGCGAAGAGCAGTACCTGTGGTTCCGTGTCGCCGAGAACACCTTCGAGAACTTCGTCTATTCGCAGAGCGCTGCCGAGGCGGCGGCGGCGGCGCGAAAGGGCTGATCCAATTATCGTCATGCCCGCGAAAGCGGGCACCCAGTGCGACCATTGCGGTTCACTTGCAGCCCTGGGTTCCCGCTTTCGCGGGAATGACGATTGCACGTCAATAGGTTTGGCATTGTAGCAGGAGCAGCGGGTTGCAGTTCTGGCTGCGCGTGAGCGGCGCCATCGATTGGATCAACGGGCAACTGGGCGCGCTCGCCAATATCCTGGTGTTGCTGTCCTGCCTGGTCAGCGCCGGCAACGCCATGGTGCGCTACGCCTTCGATGTCAGCTCCAATGGCTGGCTCGAGGCGCAGTGGTACATGTTCGCCGTCATGGTCATGTTCGGCGCCTCGTACACGCTGCGACGCAACGAGCATGTGCGGGTCGAGATCTTCTATCTCTATCTGACGGAGCGCGGCCAGCTCTGGCTCGATCTGATCGGCGCGATCGTCTTCCTGATGCCGGTCTCCCTGCTGCTGGCAGCGCTCGCCTGGCCGTTCTTTGCCCAGTCCTACGCGGTCAACGAATGGTCGAGCAACGCCGGCGGCCTGCTCCGCTGGCCGATCAAGTTCGTCCTGCCGGGTGGCTTCGCCCTGCTCGCCATGCAGGGACTGTCAGAAATCATCAAGCGCATCGCCGCCCTGAAGGGCTACGTCATGATCGACGCCAAATACGAGAGGCCGACGCAGTGATGTTTCCCGTCGTGGCCGCTGCGCCATGATCACCCTGGACATGATGCCGCCGCTGATGTTCGGCGGCCTCGTGCTGTTCATGCTGGTCGGCTACCCGGTGGCGTTCTCGCTCGCCGCGCTCGGCATCGCCTTCGGTTTCGTCGCCATCGACCACGGCTTCTTCACCATCTCCTATCTTCAGGCGATCCCCGCGCGCGTGTTCGGCAACGTGCTGGCGAACGATCTGCTGCTCGCAGTGCCGTTCTTCACCTTCATGGGTACCATTCTGGAGCGATGCGGCCTGGCCGAGGACATGCTCGATTCGATGGGCCAACTGTTCGGACCGATCCGTGGCGGGCTTGGCTACTCCGTCATCATCGTCGGCTTCATCCTCGGTGCGATCACCGGAACCGTCGCGGCCCAGGTCATCGCCATGGCGCTGATCTCCATGCCGGTGATGATCCGCTACAAATACAACATCCGCTACACGACGGGTGTGCTGGCCGCCTCGGGCACGATCACCCAGCTCGTGCCGCCTTCGCTCGTGCTCATCGTGCTGGCCGACCAGCTCGGCAAGTCGGTCGGCGACATGTACCTCGGCGCCTGGGGACCCTCCGTCATCCAGATCGGCCTGTTCGCGCTCTACACGCTGGCGCTTTCGATCTTCAAGCCGGAGTGGGTGCCTGCCGTGCCGAAGGACGCGCGCACGCTCACCGGCTGGCCGCTGTGGAAGAAATGCCTGACGGGCATCATCCCCTCGGCGGTGCTGATCTTCGTCGTGCTGGGAACCATGATGCTCGGCCTGACCACACCCACCGAGGCCGGCGCGATGGGCGCGGTGGGCGCGATCGTGCTCGCGGTGATCCACCACAGGGAATTCAGCCAGACCGGACATCGGATTTTCCTGATCGGCGTGGCCATGTCGGGCATCGCCGTCATGATCGGCATGCTTGGCGCCCCATCCATCCTGTTCAAGGTCGCGATTTCCGTCGTCTACCTGGCCATCGTCTGGCTTTGCATTGAGGCGGCGCGCATCCCCGACCTGCGCGACCTGATCAAGCAGGGCTACCAGACGACCATGCGCATCACCGCCATGGTCACCTTCATCCTGATCGGCTCGACCTGCTTCTCGATCGTGTTTCTCGGCGTCGACGGCAACAGGTGGCTCGAGCACTTGCTGTCCTCCCTGCCGGGCGGAACATGGGGCTTCCTTGCCTTCATCAACCTGTTCATCTTCTTCCTGGCCTTCTTCCTCGACTTCTTCGAGATCGCCTTCATCATCCTGCCGATGATCGCGCCGGCGGCGCAGAAGATGCTGGCGCCCATCGTCGGCGCCGACGCCGCGCTGATCTGGTTCGGCGTGATGATCTGCGTGAACATGCAGACGTCGTTCATGCATCCGCCCTTCGGCTTCGCGCTGTTCTATCTGCGCGGCGTGGCGCCACGCTCGGTCAGCAGCAAGGACATCTACTGGGGTGCCATCCCCTGGGTGGGATTGCAGATGATCATGGTGGCGCTGGTCATCGCCTTCCCGGTCCTGGTGACCGGGCTGCTGGACAATCCCTCGAACATCGACCCGAGCAAGATCAGGATCGACATCCAGTCGCCGGAGTCGAGCGAGCCGCCACCCGTGGTGTTCATGCCACCAGCACCGAAATAGGCGGTGGACGCCTTCATCGGTCAGGCCAGCATGGACATGCTGGTGGCGCTTTGCCAGGTCGTGTTCATCAACGTCGTGCTCTCGGCCGACAATGCTGTCGTCATCGGCATAGCAGCCATGGGACTTCCCGCACGGGAGCGCATGCGCGTCCTGTGGCTCGGCATTGCCATGGCGACCGTGCTGCGCATCGGCTTCGCGGTGGTCGCCACGACCCTGCTCAAGGTGATCGGCCTGCTGCTTGCCGGCGGCATCCTGCTGCTGTGGGTCTCCTGGAAGCTCTGGCGCGAGTTGTCCCGCGTCACGGTCGCTGCCGATGAAGGATCAGAAGCGGGGGATGCCGGTGCGACCAAGACCGTCGGCCGCGCCCTGTGGCAGATCATCGTCGCCGACGTGTCCATGTCGCTGGACAACGTGCTCGCCGTGGCAGGTGCGGCGATGGAGCACCCCGCGATCATGGCGGCGGGCCTCGCCATCTCCGTTCTGCTGATGGGCTTCGCCGCGGCCGCGGTCGCGCGCCTGCTCGAGCGCTATCGCTGGCTCGCCTTTGTCGGCCTGGCCGTCATCCTGTATGTCGCGGCGAAGATGATCTGGCACGGCGTGCAGGTCATGGCCGCCGCGGCACCAATGCCCTGACCGGCGTTCATGGCCGCGTCACTGCCAGCGATAGGGCTCCCGCCGATCGGCCATGATCGGAATCTCCACCGCGCATCCCGGCGGATACGCCACCGCCTGCTCGTCACGCCGCCGCAGCCGATGCGCGATGGACGGAGCCATCAGGTCGTATTGGCCGGCGTTGAGCGCCTGTGCCGCCTGCAGCGGCCAGTCGGCATGGATCATCAGCTCGCGCGCCATCGCCACGAGGTCCGCCTGGCCTTCCTGCAGCACGGCCTCCGCCTGATGCGGGTCGGTGATGAGACCGACCGCCATGGTCATCACACCGGCCTCCCGTCGAACGCGGCTGGCATACGGCACCTGATAGCCCGGCACGCGCGGCACCGGCAGCATCTCCGAGTCACCGGCGATGCCGCCGGACGAACAGTCCACCACGTCCACCTCGCGCTGCCGCAACTCGCGCGCCAGCGCCACGGTGTCGTCGAGGCCCCACAACCCGCCTTTGCCATCCACCGCGGAGACGCGGAAGAACAGCGGCTTGTCCTGCGGCCAGGCGGCGCGGACGGTTTCCGCCACCTCGAGCGCAAAGCGCATGCGCGCCTCACGCGAACCGCCATAGGAGTCGGAGCGACGGTTGGACACCGGCGAGAGGAACTGGTGGATCAAATAGCCGTGTGCGCCGTGGATTTCGCAGATGTCGTAGCCGGCATCGGTGGCGCGGTGCGCGGCGTCGCGGAACGCCGCGAGCACGGTGCGGATGTCGTCGTGGTCCATCTCGATCGGCACGGGAAAGCCGCGCCGCGCCGGCAGCGGGCTCGGCGCCAGGCCGCGCCACGGCGGCATCCCCGCACGCGCGTCGCGTTCATCCAGGGCCCGCCAGTCCTCCATCGCGCCATGCGATCCCGCGTTGCGGCCGCAATGCCCCAGTTGGATCGCCGGCACCGCCCCCATCTCTTTGATGAAGTCGGTGATGCGGCGATAGGCCTTCGCCTGATGATCGTTCCATATGCCGGCGCAGTGATAGGTCTTGCGGCCACGCGCCTCCACCGCGGATTCCTCGCCGAACACGATGCCCGCACCACCGATCGCGTAGCGGCCGAAATGCACGAACTGCCAGTCGGTGGGGCCGCCGTCCACCGAGACGTACTGGCACATCGGCGAGACCACGATGCGGTTGCGCGCGGTGACGCCGCGCAGCGTGATCGGCGTAAACAGCAGCGGTTGACGCGCGCTGGGCGATGTCATGGGTTCTCTTTCTCCGGCATTGCGATTCCGCGCCATTATGTCAGATCGCGTTCCAGCCGCCATCGATCGAGACAGGCGTGCCGGTCATCTCGCTCGCCGCCGGACTGCACAGGAACACGATCAGGTCCGCCACCTGCTCCGGCTGGACGAATCGTCCGGATGGCTGGCGAGTTGCCAGGAAGGCGCGTGCTGCCTCGTCCCACGGCGTGCCGTCGCGCTCCATGCGGGCGCGCACCTGGCGTTCCGCGTGCGGTGTCAGCACCGAGCCGGGCGCGATTGCATTGCAGGTGATGTTGTAGGGCAGCGCCTCCAGTGCAGTGGCGCGGGTCAGGCCGACCACGCCGTGCTTGGTGGCAACATAGTCGGCGCGGCCGGTGGTGCCGGTGAGACCCCAGTTGGACGCCATGTTGATGATGCGTCCCCAGCGCCGCGCCTTCATGCCTGGCAGTGCCAACTGGATGAGCCGGAACGGCGCCGACAGGTTGACCGCCACCGCCTGCTGCCACTGCTCGAACGGCAGGTCCTCGATGCTGTGGAAGTTGCGCGTCACCGCGTTGTTGACCAGAATTTCCACCGGACCGAGTTCGCGCTCCGCGGCTTCGAACAGCGCGCCAACCTGTGCGGGATCGGCGAGATCGGCGCCGTGGAACCGAACCTTCACGCCGGCCTCGTCCTGCAGCGCCACGCGCTTCGTTTCGATCTCGGTCGGGTCGCCCAGGCCGTTCATCATCACGTGGCATCCCTGCGCGGCAAGCGCACGCAGGATGGCGTGGCCGATGCCCGCGGTGGAACCGGTCACCAGGGCAACCTTGCCGGCGATCCCGGCATCGATCTGCAGGTGCGTGTAGCTCATGGGGACTCCGTTCTCAGTGCTGCTGCCAGACCAGCAGGCGGCGTTCGATGACGGTCACGATCTGGTCCAGCACATAGGCGCACGCCGTCAGCACGATGATGCCGGCGAATACCGCGTTCATGTTGAACATGCCCTCGGCCTCCAGGATCAGATAGCCGACGCCGCGCGACGAGCCCAGATACTCGCCGACCACCGCGCCGACGAAGGCGAGCCCCACGGCGTTGTGCAGGCTGGCGAACACCCAGCTCATTGCCGAGGGGATGTACACCATGCGCAGCAACTGCCGCTGGTTGGCGCCGAGCAGGCGGACATTCGCCAGCACGACCGGGCTGACTTCACGCACGCCTTGGAACACGTTGAAGAACACCAGGAAGAACACGATGGTGACGCCGAGCCACACCTTCGACCAGATGCCGAGCCCGAACCACACGGCGAAGATCGGGCCGAGCACGACGCGCGGCATCGAATTCATGCCTTTGAGGAACGGGTCGGCGACCAGCGCCGCGAACGGGCTGAGGCCGAGCCACAGCCCGGCGACCAGCCCGACGATCGTGCCGATCGCGAAGGACAGCAGGGTCTCCAGGACAGTGATGCCAAGATGCAGGTAGATCTTGCCGGACCAGAACCAGTCGAAGATCTGCGCGAAGACGCGCAGCGGCTGGCCGAACACGAAGGCGGGCAGGACGTCCGTCGCGGTCAGCACATGCCAGGCAAGGATCGCGCCCAGGAACAGCACCAGCCGCAGTGACGCGACCTTGAGCGCCAGGCTCATGCGCTTTCCCGGCTCTGCCGATAGCCTTCCAGAACCGCGGGGCGCAGGCAGCCCCAGATACGCGTGTGCAGATCGACGAAGCGCGGGGTGAGGCGGATTTCCGCAACGTCACGCGGCCGCGGCAGATCGATGACGAATTCGCCGATCGGCTTCGAGGCGGGACCGGCGGACAGAACGATGACGCGGTCGGACAGCGAGATGGCCTCCTCCAGGTCGTGCGTGATGAACACGACCGACTTGCGGTCGAGGTTCCACAGCTCGAGCAGTTCGTTCTCCATCATCAGCCGCGTCTGGATATCGAGTGCGCTGAACGGCTCGTCCATCAGCAGGATGCGCGGATTGACGATGAGCATCTGCGCCAGCGCGACGCGGCGGCGCATGCCGCCGGAGAGCTGGTGCGGATAGAGCAGGTCCTTGCCGCTGAGCCCGACGCGCGCCAGCCACTCGCGCCCGAGAGCCGACCGCTGGGCTTCGGGCATGCCACGAATCTCCAGGCCTGTGGTGACGTTGCGCAGCACATTGCGCCACGGCATGATCGCATCGGCCTGGAACAGGTAGCCGGCCTGACGGTTGAGGCCGTCGAGCCTATGCCCGAAGACGGAGACGGTGCCCGCGCTCGGTTCCCGCAGACCGGCGACGATGTTGAGGATGGTGGACTTGCCGCAACCGGTCGGCCCGACGATGGACAGGAACTCGCCGTCGGCGACTGCGAGGGAAACGTTGGCGACCGCCGTGTAGGGCGCCTGTCCGACGCCGCGCGACGGAAACGTCACAGCAACGCGGTCGAGATGAACGGCTGATCCAGCGGTGTTCACTTGTATCCGTCACCGGAACTTCTGGTTCGCCTTGATCATGAACTCGTTGGTGTAGGTCTTGCCCAGATCGATCTTCGCATTCTGCAGTTCCGGGTCGAGCATGGCGACGCTGTTGAACGCATTGCGAGCGGCAGCCTCGGTGCCGATGCCGTCCCACAGGAAGGACGGCAGATTCGCTTCCACCACCTTCCGGTACAGCGCGCGGTCGCCCATCCAGTAGTCCTTCGGCATCGCATCGACGATCTCGTCCAGCGTGGCGGTGCGCAGCCAGTGCATTGCGTGCGCGATGCCGTTGGTGAGCGCCTGTGTGGTGTTGGGATGCGCGGTGACCCAGCTCCTTTTGCAATAGAGGCTGCCGACCATGTCGTCGCCGCCGTAATATTCGCGGGTTCCCTCCGCATTGCGGCTGTCGGCCAGGACCACCACATCATCGGCGCTGGTCAGCACGGTCGTGTTCGGCTCCAGCGTCACCAAGGCCTCGAGCCGGCCCGCACGCATCGCGGCAACCGCCGTGGGGCCGGTGCCGACGCCGACATAGGAACAGCAATCCAGCGCCATGCCGTATTTCTTCATGACAAGCGCGAAGAACGATTGCGTGGCGCTGCCGGGCGAGGAGATGCCTATCGTCTTGCCCTTGAGGTCGGCGATGCCGTGGATGTCGGCGGCGCGCTTTTTCGGGATCATCAGCACGTTGGCCGGGTAGCGGCTGAACAGCGCGAAGGCGATGAGGTCGACGCCCTTCGGCTGCAATTCGGGAACATGCTCGTAGGCGCCCTGGGTGATGTCGGCCGAGCCGCCAACCATTGCCTCGAGCCCCTTGGCGCCGGAATTGAAGTCGATCGACTCGACGTCCAGACCTTCTTCCTTGAAGAAGCCGCGATGGATGGCGACCGCGTAGGGCAGCTTGTCCATCTGCCCGGTGACGCCGCCGACCGCGACGATCACATGCTTCTGTTCCAGCGCCTGGGCTACCGCGCGCCGATCAGGTGCGATCGACAACCCAAGCAGTGCAAGACAGCAGAACAACGCCGCGCGCCGACCCGATTGCATGTTGTATCCTCCCCGTTCGGCAGTTCAGCCATTGGCGCGCGGAGGTGTCAATATCGACACGGCGCGCTGTCCGCAGCTAGTCTGCCATAAGTTGCCACGCCGTTCACATGAGGGGCACACCATGAAAATGACAGCCGCCGTCTTCCGCAAGGTGCACGAACCGCTGACCATTGAGCAGGTGGAGATCGACAAGCCATGGGGCCGCGAGGTGCTGGTGCGCACGGTGGCCACGGGTGTCTGCCACAGCGACCTGCACGTGGTCGACGGCAACGGGCGCTTTCCCCTCGATCGGCCTTTCGTGCTCGGCCACGAAGGCGCGGGCATCGTCGAGGCCGTGGGCGCCGACGTCACCACGGTACGGCCAGGCGATCACGTCGTCGCCTGCCTTTCCGGCTTCTGCGGTACGTGCCCGCAATGCCTCAGCGGGCATCCGAATCTCTGCACCGGCGGCATCGTCGCGCGTGCCGAGTCCGCAACGCCGCGGGTGTCGCAGAACGGACAGCCGTGCCGGCTTTTCGCCGCCATCGGCAGCTTTGCCGAGCACATGCTGCTGCACGAGAACTCGCTGGTGCGGATCGACCCGGAAATTCCGCTGGATCGCGCGGCACTGGTGGGCTGCGGGGTGCTGACCGGCGTGGGCGCGGCGCTGCGCAGTTCGGGCATGCAGGCGGGACAGACGGTCGCGGTGTTCGGCTGCGGCGGCGTTGGGCTGTCGATCGTGCAGGGCGCGCGCATCGGTGGCGCGCGGCAGATCATCGCCGTCGACATGTTCGATTCCAAGCTGGAGATGGCGAAGAGCCTCGGCGCGACGCATGTGGTGAACAGCACGCAGGACGATGCGGTGAAGGCGGTGCGCGCACTCACCGGCGGCCTTGGCGTCGATCATGCGTTCGAGGCGGTGGGCATTGCCAAGCTATGCCGGCAGGCAATCGAGAGCCTGGCGATCCGCGGCACCGCCACCATTGTGGGCGTTCTGCCGCCGGATGCGATGATCGAATTCCCGTGGATGGCGATCAGGCCGGAATGCCGCGTGCAGACCTCGCGGATGGGTTCGAACCAGTTCCGCACCGACATTCCAAACTACCTGGAATTCTACCGTCAGGGCCGGCTGAAGTTGGACGAGATGGTCAGCCGGCGCGGCCGCCTGAGCGACGTCAACGAAGCGTTCCGGGCGATGAAGGCGGGAGAGGTCGCACGCACCGTGCTGATGTTCGACTGATTCATCTCCCTCTCCCGCGCAAGCGGGGGAGGGTTGGGGAGGGGGCGATGCTGACAGTCACGCGCGATATGATGCTGCCGACGGCGATCACCGGATCGTATCCTCGGCCGCTGTGGTTCGACATGAATCTCAACGGACGATCGTTCAAGTCTGCCTTGGGCGAGTCCCTGTTCCGCGAGCAATACCTCGATGCCGTGGCCGCGATCATCAACGCGCAGGAGGCGGCCGGTCTGGATATTGTCACCGACGGCGACAGCCGGTTCGATCTCGCGGTGGGCGGCAAGTCGTGGTTCTTCTACCCGATCGAGCGCATCGGCGGCATTCAGGGCCATCGCGACACGTCGCAGGGTTGGATGGGACGGCACGGATTGCGCCCCGGCAAGATTCTCTGGGAGGTGCAGGAAGCGTATCAGCCCGGCATCGTGAAGCAGAAGCTGACGCGCGGGCCGCTTGAGTACGCCGCGCTATGGCAGGTCGCGCAGCGGCTCACCGACCGACCGGTGAAGTTCGGCGCGATCTGCGCACCTGCGTTGGCCAGCATGCTGTGGAACGAATACTATCCTGATGACAAGCAGATGGTGCTGGACCTCTGCGACATCATGAATGCCGAGTTCCGCGACATGGCAGCGGCGGGATGTCCGCTGATCCAGGTGGAGGAGCCGCCGCATCACGGCCGGTCGACGCGGCCGGATTGCACCGAAGCGGACCTGGAATTCCTGACCGAAGCGTTCAACCGTCAGTTGGTCGGCGTGGACGCCGAGATCTGGGTGCACACCTGCTGGGGCAATCCGAACCAGCAACGTGTGTATTGGGAGGTGCCAAGCTACGAACGTGCGATGCCGCATCTGCTACAGCTCGATGCCGACGTGATCACCTTCGAGTGTGCCAGCAGCGACGGCAAGGACCTGCCACTATTCGGCAAATACAAGACCGACAAGAAGATCGGCATCGGCGTGGTGAACCACTGCAACACCGTGGTGGAACCGCCGGAATACGTGGCCGGATTGATCCGCCGCGCGCTGGAGTTCATCCCGCCCGAGCGGCTGGTGATCACCACCGATTGCGGCTTCGGCCGTGAAGGGCTGAGCCGGCGGATCGCGTACTACAAGTGTGTCTCGATGGTGGAAGGCACCAACATCGTGCGCCGTGAGCTGGGATTGCCGGAGGCGCGCGTGCGGGCGGCGGATCCGAAGCTGTACTTCGCCAGCGGCGGCGGGCAGGGCTGATCTGTAGGGAGGACGGCATGGCAAAGGGCATATTGCTGGTGGGCTTCGACTTCACCAATGCATACGAGGACGAGTTCCACGACTGGTACGACCTGGAGCACGTGCCGGAGCGCCAGCGCGTTCCCGGCTTCGGCGCGTGCGATCGCTGGATCGCTGCGAACAGCCCGAAGCATGCCGTCGCCACCTATGAACTGGACAGCCTCGAGGTGCTGCAGAGCGCTCCGTATCGTGCCATCGGTGGTGAGAACCTGTCGGTCTGGTCGAAGCGCGTCACCGCGATGTGCAAGCGGCTGATCCGCTTCGACGGCGAGCAGATCCTGCCAGGCAACCAGGCCGCGCCAAACGGCGCCGGCGGGCTGCTGGTCAACGCAATGAACGTCGATCCGGCGCACGAGGCCGAATTCAACGAGTGGTATGACCACGAGCACATTCCGGCGCTCGCGAAGGTGCCAGGATGCCTGTGCGCGCGGCGTTTCCGCGACAATACGGGATCGCACCGCTATCTCGCCCTGTATCATCTCGCCTCGCCGGACGTGACCACGACGGATGCGTGGAAGAAGGCGGCAGGCACGCCGTGGACCGAGCGGCTGCGGCCGCATTTCCGTGATCACTTGCGCATCGTCACCCGCCACTATGTCCGCGCCAGATAGGAGGGCAGTCCATGGCCAGGCTTCCGTACATCACCAGCAAGGACCAGGTTGCGGCGAAGGACCACGCGGCTTTCGATTCGATCGTTGCGAGCCGCGGCGCCGTGCACGGGCCGTTCACCATGTTCCTGCACTCGCCGGAGTTGGCGGGGCGGGTCGCGCATGTCGGCGCATATGTGCGGTTCGAGGGATCGCTCGACATGCGCGTGCGCGTGCTGGCGGCAATGACCGTCGCGCGTGAGTTCGAGGCGCTCTACGTGTGGGGCGCGCAGACCGGCGGCGCGCGCCGGCTGGGCGTGCCGGAATCCACCATCACGGCAATCCGCGAGAACCACTCGCGCGGCATTCCGCCGGAGGACGCGGAGATCGTCGATTTTACACGCCAATTGCTGCGCAAGCATCGCGCCGATGATGCCACAGCGAAGGCGATGCTGGCACGGTTCGGCAACGACGAGTTCATCCAGCTCACCGGAGCCATCGGCTACTACAGCCTGCTCTGCATGACGGTGAATGCCTGCGAGCTCGAAGCGGCGGCGGGCGCTGAAGTGCTGAAGGTCTAGCCACCAGTCCGGCGTGAGGCCCGCGACGACGGCTTGGACGAACCGCAGATAAGGTCGAGCGCCGGCCTGATTGTCGCCTCCAACGCCTTGCGTGATTCGCCCGCCCTGGAGCGGATGGCGAACGTGTGCAGGATTGCCGAGGCGATCTTTGCCAATGCAGCCGGATTTGCATTGTGTGGGAGTTCGCCATGCAGGCGGGCGAAGCGAATCCGTGCTTCGAACGCATCATCGATCTCGTGCAACGCATCGGCCAAAGTTGTGCGCACGTCCGGGTCCAGGACCGATTCGGTCAGCGCGGTGCCGATCAGGAAGCACCCACGCGCGCCGCTGTCGCCCGAGAAATACAGCGACAGCGCCTTGTCATATACGCGGTTCAGCGCCTCTCGCAGTGGTTTGTCGTAGGCGAGCGCCTCGCTCATCGCAGCCCGCCCGATCGCGCGGTAGCGCTCGAGCGTGTGCCGATACAGCGCATGCTTGTCGCCGAATGCGCCATACAGGCTCGGTCGGTTCATGCCAGTTCGCGCGCTGATGTCATCGAGCGACGTCCCGGCATAGCCGGCGTCCCAGAACACGGCCATGGCGCGCCCCAGCGCCGTGTCCGGATCGTAGGCGCGGGGCCGTCCGCGCTTCGCCGCTGCTTTCTGTACCATTCCGAATAAAATCCTTGACCGCCCCGATTTTCCTACGATATGGTACAAAAATCAACCAGCAGGAGGTCGCCATGGAACTCTATTTCGCTCCTCTCGCCTGCTCGATGGCCACACGAATCGCGCTCTACGAGGCCGGCGCGCGGGCGACATTCGTCCAGGTCGATACGCGGGCCAAACGCGTTGCCGATGGCTCCGACTTCCTGGCGGTGAACCCCATGGGGCAGGTGCCCGTGCTGCGCGCCGACGATGGCGAACTGCTGACGGAGAACCCGGTGGTGCTGCAGTACGTGGCCGACCAGCTTCCGCAATCCGGCCTCGCGCCACAGGGCGGCATGCCACGCTATCGGCTGCAGCAGTGGCTGAACTTCATCACGTCGGAGCTGCACAAACTGGTGTTCAATCCGTTGCTCGATCCCAGAAGCACCGACGGCGCGAAGGCGTTCGCACGCGACAAGGCCGCGCAGCGTTTCGGCTACCTCAATGATCACCTGAACGGCCGGGACTTCCTGCTGGACCGGTTCACGGTGGCCGATGCGTATCTGGTGACCGTGCTCAACTGGGCCGGCTTCACCGGCATGGATCTCGCGCAATGGCCGGCGGTGCAGGCCTATTTCCAGCGCATGCGCGAGCGGCCGAGCGTGGCCCGGGCGATGGCCGAGGAGTTTGCCCTCTACAAGGAGGAACAGGCCCGTCGCGCGGCCGCGTGACGACGGTGCACGAGATCAGATTGTGCAGGATGGAACGAGCCCGACGGGACAAGCGGTCCGCTGGGGTTTCTCCGAGATCACGCCACGGTCCTTTCGTTGGCGCGGCGAATGGTCCGCGGACGGTGGCGATACTGGCAACTGAAGATCGAGTTCCTCGCCTATCGGGCGAGTTCAGCACAGGAGGCAGACTGATCATGGCCCACTGCGCCAATCATCCGCTGGCAAACCCGCATCGGTCACACGCAGGCGTGCATCCGTTCCATCGGGCGAGCGCGCATTTGAATGGCCTGGTCCGGCTTTGGCGCCTGTGGCGCCAGCGTGCGCGCGAGCAGCGACTGGCTGCGCAGTTCACCGACCGTGACCTGTGGGATGTCGGACTGACGCGCGGGGACATCCATCGCGAGTTTTCCCGGCCGTTCTGGGAGGTGGTGGCAGGCGCGGCGCCTCATGGTAGCGTGCAGCGCGAAACCCAACGCCATCGGGAGATAGCGATGCTCGACACTCATGAAGGCGGATGCCATTGCGGCCGCGTGCGGTTCCGGGTGCGGGCGGACCTGTCGCTCGTCACCGAGTGCAACTGCTCTGTCTGCGCGAAGAAGGGCATCCTTCACCTCGTCGTCCCGCCGGAACAGTTCGAACTCCTGAGCGGCCAGGATGAGCTGACGACCTATCAGTTCAACACCAACACGGCGAAGCACATCTTCTGCCGGAATTGCGGCATCCACTCCTTTGGCGTGCCGCGCTCGGCGCCGGACAAGATCAGCGTGAACGCGCGCTGCCTCGATGGCGTCGACGTCGCTGCCCTGCGGCCACGCCTGTTCGATGGACTGCACTGGGAGGAAACGATGCGCGCCCGCCGCGCGGCTGGGGGAGTGCAGTACCCTTACCGTCGTGGCCGCGCTTGACCCGGCCACGACGGGTACCGGTCAGACGACGCCTTTTTCACGCAGCCGCTGTAGTTCGTCGCGCCCCACACCGCAGAGCAAATTCAGCAACTCGTCGGTATGCTCACCAAGCAACGGAGGCCGGGTCACCTCGGCGGGCGAGTCCGACAGCTTGATCGGGCAGCCAACCGTCTGGTACGTGCCGCGCGTCGGATAATCGACATCGACGATCATGTCGCGCGCCCGCAGATGCGGATCCGCCAGCACCTCGCCGGTATCCAGCGTGGCGCCGCAGGGAACACCCGCCTCGCCCATCAGCCGCATCACCTCGTGCTTGCTGCGCTGGCGCGTCCATGCCTCGACGATCGCATTCAGCTCCTTCCGGTTCTCCCAGCGCCCATCCGCCGTTGCGAAGCGCGGATCGTCCGCCAGTTCCGGCTGACCCATCACATTGATCAGCGGCTGCCACATCTGCGGCTGCGCGTGGATGAACACGTAGTCGTTCGGCCCGCCCGGCGCACAGGCATAGGTCGTGCCAGGCACGGTGCGGCCGAGCTGGTTGCCGTTGCGCGGCATCGCGTGGCCGAAGCGCTGGTGGTCGCGCAAACTCACGCGTATCAGGTTCACCACCGCATCCTGCATCGATACCTCGACATGCTGACCCTTCCCCGTCGCATGGCGCTGCTGCAGCGCGGCCAGGATCCCGATCGCCATATGCATGCCGGTGCCGGAATCGCCGATCGCCGGATATACGTAGGTCGGCGGGTTCTCCGGGAAGCCGGTGACGCTCATCGCGCCGCCCATCGCCTGCGCGATCGGCTCGAAGCTCTTGAAGCCACTATATGGCCCGTAGGTGCCGAAGCCCTTGATGGTCGCGTAGATCAGCCGCGGATTCAGCTTCGACAGCACCTCGTAGCCAAGCCCCAGACGATCCAGCGCGCCAGGCCCGAAATTCTCCACCAGCACATCGGACGCAGCAATTACCTGCTTGAACAGCTTCTTGCCCTCGTCAGTCTTCAGGTTGAGCGTCAGGCTGCGCTTATTGGCGTTCAGCACCAGGAAGAACAGGCTGTCACTGTCGGTGCGGTCGCGCATGTTGGTGCGCGCGACGTCGCCGCCCTTCGGCTCCTCCAGCTTGATCACATCGGCGCCAAGGAAGCCGAGGATCTGCGCACAGGCGGGTCCCGCCTGGTTGTGCGTCATGTCGATGACGCGGATGCCTGACAGGGCCTGGCTCATGGTATCTCTCCTCGAATTGCCGCTACTGGCCGCGACCGCGGGACATCCTGGCCTCGACCTGCGTCAGCAGTTCCGTGAGGCCGACGCTCATGATGACCAGGACCAGGATGGCGGCATAGGTCCCGGTCGCATCGAAGATGCCGGAGTAGTATTCGATCATGAAGCCGATGCCGCTGTTCGAAGCAATCAGCTCGGCCAGCAGCGTGTTGGTGAAGGCGTAGCGGACGGAAATCCGCATCCCGGTGAAGATCCACGGCAGCGTCGCCGGCACCAGCACCTTGCCGATCACCTCGAACCGCGTCGCGCCCATCAGCGAAAGCGTGCGCGCCAGGTCGCGGTCCACATTGCGCACCCCGTCCAGCGTGCTGTTGAGCACCAGGAAGAACACGGTGATGGCGACGAGCGCCACCTTCGACTGGATGCCAATGCCAAGGACGATGACGAACAGCGGCGCCAGAGCGATCTTCGGCATCGCGTAGAGCGCCGCGATATAGGGTGACAACACGCGATACACGCGCGGCATGAGGCCGAACAGCAGCCCCAGTGCGATGCCGATGCCGGTGCCGATCAGATACCCCAGAACCATCGCGAGCAGTGTCGCGCCGAGGTTCTCCCACAGCGATCCGTCCAGCACCCAGCTCCACAGCCGCACCACGATGTCCAGCGGTCCGCTCATCCAGAAGCGCAACCCGCGGTTCGGCAGAACCTGCCACATCGCCAGCAGAATGAGCACCAGCAGCAGGCGCGCCAGCGAGCGGCCGGTCGTCGTCGCAAGGAAGCGGGCAAAGGCTGCCGATGAGCGATCGGATAGGGCAGGCAGGCGGACGGCTTCGCTCATACGTCGGTTCCCCGCGCCACCTCGTCCTTCAGCTCATCCCACAACTCCTCGTGCAGATGCGCGAAGGCCTCGGTGAACCGGATACGAAACACGTCGCGCGGGCGTGGCAGGTCGACGGTGCGGATCGTGCGAATGCGCCCAGGGCGCGCGCTGAACACCACCACGCGATCGGCCAGCGTGATCGCCTCGCCCAGGTCATGCGTGACGAACACCACCGTCATGCGGCGCTGCCGCGTCAGCTCCTGCAACTGGTCGAGCATCAGCAGCTTGAGCTGCGCGTCCAGCGCGCCGAACGGCTCGTCCATCAGCAGGGTTTCGGGCTCGTAGATCAGCGTCCGCGCCAGGCCGACGCGCTTGCGCATGCCGCCCGACAGCTCCGCCGGGTAGTGGCGCTCGAACCCGGTCAGGCCGACAAGGTCGATGATCTGTGCGACCCGCGCATCGGCCTCGCTGCGTGGCACGGCGCGGCACTTCAGCTCGAGCGCGATGCGTACGTTGTCGGCCGCGGTGCGCCAGGGCAGCAGCGTGTCCTTCTGCGTCATGTAGCCGACGCGGCGATTGGGCCCGGCCACCGTCCCGCCGTCATACGACACGACGCCGCTGCTGGGCTGCAGCAGTCCCGCGATCAGGTTCAGGATCGTCGACTTGCCGCAGCCGCTCGGCCCGACCAGCGCCACGAACTCGTGCGCGTCGATGGTCAGATCGATCGGCTGCAGCGCCTCCACCTCACGATCGCGCGTGACGAAGCGCTTGCCTACACCGGCAAGCCTGATCTTCTCCGCGCGCGGTGCCGGCGCCGGTTCGGCGATATCGGCCGGCACGGCCAGTTCAACCCTCGGCATGGCGCCACCGTAGCATGTGTCGTTCGCACCAGGCGGCCGTCTCGGAAACGGCGAGGCCCAGCAGCATCAGGATGAACAACGCCGCATAGAGCGACGTCATGTCGAACTGCGATGCGGCATCGCTGAGCAGGAAGCCAAGCCCGCGCCGCGCGGCCAGCATCTCGCCGGTCGTGGCCGCCACCAGGGCATAGGGCAGGGCGATCTTGATGCCGCCGATGATCCAGGCCATGCAGGCCGGCGCGACGACCTTCTGGAACTTCTCGCGCGGCGTAGAGCCCATCAGTTCGACCTGAGCGATCAGGTCGTGATCCACCGAGGCGGCGCCGGCGAATGTATTGAAGAACAGCAGGAAGAACACGACGATCGTCACCAGCACCATCTTCGGCAACATGTCGAGGCCGAAGAACATGATGAATAGCGGCGCCAGCGCGATCAGCGGCACGCTGTAGAAGGCGACGACGATCGGTCGCAGGATCACTGATGTCAGCGGTAGGCGGCCGAGCAGCAGGCCGGCCAGGACACCGAACGCGGCGCCTGCCACCAGCCCGGTGACGACCTCGGTCAGCGTCGTCGCCACGTGAATATAGAGATTGCCTTGCAGCCAGCTCGCCAGCCTGACTGCGATCAGGCTCGGCCGGCTGGTCCATTCCGAGCCGTACACGCGCCCGATCGTCTCCCATCCGGCCAGCAGCAGCAGGCCGACGGCGATCTGCCACAGGATGATGGGATCGAAGCGCCGCGCCGGCATGCTACTTCCCCAGCAGATCTTTGGCGGCCTCGCGTGCCAGACCGGCATCCACCAGCTGATCGTAGGTAGCCGAGATCGGTGTCTTCTCGGTCAGGTTCACCATCCTGACGGTGTTTTCCACCTGCGCCGGCGAGATCACCGGCGTGGTCGGCACCGCCTTGATGTAGGTATCGAACGCCGTGTTGAACTCGGCTTCCGGCGTGTCCTGGAAATACTGGCGGACGATGCGCCGCGTCTCCTCCTTGTTCTCATGGGCGAACGTCATCGCCCTGGTCATCGCGCGCACGACATGCAGCAGCAGCGGGCGCTTGCTCTCCAGCGTGGCGCGGCTGGTGGTGATCACCTGATACGGCACGTCGCGGTACTCGGGAACCGTGCCGGTCATCGGGTCGGCGATGATCTGGCCGAGGCCGCGGCTCACCGCGATGTCGGTGAAGGGCGACATGAACGCGAACCCGTCGGTGCTGCCCTGCTGCATGGCGGCGACCATCGGCGCGCCGATGCCGACCGGCTGCAGTTTGACGTCTCGGGTGGGGTCCATGCCGCGCACCAGCATGATGGTGCGCATGAACTCGTCGGTGCTGGAGCCAGGCGAGGTGATGCCGATGCGCACGCCCTTCACCCGCTTCAGCTTCTCGTCGAGCGACATGGCGTCGGTGATGCCCAGCCGCTTGATCGCATCATTGGAGAGCACGAGGGCGATGGGATACGCATCGAACCCGGTGGCGATCGCCACCAGATCGCCGCCGCGCCCGACGGCGTGCATCGTGTGGGCGAAGCCGACCTGGGTGATCTCGGCGCTGCCGCCCATCACGGCGGCGGCCTGCCGCGTGCCCGAGGCGACGTCGACCGATTCCGGTTCGAGCCCCTCCTCTTTGTAGAACCCGCCGCCGATGGCGATGTACTGGATCATGAACGAAAGGCCCTTGCCGGCGAAGGCAATGGTGACCTTCTGCAGGCCCTCCGCCGCGGCCGTGTGCCCGGCTGCGAGGCTGAAGGCGGCAACTGTCAGCGCGGCGGCGGCAACCCGTAGGACGCGGAACTGCATGGCCTCCCCTCCCTGTTCTCGTTGTGACCAGAGTAATCGGCTTTCGCCAGTGCTGTCACGGTGCCGAAAACCGAGGCTCGCGCCGAGCTTCGCCACCCTGTACGCTTCGGGCAAGAAGCACAGGGAGGAGCGTCATGAAACTCAGCACCGACCGCATCCTGACAACGCATGTCGGCAGCCTGCCGCGGCCGCAACCGCTGGTCGAACTGCTGATCAAGAAGGACCGCGGCGAGCCATACGACGCCACCGAGTTCGCCCGCCAGGTCCGCCAGGCCGTCGCCGATATCGTCGCGCGACAGGTTGCCATCGGCATCGACGTCGTCAGCGATGGCGAATCGAGCAAGATCGGCTACGCAACGTATATCAAGGACCGCCTGACCGGCTTCGGCGGCGAACCGTACGTGCCGAAGCCGAATCGCGACGTGGCGGACTATCCGGATTTCCGCCGGCGTTTGGAGCAGTTCATCGGGCCGCAGCAGATCCGTCGCCTGTGCTGCACCGGTCCGATCACCTTGCGCGACCATGACGCGGTGCAGCAGGACATCGCCAACTTCAAGGCGGCGATCGCCGCATCGAAGCCGACCGACGCGTTCATGCCCGCCGCCTCGCCAGGTGTGGTGTCCACGTTCCAGCCCAATCGCCACTATCCCAGCCACGCCGCCTATATCGACGCAATCGCCGCCGCGATGCAGGAGGAGTACGAGGCGATCGCCGGTGCCGGCATCGTCGTGCAGCTCGACAGTCCCGATCTGGCGATGGCGCGTCACACCGGCTTCCAGGATCTGACCGAAGCGGAATTCCTCAGGCAGGCCGAGCATCAGGTCGAAGCATTGAACCACGCGCTGGCGAATGTGCCTGCGAGTTCGGCGCGGCTGCATCTGTGCTGGGGCAATTACGAGGGTCCGCACGATTTCGACATTCCGCTGCAGAAGATCCTGCCGATCATCCTGAAGGCCAAGCCGCAGGCGATCTCGTTCGAGGCGGCCAATCCGCGGCACGAACATGAATGGACGGTTTGGCGCGAAACCAAGCTGCCGGACGACAAGGTGCTGATCCCGGGCGTGATCGACACCTGCACCAACTACATCGAGCACCCCGAGCTGGTTGCCCAGCGCATCTGCCGGTTCGCCGACGTTGTCGGGCGCGAACGCGTGATCGCCGGCACCGATTGCGGTTTCGCGACATCGGTTGGCACCGCCGGACGGGTGGATCGCGAGATCGCGTTCCGCAAGCTGGGTTCGCTGGTGGAGGGCGCGAAGATCGCGTCCGCGCGGTTGTGGCACTGAGGGGGCGGTAGGGCCGTCGAGTGGGCTTCCACGTGGACCGGTAGCCATGGCCACGCCCCTCCCCCGCTACGCGGGACGCTAACGAGGGTAAACCCGGCAGAAACCCGCCATTCCTGCCGGGTTGCGTGGCGAAACCAGGGCAATGACCGGGGCGATAGTGCGTCGGCTTGGTGCATCTCGTACACTGCCGGCTCGCCAGTGGTGTATTGTCGTCGGTGCTTGGGAGGAGGGTTATGACTTACCCAGTGCAAGCAACGTCCAGTCCGGAAAAAGCACCGTTTGCTCCGGGGGACATCGTG
>JBGPND010000058.1:0-26177 GCA_041487355.1 Acetobacteraceae bacterium | reverse complement strand
GGACTTCCCGCCCGCCGATCGGCCCCGGGTGTGGGACTTCCTGACCGGGCTGCAGGATCAGCGCAAGCTGGTGCTGCTTGGCACGGCGAACATGCAGCCGGGCCAGTTGCGCCATTATCAGCATTTGCAGCAGTTGCTGCGCGTCAATATCAGCGAGCCGGATGCGCGCGTCCTGGCGGACGGCATCGCGACCGGTGTGCCAATCTTTACCCGGGAGCGGCGGTTGCGGGAGGGCCTCGTGAAGGCGCTGCGCAACGCCGCGCTGCAGACCTATCTGCGCGCCAACGGCCTGGCAACCACCTATCAGGGGATCATCGTCGGACCGGTGCCGGTCGTATAGAGCACGTTCGGCATAACTGGAATCTCGCCGGAATGATGGGTTTCGCCCTGCTCAACCCATCCTACGCCGCTACGCCGCAGCAACCTGTAGGATGGCTTGAGCGCAGCGATACCCATCACGACTGGGGAGGCTCGCTCGCGCTATTGGCGCGCAGCGCCGACAACCCGAGCAGCGCCCAGCCGAGCATCAGCAGCAATCCGCCGGCCGGCGCCAGCATCGCCGTGCGGATGTCAGCCAACGCCAGCGCGTAGACAGCGCCACAGAACAACACGAGGCCCAGGGCGAAGGCGGCGCCCGCCCAGTCGACCAGTCTTCCTCCGCGTGGCGCCCAGATGCCGCAGGCCAGCAGAGCCAGTGCGTGCCAGCCGTGCATCTCGACGGCGTTCCGCACCATCTGCAGCCCCGCCGGCTCCAGCCAGGCGAGGCCATGTGCCGCGAGAGCGGCCATCGCCACCGCGGTCAGTCCGGCCAGCGAGCCGAGCGCGATCCAAACTCTCTGCATGCCTCGCAAACCCTGTTCCGCCTTGCTCGCGCTGCCTATAGCATCGGCCGCATGCCCCGCGGCGACCTGTATCCCGAGATCGGCCCCTTCGAGACCGGCTATCTGCCGCTGGCGGCCGGCCATGTGATGTACTGGGAGCAGGTCGGCAATCCGCGCGGCCGGCCGGCGCTATTCCTCCATGGTGGGCCGGGCGCCGGCGCCGGCGCGGTGCATCGCCGGTTCTTCGACCCCGAATTCTGGCGTGTGGTCATCTTCGACCAGCGCGGCGCAGGCCGGTCGCGACCGCTCGGCAGCCTCGAGCAGAACACCACCCAGGACCTGGTGTCCGACATTGAGACGCTGCGCCGCCACCTCGGCATCGAGCGCTGGCTGCTGTTCGGCGGCTCCTGGGGCTCCACACTGGCGCTGGCGTATGCCCAGGCGCATCGCGACCGGGTCATCGGCTGCGTGCTGCGTGGCGTCTTCCTGGGCCGCCCCGCCGAGGTGGATTGGTTCCTGCACGGTCTCGCCGCCGTCTTTCCGGATGCCCATGCCGGCTTCGTCGGCTTTCTGCCGGAGGAGGACAGGGGCGACGTGTTGGGCGGCTACCTGCGGCGCCTGACCGATCCCGATCCTTCCGTCCATCTGCCGGCGGCACGCGCATGGTCGGTCTACGAAGGCTCGTGCAGCACTCTGCTGCCGAGCCCGGAGACAGTGAGCGCCTTTGCGCAGGACCGCACCGCGCTCGGCCTCGCTCGGATCGAGGCGCACTACTTCGCCAACAGCCTGTTCCTGCCGCCGGAGGGGTTGCTCGGCAACATGGACCGCATCGGCCGCATCCCAGCGGAGATCGTGCAGGGCCGCTACGATATGATCTGTCCGGCGCGCACGGCCTTTGAGCTGGCGTCTGCCTGGCCGGCGGCGCGGCTGTCGATCGTGCCCGATGCCGGACATTCGGCACTCGAGCCGGGCATCCGCCGCGCCCTGGTGGCGGCGGTCGAGCGCTTCCGTCACGGGAGATGAGAGCATGAAGGTTGCGGTCATCGGGCTGGGCACTATGGGCATGGGCGCGGCACTCAATCTGGTACGCAAGGGGCACCTTGTGACGGGCTGCGATGTTCGCGAGGCCGCCCGCGCGGAGCTGACTGAGGCCGGCGGCGCAGCGGTGGCCACCGCGGCCGAACTGCCGGCGGACACCGAGGCTGTCGTGGTGTTCGTGGTGAATGCGGCGCAGACCGAGGACGTGCTGTTCGGTCCGCAAGGCTGCCTTGGGGTGGTGGCCAAGGACACGGTGATCCTGTGCTGTGCCACCGTGGCTCCCGAAGCGGCGCGCGCCTTGGATGCGAAGATCAGCGCAGCCGGTTTCCTGATGCTCGATGCGCCTGTCTCCGGCGGAAAGGCGGGCGCACATGCCGGCACGATGACGGTGATGGCCTCCGGCCCGGATGCCGCGTTCGCGAAGGCGCAGCCTGTGCTGGATGCCATTTCCACCAAGGTGTGGCGGCTCGGCGAGCAGGCCGGTGTCGGCAGCACGGTGAAGATGGTGAACCAGCTACTCGCCGGCGTGCATATCGCTACGGCGGCGGAGGCGCTGGCGCTCGGCATCCGCGCCGGCGCCGATCCGCGCACGCTGTTCGAGGTGATCTCGTCATCGGCTGGCAGTTCCTGGATGTGGCAGAACCGCGTGCCGCACATCCTGGACGGCGACGACACGCCGCTTTCGGCGGTGAATATCTTCGTCAAGGACCTTGGCATCGTGCTGGACCAGGCGCGGGCACTGACCTTTCCGCTGCCGATGGCGGCCGCGGCGCATCAACTGTTCCTCGCCGCCGCGGCGCACGGTGAAGGCGCGAAGGACGATGCGTTCGTCATCCGTGTGTGGCAGGCGCTTACGGGGATCGAGTTGCCATGACCGATGCGATGAAGCCGATGCAGCGGCTGGCGTACCAGGCGAGCATCGACCGGCCACGCCTTGCGCTGCCAGATGGCAAGCGCGTCGCGGTGTTCATCGTGGTGAACGTGGAGAACTGGGACATCGAGCGCGCCATGCCGCGCCAGGTGCTGACCGCACCGCAGGGAGCGTCGGTGCTGCCGGACCTGCCCAACTGGGCCTGGCACGAATACGGCATGCGCGTCGGGTTCTGGCGCCTGAAGGCTGCACTCGATGCGCACGGCATTGCGCCGTCCATGACCATCAACGGCACCGTGCCTTCGGCCTATCCGCGTGTCACTGAGGCCGCGCGCGACGGGGGCTGGGAGTTCATGGGGCACGGATACCAGCAGATCGCGACGCATTTCGTGGAAGACCAGCGCGCGATGATCCGCAGTGCGATGGACGCGCTGCGCCAGGCCGCCGGCCACGATGTCGTCGGCTGGCTCGCGCCGGGTCTGACCGAGACGCTCGAGACGCCTGACCTGCTGGCGGAAGCCGGCGTGCGCTATTGCGCCGACTGGGTGGTGGACGATCTGCCTTGCACGCTGCGAACCGAACATGGCCCGCTGCTGACGATGCCGTACAGCGTGGAGCTGAACGACATTCCGATGATGATGATCCAGCACCATCGGGCCGAGGAACTGTTCACCCGTGCCGTGGCGCAGTTCGACCGGCTGTATGCGGAGGCAGAGACGCAAGGCGCGAAGGTGATGGGCCTCGCGGTGCATCCGTATATCAGCGGTGTGCCGCACCGCATCGGCTGGTTCGAGCAGGCGCTGGGATACATGGCGGCGCGGCCTGGAACGCTGTTCTGGCAGGGGCGGCAGATCATGGATTGGTATCTGGAGGCGACGGCATGAACTGGGGAACCATCAGCCGCGCCGAGCGCGACGCGGCGTACAACAACTCCGCGGCGGTGGCGGACAGTCCGGCGTTGAACGCGGCGCGGGAGGCGGCGTCGGCGGCTTTCCGCACCTCGCATGCCGGGCATCTCGATCAGCGTTACGGACCGCGCGAGCGCAACACCTGGGACCTGTTTCCGGCGGCGGACCCGAAGGCGCCGTGCCTGGTGTTCATCCATGGCGGCTATTGGCAGCGCAACAGCAAGTACCAGTTCGCCAATCTGATCGCCGGCCCCTACGCGCATGGCTGGGCGGCGGCGCTGCCTGGCTACACATTGGCGCCCGACGCGACGCTGACCGAGATCACCGCGGAAATCCATGCGGCTCTGGATTGGCTTGCGGAGCACGGTCCGGCTCATGGCATTGCAGGCCCGATCGTGCTGTCCGGCTGGTCGGCCGGAGGTCATCTGACGGCGATGGCGCTGGGTCATCCGAGCGTGGTTGCGGGCCTGGCGATATCGGGTGTGTTCGAGCTGGGGCCGGTGCGCGACACCTATCTGAACGAGAAACTGCGGCTGACGGACGCGGAGATCGTCGCGCTGTCGCCGCTGCGTTTGCCGGTGGTGAACAAGCCGCTGGCGATCACCTACGGCACGGCCGAATTGCCGCCGCTCGTCTCGGACGGCCGCGATCTGCACGCGATGCGCGCGGCCGCGCATGCGTCCGGCCCATTGCTGCCGGTGCCCGGTGCGAACCACTTCACCATCGTGCTTGAGCTGGCGGACCCGAGCGGTCAGCTCACCCGGCAGGCGCTGTTGCTGGCCTGATCGCTACGCCAGGCCTTCCTCGAACAGCTTGGCCTCCGCCTCGCGGCGGTCGCGCAGGCCTCGCATGGTGGGCCACAGGCGTTTCATGGCGCGCAGCAGATCCGGCACCGCCGCTGGATTGCCGGCCTGTATGGCCGCACGGATCTCGCGCATCTCCCTGCGCGTGTCGTCCGGAGTGTTGTCCGTCATGGCCTCGCCGCGATTGTAGACGAGGCTGACCAGCACGCCGCGGCACAGCGGCGAGAGGTTGTCGAAGCCAGGGAAAGTGGCACGCGTCTTGGCCACATATTTCGGCAGACTTTGTTTGACGAATACTGTCCACGCGGCTTGCCAGGGGACCGCGAAGTCTGACAGATCGCCCTCCATTTCCTTGGTCCCCTGTTTGCCAAGGCAGGGCCGTAGCGCAGCGATTGTCGCGGCCGGCAGCAGATTCCCCCAATCGGCCTCGAATTTGGCGGTCTCGAAGCGCAGGTCGTAGCCGACGCCGATGGTGATGCCGCTCTCTCCGCCGGGATACTCGGGTTTCGCCACCACCGCATCGTAGTGCGCGCGGTTGGAGACCTCCTGCTGGGCGATGAAATTCACCGCCTTCATCGCGATGCCGGGACACGGCTCCGGCAGGGTACGCAGCAGCGCCCAGGTGGGATCGTCGATCTCGCCGCTGGACGGCAACCCGCGCCGTGTCTGACATTCCTGCACCGCGACCTCGGTGCCGCGGCCAAAATCGCCGTCCTCATCGAGCAGCGCGCCGTCGCGGTTGAGCAAGCCCTGAGCCAGTTCGACGTCGGGGCCGCTGTCGCGTCGCTTAAGCAACCGGTCCGCCATGATGACACCAGCACGTACGTTCTGCCCCAAGAATAACAACGCGGTCGACGTGAGTCAACGACGAAATGACCACCGGGCAACCGGCTCGATCGCTACGCCAGGCTGGCTTCCACGGCCGCGGCGATGCTGAACAACCGGGCATCGCCGATGGTCTCCCCCATCAGCATCAGTCCGACCGGTGGCTCGCCTTCCCGCTGGCACGGCAGGCTGATCGAGCAGCGGTCGAGGAAGTTGCCGACCGCGGTGTTGCGCAGGATGTGGAGGTTGATGCGGTTGTAGTCGCGTTCGTCGTCCAGTTCGGCAATGTGCGGCGGCACGATCGGCACGGTCGGCATCACCAGTGCATCGAACTCACGCGTGCATGCGTCGAAGCTCGCGATGATCCGTTGGCGGGCGTTGACCAGATCGATATAGTCGACGGCGCTCATCCTCTCGCCGCGTTCGATGCGTATGCGGATGCGGGGGTCGTACAGCGAGCCCTTCTCCGCGAGCAGGGTGCGATGCCAGGCATAGGCCTCGGATGCGGCGAAGCCACCCTTGGCATTCACCGGGCCGATCGCGTCGAATTCGGCGAAGCGCGTCCGCACGACGCGCGCGCCGGCGCGGGACAGCACACTCAGTGCCCGGTCGAACGCCGCGCTCACCGTCGCGTCCAGTCCATCCAGCATGAAGTTTTCCGGCACGGCCAGGCGCAGGCCGGTCAGCTCTGCGCGAATCGGCAACGAAGGCGTCGCGCCGGCCAGTACCGCATCGATCACCGCACAGCACCCGACGCTTGGCGCCAGCGGTCCAACGGAGTCGAGGCTCGGTGCCAGTGGCAGCACACCGGTGATCGGCACGCGCCGCGCCGTCGGCTTGTAGCCGACGATGCCGCAGAACGCGGCCGGGATGCGGCAGGAGCCGCCGGTGTCGGTGCCGAGGCCTGCCACCGCCATGCCGTCGGAGACCGACACCGCGGTGCCCGAGGAACTGCCGCCAGGGATGCGCCCGGCCGCGCGGTCCCAGGGCGAGCGCGGCGTGCCGTAATGGGGGTTGATGCCGAGGCCAGAGAAGGCGAACTCCGTCATGTTGGTGCGGCCCAGCGGCACGAAGCCGGCGGTCAGCATGCGTTGCACCACCGGCGCGTGTGCCGTGGCCGGCAGCGCATCGGCGAGCACACGTGAGCCGGCCGGCGTTGGCTCGCCGGCGATGTCGAACAGGTCCTTCAGGCTGATCGGGATGCCGGCGTAGCGGCTGGGCGCGCGGCCGGCGCGCCGCAGCGCGTCCATCGCTTCGGCCATCGCGCGTGCCTGATCGGCATGCACCTTGATGAAGGCGCGCGCGCCTTCGCCGTTCGGGTCGGCAATGCGGGCAAGGCATTGCTCCACCAGCGCGCGGCTGGTGGTGCTGCTGTTGGCCAGGGCTTGGGCGTGTTGCTCGATCGTGCGCATGATGCGGCCTCTCCGTTCTGATGGGAGGATGCACAATGAGCGACAAGCCCGCAAAGCCCGTGCTGCTGACCGGCGCATCCGGCGCGCTCGGCCGCGTGCTGACGAAGTCGCTGTCAGCCGAGGGCTGGACGCTGCGGCTGACCGATATCGCGCCGTTCCCGGACGCCGTTCCGGCGGGTGTCAGCTTCACCAAGGCTGACCTCAACGATGGCGTGGCGATATCGCGGCTGGTGGAAGGCTGTGGGGCGATCGTGCATCTGGGGGGCGTGTCGGTCGAGCGGCCGTTCGAGGAGGTGTTGGGTCCGAATATCCGCGGGCTCTATCACATCTACGAAGCGGCACGGCGCGAGAAGGCAAGGGTGATCTTCGCCTCCTCCAATCATTCGATCGGCTTCCACGAACGCGTGGAGACGATAGGCGCCGACACGCAGTTCCAGCCCGATGGGTTCTACGGTTTGTCGAAGGCGTATGGCGAGCTGATGGGCCGGCTCTACTGGTACAAGCACGGCGTGGAGAGCGTGTTCGTGCGCATCGGCTCCGCGTTCCCGGAGCCGGTCAACGCCCGCATGCTGGCGACCTGGCTGTCCTATCCGGACCTGTCGCGCCTGGTGGTCCACTGTGTGCTTGCCGACAAGGTCGGCTGCAGCGTGATCTGGGGCGCTTCCAACAACCAGCGCATGACGTGGTGGAAGGACGATGCGCGCGGTAAGGTCGGCTGGCAGCCGATCGACAGCGCCGATCCGTTCGCCGGACAGCTTGCCGGCAAGGTCAGTGGCGACCCGGTGGAGGAGCGCTACATGGGCGGAGCGTTCTGTTCGCTCGACTATTCGCGCAGCTCGCCTGCGCCACGGACGCTGTTCGATTGAGGAGGGACCGCGATGCCTGAAGGCCGGCTGTATATCGGCAACCGCCGCTACTCGTCCTGGTCGCTGCGCGGCTGGCTGGCGGCACGGCTCGCCGGCCTCGACGTGGAAGAGGTGCTGATCCATTTCAGCCGCCCCGGCCCGACCGAGGCGATCAGCAAGCTCTCGCCCAACGGCCTGGTGCCATATCTCGAGCATCGCGGCGCGCGTGTGTGGGAGTCGCTCGCGGTGTGCGAGTACTGCGCCGAGATCACGCCTTCGCTATGGCCGGCGGATCGCATCGCCCGGGCGCATGCACGCGCCATCAGCGCGGAAATGCATGCCGGGTTCACCGGCCTGCGGCAGGCGATGTGGATGAATCTCGGGCGGGATTTCTCCGGGCTTGGCCGCACGCCTGGCGCGCTTGCCGATATCGCGCGCATCGAGGCGATGTGGTCGGAGGCGCGCCGGCGTTTCGGCGCCGGTGGTGCGTTCCTGTTCGGTGCCGATTTCACCGCCGCCGACGCAATGTACGCCCCTGTGGTGACGCGCTTTCTCACGTGGCGGCCGGAGATCAGCGCCGGGACGCGCGCCTATTGCGACGCGGTGCGCGGCCATCCGCTGGTGAGCGCCTGGTATAACGGTGCCGCCGCCGAACCCGCGGAATGGACGCTGCCGGACTACGAAAACGCCCGATGAGCGCCGTGGCGCTCGATCATGTCGGCGTCGTCACGCGCGATCTCGCCGCGCTTGCCGGTCAGTATGAGCGCCTCGGCTTCACGCTTACCCCGCTTGCCCGCCAGACTGATGGCCGTATTGGCAACCGCTGCGCCATGCTGCACCGGTCCTATATCGAATTGCTCGCTGTGGTCGATCCGAATGCCAGCAGTGCGACGCTGGATCGCTTCCTCGCGCGCTATACCGGCATCCACATCCTGGCGTTCTCCATGGACGATCCGCAGGCTACGCTCGTCCGGCTGCGCCGTGCCGGCATCGATGCTCCGGCGGTCAGTGAATTCGACCGCGCGATCGACGACAGGGACCCTGCCGGACCCCGCACGCGCTTCGCGCTCATTCAATTGCCGGAACAGCCGGAAGGCCGCATCAATCTGGTGCACCACCTGACGCCCGAGGCGTTGTGGCAGGAGCGCTTCCTGCGCCATCCCAACAATGCGACGGCGCTGGGCGAGGTGGTGGTGGCCGTCGCGGAGCCTGCGGAAACGGCGGCGCGGTTCTCGCGTCTCGTCGGCTGTCCTGTGGCGCCCGATCCGGCAGGCGGTTTCGCGCTCGATCTGCCGCGTGGCCGCGTGCGGCTGCTGCCCGACACGGCGCTGCCCTCGGTTGTACCCGATGTCGATGTGCCCGGGCTGCCGCGCATCATCGGTCTTGCCGTGCACACGATGGACGGGAACAACGCGATCGGTCGCCTGCTTGCCGCCCGCGGCATCGCGCATCGTCAGCATGGCGACGCGCTGCTGGTCGACGCGGATGCCGCGGGTGGCGTCGCTCTGCGTTTCCTGCCGGCCGCGTGACGCCGATCAGGCCTTCTGCACGCCCCAGAACAGCGGGATCGCGCACTTCACGATCCCGGTAACGTTCTTGCGGAATGCCGTCGGCTGGAACACCTGACCGAGCGGAACGAACGGGACGGTCTCGAACGCGCGGCGCTGGATCTGCTCGCAGATCGCCTCCTGCGCATGCAAGTCGGGCGCGTCGAACCATTGCTGGCGCATCGCTTCCATCTCCGGATCGGTCGGCCAGCCGAACCAGCCGCCCTTGCCATTGCCGCGCAGCGGGTAGGAGCTGCCCGGATTGGATACCGTCAGCCCGCCCCATAGCGTGCAGAAGCTGTTCCAGCCGCCTTTATCGGGCGGCGAGGTATTCGCGCGGCGCGACACCAGCGAACCCCAGTCCATCGCCATGAACTCGACATTCAGCCCGAGTTCCTGGAACAGGCTGCGGGTTACCTGCGTGATCTGCGCGAGTGCCGGCTGGTCGGTCGGCGACATCAGTAGAACCGGCTCACCCTTGTAGCCGGATTCCGCGACAAGTTTGCGCGCCAGCGCCATATCGCGCGGGCCCGACAGCACCTCAAGACCCGCATTGTTGGCCATCGGCGACCCGTCGGTGAAGAAGCCCACAGGATAGCGCCCCAGATCGGTTTGCTCGCCGACGATGGCCTGCACATAGGTCTTCTGATCCACCGCCGGCAGGATCGCACGCAGCAGCTTGGGATTGTCGAACGGCGGATAGAGATGGTTGAACGCCAATACGCCGAGCCAGCCGAACGGGTCGAACACCTTCACCTGCACGCCGTCTGCCATCTTCAGCATCGGCACGAGGTCGATCAGTGGCAGTTCGACCCAATCGACCTCGCCGGTCTGCAAGGCCGCCGCAGACGTGGCCGGGTCGGGCTGCACGATCCACTCGACCCGATCGAAATTCACGACCTTGCCGCCGGAGAAATACGACGGCTTCTCCTGGCGCGGGATGTATTTGTCGAACTTCGCCCACGCCGCCTTCGCGCCGGACACCCATTCGCTCGTCAGGAAGCGATACGGCCCCGAGCCGACATATTCCTTGATCTGCTCCGACGGCGGGGTCTTCGCCATGCGCTCCGGCATCATGAAGCAGTTGCGCGCGCCGAGCGCGTAGAGCATCTGCCTAAACGGCTTCTTCAGGCGGATCTGGAAGCGTCTGTCATCGAGCGGCTTCATCTCCTCCGTGAGCGATATGAGCTGCTGGCCGAACGGGTCCTTCGCCGCCCAGCGCGTGAGCGAGGTGGTGCAGTCGATCGCGCGCACCTTCTCATTGTCGTGGAACAGCAGCCCATCGCGCAGCGTAAAGGTCCAGGTGAGTTCGTCGGACGACACCTCGTGGCCGGCGCACATCTGCGGTTGGGACTCCACCGCATCATCGATGCCATAGAGCGTGTCGAACACCATGTAGCCGTGGTTGATCGCGACGGTGGCGGTGGTCCAGATCGGGTCCGGGTTGGCCAGGTTGGCCTGCGGCACGAAGCGCAGCGTCCTCGCCGCACCCTGCGCTATGGCCGGCCGGGCGAGTCCGGCGCTGCCGAGTGCCGCGACCGAAGCTGCGCCCTTGAGGATGTCCCTGCGTCGCATTGCAATGTCTCCCTGCGCGTGTGCCATTTATATTGTGCCTGCCCGCCTTAGGGCTATCTGACGGGAGGTGACTGGTCTAGGGTCCAGCCCCGCCATGAGCTCGACATCCGATCCCGCCACCGGCCGGCCTGGTGGCGTCCGACCGCCCTCCTTCATCTATGGCATAATCGGGCTGCTGGTCGCGGTGCTGTTACTGGGCACCGGCGCCTTCGTCTGGCTGAGCGGCGACGGGACGGCTTCCTTGGTCGGGGGGCCATTCACGCTGCAGGACGGCAACGGCAAGCAGGTCACCGACCGCGACTTCCGCGGCAAGTACATGCTGGTCTACTTCGGCTACACGTTCTGCCCGGATGTCTGTCCCACCACGCTGAACGAGGTGGCGGATGCGGTGGACCGCCTAGGTCCCAAAGCCGACCGGCTGCAGCCGATCTTCATCACGGTCGACCCGAAGCGCGACACCCCTTCCGTGGTGAAGCAATACACCGCGGCGTTCAGCCCACGTTTGATCGGCCTGACCGGTTCGCCAGAGCAGATCGCGCAGGTGGCCAAGGAATACCGCGTCTACTACGCGGAACATCGCGCCGGCCCCGGCCCCGGTGACTACACGATGGACCACAGCTCGATCCTTTACCTGATGGGGCCTGACGGAAAATTCATCGCGCCGATCCGCGCGGACGAGACTGGCGCGGAGATGGCAGCCGATCTCGCAAGGTTCATATCGTGATTGCAAGACATATCGGAGGGTTCGGCGCATGCGTCGTGTGATCTTGGCTGCGGTCCTGCTCGCCATTCCGGTCTTTGGTTTCGCGCAACAGAACAATATCAGGGTGGAGAACGCATGGTCGCGCGCGGCGATGGCGGGCCGTACCGGTGTCGTGTATCTCAC
The DNA here is from genome assembly GCA_041487355.1 of Acetobacteraceae bacterium. Lineage (GTDB taxonomy): Bacteria > Pseudomonadota > Alphaproteobacteria > Acetobacterales > Acetobacteraceae > JAMXLO01. Next base: position 14,646 of record JBGPND010000058.1, on the reverse strand, counting down.
GATCACCGATACCGGCGTGCCCGATCGCCTGACCGGCGCCAGCTCGCCGGTTGCCGCGAGCGCCGATCTGCACGAGTCATTCACCGATCATGGCGTGGCGAAGATGCGCGGCGTCGCCGCGCTGCCGGTGGAACCTGACAAGCCGGTCACCCTGGCGCCGAGCGGCTACCACATCATGTTGACTGGACTGAAGCGGCCGCTCAATCAGGGCGACAGTTTTCCCGTCACGCTGGTCTTCGAGAAGGCCGGTCCGGTGACCACGACGGTCACGGTGCAGAAGGCGGGCGCCAGCATGCCAATGGGCCACGACGCGATGGGCGGGATGAACATGCAGGGCATGCCGATGCAGGGTGGTCAGCGTCAGTGACGCCAATGGTCGTGCCTGCCGCCGCGCCAACCCCATCCGCCCCAGCCCCAGCCTCCACCGAAGCCGATCGCGACCGACGGGCCGTAATAGGCTGGTCCGTAGTAGCCGGGATAGGCGTAACCGTACGGATACGCGGGGTAGGGGTAGGACGCGTAGCCGGCGGGAGGCGCCTGCACGGTATCGCCGTGTGCGTACATGCACTGGGTGTAGCTGACATCGTATAGCTGCTGGACGCCGCCGTAAGCCGCGGCGGCGCTGTTGGCGCCGATCGCGCTGCCGGCCAACAGGCCGGTGGCGCCGCCGATCGCCGCCCCCGCTCCGGCCGCACCACTCAGTGAACCGATTGCCGCGCCCGCGGCGGCGCCAAGTGCCGTTCCGACGACGGCACTGCCGACCGCGCTTTGCGACGCCGCCACGCCTGGTGACGCTCCGCCGGTCTGCTGCCAGGCGTATTGCCGGCAGGCGACATCGTCCTGCTGGAAGGCCTCGAAGCTCTTGCCCTGGCCCGGCAAGGCCATGACCGAGGGCCCAGGGGGCGGCGCCACGACACACGCGCCCAGTGAAAACGTGACGGCGAGGGCCAGAGGCAGTGCGGCGCGGTGCATCGGTGAGTTCCTTGTGGCGGTAGCGGATACTCTAATCTATAATCTACACCAAACTGGCGCCGGCGGGGGGGGAGACATCACGTCGTCCAACCACGCTCCGGCGAAGCCTCGATCCGATTGACTTGCCGGGGTGCGGGGCCGCTAAATCCCCTCCCGGCACAAGACCAAGGCGTGGACAATCATCCAGCCGGCAGACCACAGGGAAGGAACGGCAAGGATGCTCAGCTTCGCCTGGCGCAGCTCGACGGTCGCGATCGCCAAGCCCCGCATGGCGGCGGAGTAGCGGCCATGGCATCCGCATTCACCTCGACGCTCGATCGGCGGGATCCCGCGCGGGCAATTCGCCGCCTGGCTTGGCGCGGCGGCATGCTCGGTCGCGACTTCACCTGGGGCGTGGCCTTCGTGGTGCCGTATATTGCGGTGTTCCTCGCCTTCGTCGTCTATCCGGTCGGTTATGGCCTATGGCTCGGTAGCGATTGGACAAAGTATCGCACCCTGCTGGAAGATCCGGTCTATCCGCGCGCAGTCGTCAACACGCTGATCTATCTGGCGATCGGCGTGAACCTGAAGCTGTTCCTGGCCCTGCTGATCTCCGGTTTCTTCATGCGCCGCGAGTGGTGGGTGCGCGTGCTCCTGCTGATCTTCATCCTGCCCTGGGCGGTGCCGGGCATTCCCACCTTCATCTCGTTTCACTGGATGCTGAACGGCCAATGGGGCCTGATCAACAACGCGATCTGGAACCTCTTTCAGATGGACGGGCCGCCCTGGCTCGATCGTGGCGACCTCGCCATGGGCTCCGTCATCGTCTGCTACATCTGGAAATGGACGCCGTTCTGGACGGTGATCTTCCTCGCCGGGCGCATGTCCATTCCACGCGAGCTGTATGAGGCCGCCGATGTCGACGGCGCCTCCGGGATGGGCCGCTTCATGCATGTGACCTTCCCATTGCTCGCCAATCTCTACCTGGTGTGCACGCTGCTCTCGACCATCTGGGCGCTCGGCGATTTCAACATCGTGCACTTCGTCTCGGGTGGCGGGCCGGCACTGACCACCCATGTGCTGGCGACACTCGGCATCCGTGACGCATTCGAGCTCGGCGATCCTCGGCTGGGCATGGCGGTGGTGATCTCGGCGCTGCCGTTGCTGATCCCGCTGGTGATCCTGCTGATGCGCAAGCTCGCCAAGGGCGAGGTGCACATTTGATCATCGCCCGCCATCGGCTCAACCGGCGGCTCTCGGAGGCAGGCGCGGTCCTGTTCGCCGTCGTGCTGCTGATCTGGACGCTGACGCCGCTCTACAACATGGTGCTGATCAGCGTTCAGGAAAAAGAGGACGTCTTCGCGACCAATATCTGGCCGCCCGCGCCGACACTGGACAGTTTCGCAGCCGTCGCCCACGAAAGCTACTGGCTGCTGGCCAATTTCTGGGGCCAGATGAAGAACAGCTTCTTCATAGGCGTGGCCGTCTGCTTCCTGACGCTTGCGATCGGCTCGCTGACCTCGTTCGCGATCGGGCGGATGCGCATTCGCCTGGGATGGCTGCTGAGCAATGCAGCGCTGATGACCTATGTGATCCCGATGTCGTTCCTGGCCATCCCGTTCTATGGGATCATGCGGAAGTACGGGCTCGCCGATAATATGTGGGCGGTGGTCGCCGTCGAGGTGACGTTCGCCACGCCATATGCGATCTTCATCTTCACCCAGTACGGCTCATCCATTCCGCACGAGTTGGATGAGGCAGCGCGCATCGACGGCGCCTCGCCGCCGCAGATCTTCTTCCGCATCTACCTGCCGCTGATGGCGCCGGCGCTGGTCGCGATCGGCACCTATGCGCTGCTGCTGGCCTGGAACGAGTATCTCTATGCATTCCTGCTGTTGTCGTCGGACAGCACGATCACAGTGCCGGTGGCGCTGGGGAAATTCCTCAACAGCGACGAGGCACCGTGGAATTACTTGATGGCTGCGGCGATCGTCTATGCGCTGCCGCCGCTGGCGATCTATTACGTTTTCCGCCGGCGTATGACTTCCGGGCTGACGATGGGCGGGGTCAAGGGCTAAGTCCTGCCTGCTTGATCCAGGTCAATGTGACGAACGCTGCATGCGTCATCATGCCGGCCGCATGGATAGCCAGACGCCTCACCCCCCGCATGTCCGTCCGCGGCCGCATGACAAGTATCTGCGCCTGATCGATGCAGCGCAGAAGCTGCCTCCGGTCACGACCGCGGTTGCGCATCCCTGCGACGAGGTCTCGCTCGAGAGCGCGGTGGAAGCGCGGAAGCTGCGCCTGATCGACCCCATCCTGGTTGGTCCGCCGGCGCGGATCCGCGACACCGCCGCACGCTTCAACATCGACATTACGGGCTTGCCCATCGTGGAGGCCATGCACAGCCATGACTCCGCCGCCAAGGCGGTGGCGCTGGTGCGGGAGGCCAAGGCCGGGGCGTTGATGAAGGGCAGCCTGCACACCGACGAACTGATGTGCGCCGTCGTCGCCCGCGACACCGGAATTCGCACCGAGCGGCGGCTCAGCCATTGCTTCGTGATGGACGTGCCCGGTCACCTGGATCCGTTGATCATCACCGATGCGGCGGTGAACATCGCGCCGACGCTGCAGGACAAGATCGACATCGTGCAGAACGCCATCGATCTCGCGCACGCCGCAGGCTTTCCGGAGGTTCGCGTCGCGATCCTGTCGGCCATGGAGACGGTGAATCCGAAGGTGCCGTCGACGATAGAGGCGGCGGCGCTGTGCAAGATGGCGGATCGCGGTCAGATCACCGGGGCGCTGCTGGACGGCCCGCTGGCTCTGGACAATGCCATCTGTCCCGAGGCTGCCGCGATCAAGCATATCGTCTCGCCGGTGGCGGGCAGGGCCAACGTGTTGGTGGTGCCAGACCTGGAGGCCGGCAATATGCTGGCCAAGAGCCTGTCTTTCCTGGCTGGTGCCGACAGTGCCGGCATTGTTCTCGGCGCCCGTGTGCCGATCATTCTGACCAGCCGGGCGGACACGCTGATGGCGCGTCTTGCCTCCTGCGCGCTGGCCTCGCTGGTGGCGGGGGCGCGCCGGCGGAGTGTCGCAGAGGCCATCCGCTGACCCCTAACGCCTGGCAACCAGTCGGCGGGCGGTCCGCAACAGAAGCTGGCGATCCTCCGGCGAGCATTCGCGGTACAGCCGCAGCATAGCGAGCTCATCGCCGCTGCTGACCTGGCCAGGTGCGAACTTGTCGCGCCCATGCATCAGGTATTCGACTCCCACGCCCAGTGCGGCGGCGACGCGGGTCAGGTTGGTCGTCACCTGCCCGGCACGTCCGGTCTCCCATTGTGCCACGGCGCTGCGCGACACGCCGACCGCCGCCGCCAACTGATCCTGGGTCCAGCCTTGCTCCTCGCGCGCGGTCCGGATGCGCGCGCCGATGTCTCGGGGATGGCTCATCAACACAGACTACGTCAGTTTTCCTAACAGAGCCAGTTCCCTCGATGCGAGGCTGAGGCAGCACGCTCACGAGCCTTCCGTATGCTCGGCAATGGCAAGGCGACAACAGTTTCGTTATTTATATTGACAGATTATGTTATAATACCTATCTTAATTCTTGTTTTGTTCGAGAGGTGGCCATGCCCAAGAAGCTCGTCTGGACCGATGCGCAGGACAGCCAGATCAGGCGCCTGCGCGTCGAAGGGGCTTCCTGGGATACGATAGCCGCCATTCTCGGATTCACTCGCTGGACGGTCATCGAGCGCGGCCACCGCATCGGGGCGTCGCGTCCGCCGCGTGAGTTCGTCCCACCACCCGAAGACCTCGCCCGCGATCCTCTGCCGGCGGGGCATCCGCGTAGCTGGGGGGTGATCACGGCGGGAACCGTGCTGGAAAACGTTCTTTATCCCCTGCCGATCTTCCCCCGCTGATTGCCGAAGGAATCCTCGATGAGCACGGTCCATGCCGCGGATGCGCGGGCGTTCGACGCCGAGCTGGTGATCTATCGTCTGGAAGAAGCCGGCGCCGCCCTGCTGGCTCTGCCGGGAACCGGCTGGTCGACCAGGCTGCGCGGTTCGCCACTGGAGATCGTGCGAACCGCGATCGAAAGCTATGGCTGGACCACCAACCGCATACGCCCGCCCGTCCCCTCAGCTGCGCGGATCACGCGCATGGACGAAGCTATGTCGTGGATCCCGCTGATCCCGATCGACCGCTATGTGCTGCGGCGTATCGTCGGTGCCCGCAGTCTGGTGCACCCGATCACCGAGCGCCACCTGTTCCCCTGGCGCCGTCTCGCGACAGCGCTCGGCGCCGACCACAAGGCGGTGCAGCGCTGGCACGCCCAGGGGATCGATCTGATCGTCTCAGCACTGAACCGGGGTGCAGGACAGGACATCGGGTCCAACCGTAGACAAGACCCGTATTGAGTCCATATATAGACCATGGCTTCAGCCACGGAACCCGAACCGGGACCTGACCGGAAGGTCCTCTCACCACCCGCGCTGCGGGCGTTCTTTCGGATTGCCGAGCTTTGGAAACTCAGCGTCGCCGAGCAGATGACCCTGCTCGGCGTCACGGCGCGATCGACCTTCTTCCACTGGAAGAAGAATGCCAACATCGAACTGCCGAAAGACACGTTGGAGCGGATTTCGTATCTGCTCGGCATCTACAAGGCGTTGCAAATCCTCTTGCCCGATGCACAGGCTGCGGATGCCTGGGTACGGCAGCCGAATCAGGCACCATTGTTCGGTGGCCGATCCGCGCTGGAGCGGATGCTGTCCGGCCATGTCGCCGATCTCTTCGTCGTGCGGCGCTATCTCGACGCGCAGCGCGGCGGATGGGCGTGACCATCCCGCTGCGGCGGATCATCTGGCAGCCGTGCTGGCGCATCGTTCCGAGCAGGTTCCCGCCGATCGACCTGTTTGAGCGGATCGCCGATCCAGCCGATTGGGACACGCTGATCGCTCTCGAATCGCTGACAAATGATCGGATCAGGGACGCAGTGGGTGACATCGCGCTGGTCCCGATGGCGGAGCGGATCAGCGGACCTGGCGCGTCCGTCATCATGGCGGCGTTCACCCACCCCAGTCCTGACGGCAGCCGCTTCAGCGACGGCAGTTTTGGCGTGTTCTATGCCGGCGCGGACCTGGCGACCGCCATCGCCGAGACGAAGCATCACCGGGCGCGCTTCATGCAAGCGACCAGCCAACCACGCATGGAGCTGGACATGCAGGTCTACGTCGTGGGCCTGGACGGCACGTTGCACAACATAAGCGGCCTGCGGGCGGCGCTGCCACTGGTCTACCATCCAGACGATTACGCGGGTGGTCAGGCTCTGGCGGCGCGGCTGCGTGCCGATGGATCATTCGGTATCGTCTATGACAGCGTGCGGCATGCCGATGGCGCCTGTGCCGCAGTGTTCAGGCCGCGTTGCCTGACCAACCCCGGGCAGGAACGGCACCTCTGCTACGTGTGGGACGGGCGGGTGATCGCGACAGTGTACGAGAAGCGGGCGATGTGAGCAGCTACGGATGCTTGTGAATCGGGTCCACCCAATACACCGCTTCCGGCTTCTCCACCGGCTCGATGTCCAGATTCACCACCACGGCCTCGTTGTCGCTGCGCACCAGCACGCATTCCAGCGTCTCGTCGGAGCTGGCGTTGATCTCCTGGTGCGGCACGTAGGGGGGCACGAAGATGAAATCCCCCGCCTCGGCCTCGGCCACGAACTCCAGGTGCTCGCCCCAGCGCATGCGGGCCTTGCCGCGCACCACGTAGATCACGCTCTCTAACGCGCCGTGATGGTGCGCGCCGGTTTTGGCGTTCGCATGGATGCTGACAGTGCCGGCCCAGATCTTCTGGGCGCCGACGCGGGCTGCGTTGATCGCGGCGGCCCGGTTCATGCCGGGCGTCTGCGCCGTGTTGGGATCGAGCTGGTTGCCCTTGATTACCCGCACGCCGTTGTGCCGCCAGTCGACCGTGCCGGGCGCCGGCGCCTCATGGTGATGATCGTGATGGTGATCCTGGCTCATCGCCCTGCTTCCTTCGGCTGATCCCGCCTTACTATCGGCATCCCAGGGCGGGAAGGGAAGGCGGTGGACGGATTTGTCGTGCATGAGGTGTCGGCTGACGTCGAGGTGCGCATCGGGCGAGCCATGCCGGGGCTGTCGCCGGATACGGAATTGGCGGTGGAACGGCTGTGGCAGGCCGCCAGCCGGCGGGTCGCCGCCGGCGGGGCAGGGCGGCTGTTCAATGGCCGCGTGTTCAGTGCCGACACCATCACCCCGCACCTGGTCACCGGCCATCTGACCGAGTTTCGCCGCATCGTCGCGCAGATGGAGCGGCCGGAACTGTTCGCCGATCTCGGCGTGCGGCCGCTTGCGGTCTGTGGGGTGTTGCGCTGCGCGGGTGGCGTGGTGGTGGGTCGGCGGCATCGAGCGGCGATCTATCAGGCCGGCATGTGGCAGTTGCCCCCGGCCGGCAGCGTGGACGCCGGCGCCGTGGATGACGATGGCGCGGTCGACCTGCGTCGCCAGTTGTTGAACGAGCTTCAGGAGGAACTGGGTCTTTTTTCCGACACGGTGGGCGAGCCGCGCCCGCTGTGCATCGTCGAGCATCCCGGCAGCCACGTCTCGGATCTTGGCTTGGCGCTGTCCACGAACCTGACCGCCGAGGCGGTGCTGGCCGCGCACCGGATCGGTGGGAACGCGGAATACCACGAGCTGCTGGTCGTGCCGGAGGCCCGGCTTGCGGCCTTCCTGGCCGAGGCGGGAGAGACCCTGGTGCCGCCGGCACGCGAGTTCCTGATCCGTGCCGGGCTGTCGACTCGGCCCCCCGATTCGCGACCTCCTGATTCGAGTCGTTGACTCCTGGCGCTGGCTGAGAACAAATAACGAACACAGCCATGCACCCGTTATTTTACATCGCTGAACGTCCTGTTGACGAATCCCCGGCCTTTTCCACGGTCAGGGGCTCCATCCGCATGGGCAGGATCAGCCGACCGCCAGCCTTGCCGGCGCACCTGGCTGCCCTGCGGGACAGGCTGCGCCCAGCCCAATCACCTGGCGGTTTCCTGCCGTTCAACGATCCGCTTGTGGATGCCTGCCTGCCCGGCGGAGGCCTGCCACTGGGCCAGTTGCACGAGATCGGCGCGGCGGGGCTGGAGTCGGAAACCGCCGCGCTGCCCACGGCCTTCATCGCCACCTTGCTGGCACGCATCGCCCCGGCCAAGCCGGTCTTCTGGATTGCCCTCTCCAGCGACCTGCACCCGCCCGGCCTGCTGCCCTACGGCTTCGATCCCAACCGGCTGGTCCTGGTCCGTCCGGCCAAGGATGCCGACACGCTCGCCGCCATGGAGGTCGCGCTGCGGGAGGGCGTTGCCGCCGCCGTGGTGGGGGAGGTGGGACAGTTCGACCGCACCGCCTCGCGTCGGCTGCAGCTTGCCTGCCTGCGTCATGGCTCGACCGGCTTCGCGCTGCGCCGCTGGCCGCACGGGCACAAGACCGCCGACCGGGAGGCCAGCGTTGCCGTCACCCGCTGGCATCTCACCGCTGTGCCCAGTGTGCGGGATGGCAAGGAACCAGGCCTGCCGCGTTGGCATGTGGCGTTGACGCATGCGCGCGGCGGCAGGCCGGGAGAGTGGATCATGGAGGCTTCGGATGATGCGACGCATCCTCTCCGTGTGGTTGCCGCACTGGCCGATCACGCGTCTGACCCGCAGCGTCTCCGCCTCGCCGGATAGACCGCTGGTTACCGTCGAAACCATCCGGGGTGTCCGCCACCTGGTTGCGATGGGCGTGGATGGCGAGGCCCAGGGTCTGCGTCCCGGCCAGACGCTGACCAATGCCCGTGCCGTCTGCCCGGCGCTGATTCCCATCGAAGCCGGTCCCGTGGCCGACGAAGCGGCCTTGGCCAGGCTCGCCACCTGGTGCGAGCGCTACACGCCGATGGCCGCGCTGGATCCGCCGGATGGGCTGTGGCTGGATATCACCGGCTGCACCGCGGTTTTCGATACTGAAGCCGAATTGGCGCAGGACCTCGCCTCCCGTTTGGAACGGAATGCCATTCCCTGCCGCCTGGCGATTGCCGGCACCACCGGTGCTGCCTGGGCACTGGCACACACGGGGAAAGATCAGACCATTCTGCCGCCAGGACAGGAGAAGGCGGCCTTGGCCGATCTGCCCGTCACCAGTCTCAGGCTCGATTCCGGCACCGTGACCGGCTTGCATCGCCTTGGCTTGCGCACGGTGCAGGATCTTCTGCGCATTCCGCGTGCGCAGATCACCGCCCGCTTCGGCGCCTTGCCGGTATTGCGGCTGGATCAGGCGCTCGGCGCGATAGAAGAAGTCATCGATTGGCCTCGCCCGCCGATCGACTGGCATGAGCGCCTGGCTTTCGCCGAACCGATCGGCACGCCGGAGGATCTGGCGCGCGCCTTGTCCCAGCTTGCCGAGCGATTGTGCGGGCGCCTGGCAGAACAGGACAAAGGCGGCCAGCGCTTCATCGCGCGCTTTTTCCGTGTCGACGACGACGTGCCGCAGATCGCGGTGACCGCCGCGCTGCCGGTGCGTGATGCCAGCTATCTGACCAAACTGTTGCGCGAGAAGCTGGACACCGTCGATCCGGGCTTCGGGATAGAGGTGATTGCGCTGGAAGCCGAGATCGTTGCGCCGCTGCAGGCGCCGCAGGCTCAGCTCGCTGAGCTGACCGCTGTCGATATCACCGACCGGCTGGCCGGCGTGGTCGACACGCTGACCAACCGCCTGGGATCGGAACGGGTGTCGCGTGTCGCGCCGTACGCAAGCCATGTGCCGGAACGCGCGGTGCAGCGCGTCCCGCCGCTGCTGGTCAGGCAGCCATCCTGGGTGAGCGATCCCGCAGCTCCGCGCCCCATCCGTCTGTTGCGTCGGCCGGAATCGATCGAAGTGATCGCTCCCGTGCCCGATGACCCGCCTGTCCGGTTCAGCTGGCGCGGCGTGTCGCACCGCGTGCGTGCCGCCGCTGGGCCCGAGCGGATTGCCGCCGAATGGTGGCGTGGCAGGCAATCGGACAAGCGGCCGGAGACCGACCTGATCCGCGACTACTACCGGGTGGAGGATTCCGACGGCGCCAGGTTCTGGATCTTCCGTGCCGGCCTGCATGCCGACGACAGGATGCCGCGCTGGTATCTGCACGGTCTGTTTGCCTGAGCGCCTAGCATGTCCTACGCCGAACTTCAGGTGGCGAGCGCGTTTTCTTTCCTGCGCGGCGCCTCGTCGCCGGAAGATCTCGCCGCCACCGCGTCGGTGCTGGGACTTTCCGCCATCGGGATCACCGATCTCAACAGCGCGGCCGGCGTGGTGCGGATGTACGACGCGGCGAAGCAGGTCGGCATTCGCCTGGTGGTCGGCGCGCGTCTGTCATTCCGCGACGACACGCCAGATTTGCTCTGCTACCCGCAGGATCGCCCAGCCTGGGGACGGCTGACGCGTCTGCTCACCGTCGGCAAGGGACGTGTGCCGCATGGCGACAGCAGCGATGCGGCGAAGGTCACCAATCGTTGCTTCCTGCACTACGCCGATCTGCTGGAACATGGTGAAGGACAGATCCTGCTTGTCGTCGCGCCGGACCGGTTGGATGCCGGCTTCTGTGCAAATGTCCAGCGCCTGAGGGCGGATTTCCGCGGCCGGGCGTATCTCGCCGCCAACCGCCGCTATCGTGGCGATGATGCGAGCCATCTGCGCGCGATGGCTGAGCTGCCATTGCCGATGGTGGCTACCAACGACGTCCTCTACCATCTTCCTGACCGGCGCCCGTTGCAGGATGTGATGACCTGCATCCGTCTCGGTTGCCGCATCGACCAGGCAGGCCTTGCTCTGCAACCCAATGCCGAGCGTCACCTGAAATCCCCGAAGGAGATGGCCCGCCTGTTCCGCGACTATCCCGACGCTGTGATGCGCACGCAGGAAATCGTCGAGAGCTGCGGCTTCTCACTCGACGAGCTCGCCTATGAATATCCGGACGAACCGATCCCGCCTGGTCTGACGCCGGATGAACACCTGGCCAGCCTGACCTGGCAAGGCGCGACGTTGCGCTATCCCAATGGGGTTCCGCCGCGTATTCGCGAAACCATCGAGAAGGAGCTGAGCATCATCGCGCAGCTCAACTACGCGCGTTATTTCCTGACGGTGCATGACATCGTGCACTATGCCGTCGCCAACGGCATCCTCTGCCAGGGCCGTGGTTCGGCGGCCAATTCCGCCGTGTGCTACTGTCTGCACATAACAGCCGTCGATCCGGCGCAGATAAATCTGCTGTTCGAGCGGTTTGTTTCCACCGAACGCCGTGAGCCGCCCGATATCGACGTGGATTTCGAGCACGAGAAGCGCGAAGGCGTCATCCAGTACATCTATCGGCGCTATGGCCGTCATCGTGCGGGCATCGCGGCCACGGTGATCCACTACCGGCCGAAGCGGGCCATCCGTGAAGTGGGCAAGGTCATGGGTCTGTCGGAAGACGCCACGGCGGCGCTTTCCGCACAGTCATGGCATACAGGCGAGGAGCTTTGGTCGGATGATTGCCTGAGGGAAACCGGCCTCGATCCGCAAAGTTTTGTCGTTCGCCGCACGATCGAACTGGCGCGCCAGCTGGTCGGGCTGCCGCGCCATCTGTCGCAGCATGTCGGCGGCTTCGTGCTGACGCGTGGCCGACTGGATGAGACCGTGCCGATCGGCAGGGCTGCGATGGACAAGCGTACCTTCATCGAATGGGACAAGGACGACATCGACCGGCTCGGGATCATGAAAGTCGATGTGCTGGCGCTCGGGATGCTGACCTGCATCAGGAAGGCATTCGAACTGCTCGGGATCAAGAACCTGGCAGAGGTTCCGACGGAAGATCCGGCCGTCTATGACATGCTTTGCCGAGGTGATTCGATCGGCGTCTTCCAGGTGGAATCCCGCGCGCAGATCAACATGCTGCCGCGACTGAAGCCGCGTGAGTTCTATGATCTGGTGATCGAGGTGGCGATCGTTCGCCCTGGCCCGATCCAGGGCGACATGGTGCATCCCTATCTGCGCCGGCGGCAGAAACTGGAGACGCCGGACCTTCCGTCACCGGCTTCCGATTGCGGTTCGGCCGATGAGTTGGAGCAGGTGCTTGGCAGGACCCTGGGCGTGCCGCTGTTTCAGGAGCAGGCGATGCGCATCGCCATCGAAGCGGCGCGGTTTACGCCAGAGGAAGCCAACCAGCTCCGTCGCTCCATGGCCACGTTCCGCAATGCGGGCACCATCCATCGCTTCTTCACCAAGATGGTGGACGGCATGGTGGCTCGCGGCTACACGCGCGACTTCGCCGAACGCTGCTTCCATCAGATCGAAGGCTTCGGCACCTACGGTTTCCCGGAGAGCCACGCCGCCAGCTTCGCCTTGCTGGTCTATGTCTCGGCTTGGCTGAAATGCCACCATCCGGCGGTCTTTGCCTGTGCCCTGCTGAACTCCCAGCCGATGGGGTTCTATGCGCCCGCGCAGATCGTGCGCGATGCGCGCGAGCATGGGGTGGAGGTGCGCGCCATCGATGTGGCCGCCAGCGAATGGGACTGCACTCTGGAAGAGTCCGGTGCGTTGCGCCTCGGCTTCCGTCTGATCACCGGCTTTTCACAGGATTGGGCGGAGCGGCTTGTCGCGGCCCGAAGCAGCGGTCTCACCAGCTTTGCCGAGCTGGTTCGCACGGGTCTTCCCCGGGCTGCTCTCGTCTCGCTGGCGGAAGCGGACGCGCTGCGCAGCCTGAAACTCGATCGGCGTGCCGCGCTGTGGCAGGTGCGTGGCCTGTCCGACATGACGGACCTGCCGCTGTTTGCCCACCAGCCGGTTGCGATCCATTATGTTCCGTTGCCCGTCATGACGAAGGGCGAGCACGTCATTACCGACTACCAGACTGCCGGCCTGTCGCTGAAGTCGCACCCGATGCGCTTCCTGCGCCCACTGTTCACTCGCGAAGGCGTGGTGAGCTGCGCCCAGGCTGCCGTTCAAGCCGATGGCACCCGCCTCTGCGTCGCCGGGGTGGTGCTCGTGCGTCAGCGACCGGGCAACGGCAATGTCGTGTTCTGTACCATCGAGGACGAGACCGGCATCGCCAATATCGTGGTCTGGTCCAGCCTGCTGGACCGGTTCCGCCGCGCCATGCTTGGCAGCAGTCTCCTGCTGGTGACGGGCCGCCTGCAGCGCAGCCCGGAAGGCATCGTCCATGTCATCGCCGATCGGCTGGACGACCGCAGCGCCATGATGGGCCGTATCACCGAGGCACCGGCCACCGGCCCCGCTACGCGAATCGGTGACATGAAGCTGCTGCGGAGCCCGGGTCATCCCCGCCAGGAACGGGTTTTTCCCCGGTCCCGGGACTTCCACTGACGGAAAACCGTTAAGACCTGTGAAACAGCTCACACCCCTGTGATCGAGGGCCGGCTATCCAAGGCCGTTCCGCCTGCTTCTCCGGGGAGGCCGTCAATGGACCATGTCCTGACCGAATATGGGCTGCGTCTGAGCTATCTGTGCGATCCCTATGCGATCGATGATCTCGACCAGGATCGCATCCTGGAAGACCTTTCCGACGATACGCCGGACGGCGACCCAATGCCGTGGCTCGCACGATACCGACTGGCCGACTATGACCATCTCGTTCTTGTTACGGATCGATGCAGCGGTCGTTTTCTCGGGCTTCTCGCCGCCAACGACGGCACCACGACCCGCGAAGATTTCCTGCTGTTGGAGACCGCCTTTGTCGCGCCCGCCGCGCGTGGTCAGAACCTGATGCGGCGCATGATCGCCCTGGCCATGCTGCGCATCGGCGGGCTGGGCCCGGTACCATCAGTCATCGCTGCCTGTACCCGCAATCCGCTCTGCTACCGCATTCTTCGAAATACCGCGCGCCGCTTCACAGGAGTCGTGTTCTTCCCGGACCCCGACAGCGTCGCGATCAACTTTCACACGGCCACGCTGGCACAGCGCATCGCTCGGGAGATCGGGCCCAATTGTCGCTTCCAGGCCACCACCGGCACCATCCGCGGGATCGGTCCGGGGAATCGCCGGCCCATCTCCAGTGACCCGCAGATTGACAGTCTGTTTGGGCAGCATATGCAGCCGGCCGACCGGATGCTCGCGATACTCGATTTTCGTGCGGAAGACGAGGCCACGATATTCGATGATGCCCGCAGGATCTACCGTTCGAGGTGAACACCGAGGGACGCGTACGGCAGCCGGAACAGCCGACGGGCCCAACCCAGCCCGAATGATTTCCAGGTCGGCAAGGAGGCCATGAATGTGAGGCGCTGCGCCAGCAATTCGGCGCACAGCTCTGCGCTGCCACCTGGCCTCGCTACAATGTAGCCAATGGCTTCCAATGTCCTGGGGCCGATCGTGCCATCCTGGGCAACCGACGCGGACTGCTGCAGCCAGCGCACGGCACGGCCAATGCCGTTGTTGATCGCCGCGTCGAATACCAGTAGAGCAATGGAGACTGGCAACCGATCGCCGCCAATCAGGTCCCAGTAGTCACGCTGATAAAGCGCCTTGGCCTCATCGAGTGTCATACCATCCGTCCCAACCCTCGACTCATAGGGGCTAGGAATCGCCCCCGAACTCCGATTCGCTACGTCCGTTCATCGGGTCGCGACGACGGAGGCTTTGATGGGAGCGGCGGTCAAGATCACCCGGACGGATCACACGG
>JBGPND010000057.1:0-26309 GCA_041487355.1 Acetobacteraceae bacterium | reverse complement strand
GAACGATGGGACCGCTGGTAACAACGGATTGGCTTGCCGGGGAGCTGGGCAAGCCGGACCTCGTTGCGTTCGACGCAACCAAGTACCTGCCGAACGAGAACAAGGACGGACGCGCCGAATTCCTGCGCGCGCACATTCCGGGTGCGCGGTATTTCGACATCGACGAGGTGGCGGATACCGACACCGACCTGCCGCACATGGTGCCGACGCCAGGACGCTTCGCGAAACTGCTCGGCGGGATGGGTGTCGGCAATGCGACACGCGTGGTGTTCTATGACCAGAAGGGGCTCGCATCGGCGGCGCGCGGCTGGTGGCTCATGGGGTTGTTCGGCCATGAGCAGGCCGCTGTGCTCGATGGCGGGTTGCCGAAATGGATTCGCGAGGGGCGCAAGATGGAAGGCGGTGAGCCGCCGCCGGCGAAGCCTGTTGCGTTCAGGCCCGACTATCGCGCGGGACGGCTGCGCGGCATCGGCGATGTGCTGGGCAATGTGGCGGCGCAGGCGGAACTGGTGCTGGATGCGCGTGCCGCGGGACGTTTCACCGGTGAGGTGCCGGAGCCGCGGGTAGGGATGCGCAGCGGGCATATTCCAGGTTCCGCGAGCCTGCCCTACACCGATCTGCTGAACGCCGATGGCACATTCCGTTCACCCGATGCGGTGCGTGCACGCCTGGCGCAGGCGGGTGTGGACGGATCGCGCCTGGTGGTGACGAGCTGCGGGTCTGGCGTGACGGCCTGCATATTGACGCTTGGTCTGCGCCTCGCCGGGCTGCCGGAGGGCGCGGTCTACGATGGCTCCTGGACAGAATGGGGCGGCCGCTCCGACACACCGGTGGAGACGAAGCAGTAATGACTGATACCTCGAAGCGAGGCTTCCGGACGCAGTTGTCGCACACCGGGCGCGCCGGCAAGCACAAGCACGGCTTCGTCAACCCGCCGCTGCTGCGCGGTTCGACAGTGCTGTATCCGACAGTGGCGGAACGGCGTGCCCTGGCGGCGCGGCGCGGCGAGCGTGTGCTGACCTATGGGTTGGGTGGTTCCGAGACCCATTGGGCCCTGGAGGACGTAATTGCCGAGGTGGAAGGCGGCACGCGCTGCGCCATCGTCTGTTCGGGATTGGCCGCGGTGACCACACCGCTGCTGGCGTTCCTGAGTGGGGGCGATCATTGCCTGATGCCTGATTCGGTGTATGGCCCGGCGCGCAACTTCGCCGAGGGATTCCTGAAGCGCTTCGGCGTGGCGACGACATTCTACGATCCGGTGATCGACGAGGCGGGGATTGCCGATCTGATGCGGCCGAACACCACGGTTGTGTATACCGAGAGTCCGGGCAGCCACACCTTCGAGGTGCAGGATATTCCCGCGATCGCCCGCGCGGCGCATGCGCGCGGCGCGAAGGTGCTGATGGACAACACCTGGGGCATCCATCACTTCCAGCCGTTCAAACACGGTGTCGATGTGTCGATCCAGGCGGCGACGAAATATCCCGCGGGGCACTCCGACGTCCTGATCGGCAGCATCACGGTGAACTCCGCCGAGGACTGGGAACGGCTGCACGCGACATCGCGCGGGCTGGGCCAATATGCCAGTCCGGATGATTGCTGGCTGACGCTGCGCGGCATGCGCACGATGGGCGTGCGGCTGGCGCAGCAGATGGACTCAGGGATCGAGGTGGCGCACTGGCTGAGCAGGCGGCCGGAGGTGAAGCAGGTGCTGCATCCCGCCTTGCCTGGCGCGCCGGGTCACGCAATCTGGAAGCGCGATTTCACCGGCGCATGCAGCCTGTTCGGGGTCGAGTTCAAGCCGGAGTTCTCCGCGGAGAGCACGCATGCGCTTGTTGAATCGCTGGAGCTGTTCGGCATCGGCGCGTCATGGGGCGGGTTCGAAAGTCTTGCCCTGCCGACGACTGGTTTCATCACGCGCACGGCGGGGAGTGGGAAGTTCGATGGTCCGGTGATCCGGCTGCATATCGGGCTGGAGGATGTGGTGGACCTGATTGCCGACCTGGAGCAGGGGCTGAAGGTCATGCGGGAGTTTGGCCGGTAGATGGGTATCGCTGCGCTCAACCCATCCTACGCCCGACGCCGTAGCATGTAGGATGGGTTGAGCGCAGCGATACCCATCACGGCTGGCTACGTCCGCCGATAGGAAATGCGCGGGTCCAACCACGGATAAACCACGTCCAGCACGAACGTCGCCAGGCCCAGCGCCACGATCACGGTGAACACGATGCCCTGAATCAGAAAGTGGTCGTTCTCCCGGATCGCCTGGAACAGCAGCGCGCCGATCCCCGGATAGCCGAAGATCACCTCCACCAGCACCGCGCCCGACAGGATCTGCCCTAGCGCCAGCGCCAGCGCCGTCGTCTGCGGCAGGATCGCGTTGCGCAGGCAATAGCGCAGGAAGATGGTCGGGCTCTTCAACCCCTTCGCTTCGGCGAACGTCACGTAATCCTCGCCCATCGTCGTCACCATCATGCCGCGCATCCCCAGTGCCCAGCCACCGGTGGCGACCAGAACGATGGACATCGCCGGCAGCAACGCGTGCGCGATCACGTCCAGCACGAAGCCGATCGACAGCGATGGGATCGCGCCCGCGCTGTAGCCGCCGAAGATCGGCAGCAACGGCACCTGGAACGCCAGCAGGTACATCAGAATCAGGCCAAGCAGGAAGAACGGGATCGCATGCAGCGCCCATAACGGCGGCATCAGATAGCGCATCCAGTGCGGCGCACCGGGCCAGGCGAGCAACGCACCCAGCAACGTGCCGATGCCGAACGACAGCAGCGTGGTGGTGCCGAGCAGACCGACGGTCCAGGGGATCGCTTCGGCGATCAGCTCGCGCACGGTGCGGGGGTAGTTGGCGATCGAGTAGTTGAAGTCGAGTCGTGTCGTGTCGCGCAGAAAGGTCAGGTATTGTCGCCACAGCGGCTGGTCGAGGCCGAAGCGCTTGTCATACTCCTTCACCATCTCCTCGATGCCCGAATGCACGTAGCCGCCAAGCTGCGCCGATTGCAGCAGCTTGGTGCGCACCGGGTCCTGGCCCGACAGCTTGGGCAGGAAGAAGTTCAGCGAGGCAGCCAGCCAGACGATCAGCAGGAAGACCCCGAAGCGTCGCGCGATATAGGCGGCCTGCATGCGTCAGGCCGGCTGCAGGTTCCACAGCACGATCGGATAGGTCAGATGCCAGGAGGCGCCGTTGACGTAGTTGTTGTCAGCCGTCGGCCAATTCTTCCAGTAGGTGGTGTTCATCGGGATGCGATGGAAGTTCTGCACGAGCTGGATGTCCGGCAACTCCGGCAGCCAGATTTCCATCGCGCGATGAAACAACTGCAACATCTTCGGCTTATCGTTTGGATCGGTGACGTACATCTCGTCGGTGATCTTGTCGAACTCCGCATTCTTCCAGCGCGCGAAGTTCACCAGGTGCGCGCCGGGCACCGCGACACTGCGGCCCTGATACAGGCGCAGCATCGAGTAGGGTTCGTTGATCGCGCCGCCATGACCATAGATCGAGCCGACGAACTGGCCCTGCTGGAAGCGATCGTCGAAGTCGGGCGGCAGGCTCATTGAGGCCTCGACGCCATGGCGCTTCAGCATCTCCGACAACACCGGGCCCATGGCCGGGCCGGAAGCGCCGAATCCGATCATCTCCACTGTCAGGTGCTTGCCTTGCGGGTCGGTCCAGACGCCGGCGGAATCCTTCTTGAATCCCTTGGCCGACAGCAGTGCGTCGCCCTTCTTTGGATCGAACGCCAGCGTATCGTATTTTGCCAGCAGGTCCTTCACCGTATCGAAATACGGCCGCAGCGGCGGATAGTCGGGCATCGGCAGCGACGACACCTGCGACGCACCGAGATAGCCGACCTCGATCAGTTGCTGCCGATCGATGTAATACGACAGCGCCCAGCGCACGTCCTTGTCGTCGAACGGCTTCACCTCGTTGTTGACATACAGCGAGATCGGCCACCAGTCGACATAGCCGTAGGGCGACTTCTGGGCGGTATGCGTGATGATCTTCGGATTGCCGCGGAACACGGTGGGGAAGGTCGCCGGCTGCATGCCGAAGCCCGCATCCACCTGGTTGGTGATCAGCGCCTGCGCGAGCGCCTGCTCGCCGACCGAGGGCAGCCAGATCGTGCGTTCGATCGCCGGCAGCGGCGCGAGCCCCGCTTTCGCCGCCCACCATTCCGGCCGCCGCTCGAACACCTTCTGCTGCAACGAAGCGTCCACGACCTTCCACGGGCCGGTGCTGACCGGCCACCCCTTGGCGATGTCGAAGTGCTTGAACGTCGTCCAGTCCTGGCCGGCGAAGATATGCTTCGGCACGATGTAGACGCCGATGTCGTACTTGTAGCTGAGGAAGAAGAAGAACCGCGGCGCGGGAACCACGAAGTCCAGCACGACCGTATTGGCGTCGGTGGCCTTCGCCTCCTTCAGCACCTGCTGCACATCGACGCCCCATTTCACCTTGGGCCCGATGTCGCGCAGGCTGTTCAGCGTGAACGCGACATCCTCGGCGGAGAACGGCGTGCCGTCCGACCAGGAAATCCCCGAGCGGGTCTTGATGGTGAGCTGCTTGAAATCCGGCGTGAACTTGTAGCTCTCCGCCAGCCACATATAGGTCTTGTCGGCGAACGCGCTGTAATAGGCCAGCGGCTCATAGATGATGTTGGGGCCGTTCTGGTGATTCGATCCGATCGAGTATGGGTTCCACAGCTCGAAATCCACCCAGCGCCCTTCGCGCGAACCGGACCACACCACGGTCATCGTCCTGTTGCGCGGAATCGCGGATTGTTGCGCAGTGGCCAGCCCGATCGGCGTCAGCGCGGCCATCGTAGCCGCCGCGGCGCCCTTGATGACGTCGCGCCGTCCGGGGCGCGCGTGCGTGCTGCGATCCGACATGGCGTGTTTCCCTCCGCTATCCTGCCATGACTATGCGCCAGAACCCGGCATATGATCCAGTGACGGGATTGGTCGGTCAGATGGGTTTCGCTCTGCTCAACCCATCCTACGTCGCTACGCCGGCCCCGTAGCCAGTAGGATGGGTTGAGCAGAGCGAAACCCATCACGGCATGCGAGGTTCGCTCGCTTGTTTGGTCGCCGGGAGCGGTACCTCAGAACCCAAACATATGGTCCAGCGAAAACCCGCCGGCGTCGTCCATCAGGCCGTGATAGCCGAACAACCGGCAGGTGTTGTCGCGCAACAGCACATAGCCGTCAGGTCCCGCCTGCAGCAGCGCCGCATCACCGAATACCGCGTGCGGCCACACCATCGTCGAGCCCGAACACGCGATCGCCACG
The DNA here is from genome assembly GCA_041487355.1 of Acetobacteraceae bacterium. Lineage (GTDB taxonomy): Bacteria > Pseudomonadota > Alphaproteobacteria > Acetobacterales > Acetobacteraceae > JAMXLO01. The sequence continues at coordinate 21,008 of JBGPND010000057.1, read as the reverse complement.
CGCTGCTCGGCAATCACCGCGCCGGCGCCATCATGCAGCAGCAGTACCGTCGCCGACTGCGCGTGCCACGGCGCCGAAGCGGGATAGATCAGCACCGCGAAACTGCGCCGCCGCGCATCGCCGAGCTTGAGGAACAGTCGCGTCGTCAGGCCTGGCGGCGGACCGGAGTAGGACTGCGGTTCGTCTCTGTAGGTCATCGCCGTGTTGAAGATGTGCGCGCCGAAGCTGGATTCCGCCACGTGGCCGGAGCGCCGGTCCTCGTAGCGGAACAGCGCGTGCAGCCAGCCGTCTGCCTCGCCGCCCTCGCGAAAATCGTAGATCAGCTCTGCATGTCCTGAGTCCAACGCAATATCGTCGAAGTCCAGCGCCACGTCGTGATCGCGCCGCAGGCAGCCGAGGAAACGCTCCGCCACCTTGCGCCCGGATTCGTCGAACACATCGAGACGGATCGGCAGAGTGGTCTGCGACACCGCCATCGGCGTGGGCTGCACGATGCTGCGGAATCGCTCGCGCGGCAGCACGGGGAACGGCAGCAGGTAGCCGCGGCCCAGTTGCTGGGGCAGTCGCGGGATCGCCGGATCCGGCCGGAGATCGCCACGCTCGACGTTGACATGGGCGATGCGCACGCGCTCGCCGCGCGTCACTTCGTAACGCGGGCGCACCACATGCCGCCCCGCGCGCAGCTCGATCTGCGCCGGCCAGCGCAGCTCCGGCAGCAGGCGCGCAACATCCACGGCGACGGTGGCAAACGGTCCGACCTCCTGCGCCAGCGCCACCGGCCGTTCCGCACCCATGCGGTCGAGCGCGATGGCACCGGCCGGGATCGCTGCGGCATGGCTGTTCTGCAGCCACAGAATCACCCGCTCATCCTCGCGCGGTGCCGGCAATCCGGCGTACCGATCGGACGGCCAGGCGTTCGCATCATGGGTGCAGGACAGGCTTGAGCCGTTGTCGCTGGCATAGGTGTCGAGCGCGTATTTCACCACGTCATGGCCGGCCGCGCCGATCGCTTGCAGGAAGAGCTGGCCGGTGAATTCCGGCAGGCCGAACCGTTTGCGCACCGCGCGGCTGTCGATGGAAAAGCCGCAGGGTCCGGCTGCAACCGATTGCTGCCAGGTCGCCAGCTCCTTGCCCTCGGCATCGAACAGCCGCAGCCACAGCAGGATGGCGCCGGCGCCGTATCCGGCCCAGTAGTTCGCCGACACGAGTCGCGTGGACAGCCCGTCGGCGTCGCGGAAGAACACGAAATTCGTCGCGAAGTTCAGCTTGTCGAGATAGCGCGAGCGGTTGGTCAGCAGCTCGGCCGGCAGCTTCGCCGCATCCAGCGTGACGACCTCGGCGCCCGGCGGCACGAGGTCGGAAATGCGCGCCGCGGTGCGGGCGGCGTCGAATGCCGCGATCAGCACGCTGCGCGCCCCGCTTTCCGGCAGGTCGGTCAACGGGCGTGCCACGAGCCCGGCGCGTTCCGTCCCCACCGCGGTCACGTCATGCACGTAGATGCCGGCCAACCGCGGCACGTCCGGATAGAGCGCGAACAGCGCCTCGGCGATGCCGTCCGGATCGTAGAGCGCCACCGGCCCCGACTGCGCAAGCCGTGCGTACAGCAAGGCGATCGCCTCGGCCGCCAGCGGATGCGCCAGCGCCTTGTAGAGCACATTGCCGCCGGCGCGGTTGTCGAAGGTCTGGATGTGCAACATGGACCTGTCCTAGATGCCGAGCCGCCGGCACATCTCCGCCGCCGCTTCCGGCGTATCGTCGAGCGGTGCCACCGGCCAGGCCTCGTAGCGGCCGGCGAACTCGCGCACCCGCCCCTCGGCGAGCAGCGCATCGGTGAACAGGCCGATCCGCCGCGAACGGCCGGGCAGGCTGGCCAGCAAGACCGGCGCTTCGGTCGCCACCGCCTCGGACACCATCGAGACACTGTCCATCGTGACCACGATCGCGTCCGCCAGGGCAAGCATGCCGAAATACGGATTGTCGCCGCTGCCGTCCCAGATGTAGCCGCCGAGCGGTGCCAGCGCTTCGGTCAGCACGCGCATCACCGCCGGGTCGGTGCGCCGCGAGGGGGTAACCGCAACGCCGACGCCGTCGCGGCGCATCATTGCGGCAAGCTGGCCGGCGAGCTCGCCGCCGACCGAAGCGTCGAGGCGGAACCGCCCGTTGCTGCCACCGACCAGCACCGCGACCAGCGGTCGCTTCAGGTGCTCGAAGTGCGGGCGCCATTGCCGCGCCGCCTCCGCCAGCCGCGCCGGGGTGACCCGGTGCAAGGCGGTCCGTGTCACCACGACGTTCGGTCCGGTCAGCTCGTCGTGCCGGTTCACCACGATCAGGTCGAAGCGGCGGGGGTCCATGCGCGGGTGCTGCACCTGGACCACCGGGGGCCCACCCCGGCGCAGCGCGGCACCAACCGCTGCGGCGACACCGCCGCAACCGATCACCAGCCCAGGCAACGGTGCCCGTACCGCGTCGGGCACCGCCGCCAAGGGGGCCGGCCAGAGCGATGCCGCCAGCCATTTCCACGGCGCGCGCGGTGCCAGAACGCGCAATTCGGGTTGCAAGCCGGCCGCCTCGGCCAAGCCCAGCGCCTGCGCCTGCAGCCCGGCAAAGCCCTCGCTGAGAATCCAGGACGTGGCGGCAGCCGACATGCGGCGGCTTTTCGGCGTGTATCATGGGTCAGTCAACCAGTGGCCAGCGCGCGGCGATCGGTGGCAATCTGGCCACCATGGACAGAGACCTGATCGGCTATGGCGCCAATCCGCCCGACCCGAAATGGCCGGGCGGCGCAAGGCTCGCGCTCAACTTCGTGCTGAACTACGAGGAAGGCTCGGAACCCTCGGTGCCCGACGGCGACCCCGCCTCGGAGTGGGGCCTGACCGAGAACGGCATGCTGAACCCCGGCGTGAAGGGGCGCGACCTCGCCGCCGAGGGCATGTTCGCCTACGGCAGCCGCGTCGCCTTCTGGCGCATCATGCGCCTGTTCGCCGAGCGCAACCTGCCGCTCACCGTGTTCGGCTGCGCGCTGGCGCTGGCGCGGCACCCACCCGCCGCCGCCGCGATCCGCGCGGCCGGCCACGATGTCTGCTGTCACGGCTGGCGCTGGGAGAAGCACTTCGAGTTGTCCGAAGTTGAGGAACGGGAGCGCATCCGCCGCGCCGTCGCCTCGCTGCGGCAGACGATGGGCGAGCGCCCGCTCGGCTGGTACTGCCGCTACGGACCCAGCCTGAACACCAGGAGACTGCTGGTCGAGGAAGGTGGCTTTCTTTACGATTCAGATGCTTATGATGACGAGTTGCCATATTGGACGACAGTCCAGGGCAAGCCGCATCTGGTCGTGCCATACAGCCTGTCGACCAATGACTCGAAATTCGGCCGCGGCACCTTCGCCACCGGCGACGACTTCTTCATCTATTGCCGCGACGCGTTCGATTTCCTCTACCGGGAGGGCGGCAGCCAGCCGAAGATGCTGTCGATCGGCCTGCATATGCGGATCATCGGCCATCCCGCCCGCGCCGCCGGGCTCGAGAAGCTGCTCGACCATGTCGGCCGATTTTCCGACGTGTGGGTCACCCGCCGCGTCGACATCGCGCGCCACTGGGCCGCCAATCACCCTCCGGCATGACGCCTGGGCGGACCGCCAGCCCACCGCCGAGCCGGATCCTGGTGGTCAAGCTCGGCGCCCTGGGCAACGTCATTCTGTCGCTCGGTCCGTTCGCCGCGATCCGCCGCCACCATGCAGGCGGGCAAATCACGTTGCTGACCACTGCGCCCTATGCCGCCTGGCTGGCGACCTCGCCCTGGTTCGATAACGTCTGGATCGATGAGCGCCCCGAATGGTGGGACCTGCCTGGCTGGCTCCGGCTGCGGCGGCGGCTGATCGACGGCAGGTTTGACCGGGCCTACGACCTGCAGACCTCGGGCCGCTCGAGCCGCTACTTTCAGCTCCTCCCGCCGGGGAACCGTCCGGAGTGGTCGGGCATAGCGCATGGCTGCGCGCTTCCCGACCGCGATCCGAACCGCAACCGCCTGCACGACGTTGACCGGCAGTTCGGCCAGCTCCGCCAGGCGGGCATCGCCCTTCGCGAACCGGCGGATCTATCGTGGAGCCGTGGTGACATCAGCGCGTTCGGCTTACCTCAGAAGTTTGCCCTGCTTGCCCCCGGAAGCTCGCCGCTCCGGCTGATCAAGCGCTGGCCGGTCGCCAGCTACCGCGAGCTGGCCGCGGGACTGGCGGCGCAAGGCGTGACGTCGGTGGTCATCGGCACCGCGCCAGAGCAGCCACTGGCTCGCGCGATCCTGGAAGGCATCGAAAGCGGGATCGACCTCACCGGGCGCACCGACTTCGCCCAGCTCACCAGCCTGGCGCGCGCCGCCAGCCTGGCGGTCGGCAACGACACCGGCCCGATGCACCTGATTGCCGCTGCCGGCTGCCCGTCCATCGTGTTGTTCTCGCGCGATTCCGACCCGGCGCTCTGCGCCCCGCGCGGCCCCCATGTCAGCGTCCTGCGCCGCTCGGACCTCGGCCAGATCGATGTCGCAACGGTGCTGCACGCGGTCGCCGGCTGATGGCGGATCAACCGTCGCTCGTGGCGCGCATTGCCGAGCCGGCACGCATTGCCGTCCAGGATGGCGTGCCGCTTCCGCAGCGCTACTGGGCGATCCTGGCGATCGCCCTCGGCCTCACGCTCGCAGTGCTTGACGGCGCGATTGCCAATGTGGCGCTGCCGACCATTGCGCGCGACCTCGATGCCAGTCCGGCTGCTTCGATCTGGGTGGTGAACGCCTACCAGCTTGCGGTGACGATATCGCTGCTGCCGCTGGCTTCGCTCGGCGACATCTACGGCTATCGTCGCGTCTACCAATACGGCCTGGCTGTCTTCACCGTCGCCTCGCTGGGCTGCGCTCTGTCCGACTCGCTGTTCACGTTGACCATTGCCCGTATCATCCAGGGCTTCGGCGCGGCCGGCATCATGAGCGTCAACGGCGCGCTGGTCCGCTTCATCTATCCGCGTCGCTGGCTCGGTCGCGGCGTCGGACTCAATGCCACGATCGGCTCGATCGCTTCCGCGGTCGGCCCTACGGTCGCGGCCGCGATCCTGTCCGTGGGCCCGTGGCCCTGGCTGTTCGCGGTGAACGTGCCGATCGGCGCGCTGGCGATGGCGATTGCCTGGCGCGCCCTGCCGCGCACGCCGAGTTCAGGTGTGCGCTTCGATGCGCCGAGCGCAATCTGGAGCGCGCTCGCCTTCGGGCTGCTGATCAGCGCCATAGACGGGTTGGGCCACGGCGAAAACGCCAGCCTGGCCGGCGCCGAGTTGTGCATCGCGATCATCTTCGGCTTCATCCTGGTGACGCGACAGTTGTCGCAGACGTCGCCCATGCTGCCGGTGGACCTGCTGCGCATCCCACTGTTCGCCCTGTCGGTCGCCACGTCGATCTGTGCCTTCGTCGCGCAGAGCATGGCGCTCGTGTCGCTGCCGTTCCTGTTCGAGAACACGCTCGGCCGCAGCCAGGTTGAGACCGGGCTGCTGCTGACGCCTTGGCCGCTCGCCGTGGCGGTGATCGCCCTTTTCACCGGGCGGCTGTCGGATCGCTACCCCGCGGGGCTGCTGGGCGGCTGCGGGCTGGCGGTGATGGCAACCGGCCTCGCTTTGCTGAGCCTGCTGCCCGCCCACCCCGCCACGTTCGACATCGTCTGGCGCATGCTGATCTGCGGCATCGGTTTCGGCTTCTTCAACACGCCGAACAACCGCGCGATCATCACCTCCGCCCCGCTGATTCGCGCGGGTGCGGCAAGCGGCATGCAGGCAACGGCGCGACTGCTGGGACAGAGCATGGGTGCGGCGCTGGTCGCGCTGATTTTCGGGCTGTCGCCCAGCGAAGGCACCACGATCGTGCTGGTGGTCGCGGCATGCGCTGCGTCGGGCGCCGCCGCGGTCAGCTTTCTGCGGCTGGTGGAGCGGGGGCGAACGGCCGCATAGTGCGGCTCAGCCGTCCCACACCTGGCTCGGCATCGGCAGGCCGGCGAAATCGGCATCGCCAGGCGGCCGATCAGGTGCGATGCCGGCCATGCCCAGCAGCATGATCCACTGCCGCACATGTTGGCCGACATGCCAGGTCGTCCGCTCGAGATACTCGTGCACGGTCTGCTCGCCGTAATAGGTCTGCACGGTATCCCGCCCTGACTTGTCGGGTTTGGCGTCCCACCACGCTGCGAGCCGCCGCTGCACCTCGGTGCCATAGGCGACGATGTCGGCGGTGCCGCGCATCGTGTCGGGTGGCCGCGCGGTCAAACTTTCGTAGACCAGAGGCGCACCGGCCGCGACCTCCAGGAAGGTCTCCGGGATGCGGAATATGTGGTGGCCGAGCACGCGGTAGCTGCGTGGCCGGTTCGGCACCTCGGTGTCCAGCCTGTCGTCCGGCATCTGCGGGATCATGCGGATCGCCGCCGACAGGAAGCGGTCCAGGCGGGCGATCAGCTCGGCCGGCGAAAGGACCGGACCGGTTGCCTCGTTCAGCCCGAGGAACTTCACCACGTGGCCGATGTTCTGTGCGAACACGTAGTCGTCGCCGCGCGACAGGACGGGGACCGAGCGCGCCCCCAGCCGCCTCAGCTCATCGAGCCCGGCGGCGTCTTCCAGCACGTTGATGGATTGGAACCCGATCGCACGGACCGAGAGAAACTCCTTGAGTTTCAGGCAGCTGGTTCATCCAGGCTGCCAGAACACCTTCAGTGGGGCCGCATCCATGGTTTGCTCTCAAGTGGTTGGTGGAGGGCACCTTCCACTGTGGGGGGCAGTGCGTCAATCTGGGCTGCTGGCAGGGCGTGTCTTTCTCGGTCATGATTCTTTGGTTGGGTGCGAAGCGAACTCTCGCCCATTGCGCTGCGGATGGCGGGTTCTATCACCCAAACCGGCCGTCTACTCAGGTGGGAAAAAACCACCGTGCCCTATGAGGGAAGCTTGCTCGCAAATATAGCCCGCCCCGAGCCAGTGCGGCAGGGGCGGGTAAACGGCTTCACAGTCTGACAGCGCGTAAGCGACACCGGATGCGCAATCCGGCTGGTGCCACCCGCCCAGCGCGCTGCCCAGGGTCGGTGATGCCATTCAGGCCTTCGGCTGCGGTACGACGCGGCATATAAGGTAGCGGCGCCTTCCAGCCGTTGGGGAAGCGCTCCTTCGTCTCAGCCTCCTGCACCGCTGGAACGATGATAACATCCTCGCCCTGTTTCCAATTCACCGGCGTCGCCACCTTGCCTTCGCCGTGAGCTGTACGGGATCGATCAGTCGCAGCACCTCGTCGAAATTGCGACCGCTACTCATCGGGTAGGAGATCATCGCCTTGATCTGCTTGTCTGGCCCGATGACATAGACCGTGCGCACGGTGGCGTTGTCGGCCGGTGCGCGGGTGGCCGACGAACCTTCAGCCGAGGCCGGCAGCATGCCGTAGAACTTCGCCACCTTGAGGTCGGTGTCGCCGATCATGGGATAGTTCGGCGCCATACCGGCCACCGTCGCGATGTCCTGGGACCATTTCGCGTGGTTGTCCGCGGAATCAACACTGAGCCCGACGATCTTCACTCCGCGGCTGTCGAATTCCGGTTTCAGCCGCGCCATGTGCCCAGTTCAGCGGTGCAGACCGGGGTGAAATCCTTTGGGTGCGAGAACATCACGCACCAGGAATTGCCCAACCACTCATGGAAGCTGATCGGACCGTCGGTGGTTTCAGCCCGGAAGTCCGGTGCCATCTCTCAAATTGATAGTGGCATTTGCTGTCTCCTTCCGTTGTTTGGCGACCGACCGCGGCGAGGATCAATGGCCCATGGCCTGGTACCAGCCTGGCAGCAGCACTATGCAGTTGGGGTTGAACCCATCGTTCTTCAGGGTGTCGATGCTGCCGATCCGCTCGCCCTTCTGCATATCAATGACGGTGATCGAGCCGTCGCTCATGCCGGGCAGGTTGAGCAGGGCATTCTGCACATAACCGTAACGGCTGTCGGCGGTGATCGCCAGGTGATGGGCCCCTTCGGCCGCCTCAATGCTCTTGAGCAGCTTTGGCTGGTCGAGGCCGCCGCTGATGTCGAAGATATGCAGATGACCGGGTTTCGCTGTTGTCACGTAAAGGCGGTCACCCTTTTCGTTGAAGTAGATCTCCAACGGCACGCCGGACTTTACCGTGCCGAAGTCGAACGCTTCTTTGGCGTCAAAGCTCTTCGTGGCCGGGTTCCAGCGCATAAGCCACAGGCCGGCGCCGAACATCGTTGTCACATAGGCCGCGGGCGGGTTGGCGCGTGGCACCACAAGCACTTCCACCGAAGCCGCACCGGCGGGCGAGGGTTTGTTGGACACCTTCACAGCGCCGAGTTGCTTGCCGGTGCTCAGTTCGACGACTCCCATGGTTTCGCCCGGGTCGCCGAGGTCGGCGGGCCGCACCGCGCTTGTCGTGAGCATCCGGTCGATGCCTTCCATGATCGCGACGCCGTGCGGATACGGGCTGGGCACTGCGATCGAGCGCACCGGCGTGTCGGTGACAGCATCGCCGACCACGACGTTCTGGGTGCCCATACAGGTGACATACCAGCTCTTATTGTCGTCCGAGAACACGACATCTTCCTGCACCACACAGCCGGGTGTCGGGATCGGACTGAGTACGAACGGGCGCTTGGACATGTCGATCACGTGCATCACGCTCTGCCCCAGCGCCGTGACATAGGCCTTGGTCAGGGCACGGTTATAGAAGATGTGATGGGCAACCAGATCGCGCGGTAGCTTGATGGTTTCGACGACCTTGCCGTAATTCCCCGAAGCCGGATCGACATCCATGATGGCGATGCCCTCGCTACGCTCGCCGGTAGCGATAGGGTTCTTGAGGACCTTGAGGGAATCGGGTGATTTCGTTTCGTAGTTCAGCATAGCTAGTATCTCGGCCCGCGATCCGACCGAGCCGCACGTCAGCGTGGCGAGCAATCCCGCGGTCGCGAATGAAAAGCGGTTCATGACAGCCTCCCTGTCCTTGTCGAGCAGCTATTTCTTCGGCTTTCAGCGCCGCCACTTTACCCTTGACCCTATTTGGCTTCCATTCAAAAACGGAAGCGTGATCTTCGGTACCATGCGCCACACGCTATTGGTCGATGGCGCCATCGCTCGCAGGCAGGAATTGGTCATGCGGATCATGCTGCGCGTCGTGTGGTTGCCTGGCCCACTGATCGTTCTTGCCGGTCCGGCGTTCGGCCACGCTTTCGGGCGGCCCTACGACCTGCCTATTCCGCTGTCGCTCTACCTTGCCGGTGCTGGCGCGGTGGTGGCGTTGTCGTTCGTGATCGCAATCGTCTCACTCCGTCTATATGTGCCGACGCTGGACCCGCCGGAGCGCCTCGGCACAATACCGGGGGTGATCGGCTGGCAGGCCGTTTCCGTGGCCGTATTCCTCCTGGTCGTCGCCGCTGGGCTGTTCGGAACCCAAAGCCCTTTCAAGAACATCGCGCCGCTGGCGGTCTGGGTTGCCGGCTGGGCTGGGCTGTCCCTGGTGTGCGGCCTCCTGGGCGATGTCTGGGTCGTGCTGAACCCGTGGGCAGCGGTGCATGCCTGGGCCGAAAGACTGGCGTGCCGGGCCGGACAGGGACTTTCGCTCAATCTACCCATGCCGGCGTGGATAGGCGCCTGGCCCGCGGTGGGTATGTTCCTGGGTTTCGCCTGGTGCGAGTTGCTATGGGATGAAAGCGGTCATCCCCGCGACGTTGCGAACCTGCTGATCCGGTATTCCATGCTGACCTGGATCGGCATGATCCTGTTCGGCCGGTCGGCGTGGCTTCGCACCGGAGAGGTGCTCTTCGTCGCCTTCGGGCTGTTCGGCTGCTTCGCGCCGCTATCGTTGCGATGCGTCGACGGCCGGGTCCGCGTCGGACTGCGGCCATTCGGCATGGGCCTGCTGCGCGATCTGCCCTACACGGTGTCGCGGGCCGCGTTCCTCATCGTCATGCTGGCCACCGTGACGTTCGATGGGTTGAGCGAGACACCGGCCTGGCTCGCTCTGTTGCGGGTGCTGTGCCCGAACGGGGGCAAGGCGACGATGATCGCCACGTTCGCGCTCGTGCTGCTGCCGTTCATCTTTGCCGGTGCTTTTGTCGCGACGGTGTGGCTGTGCCGGTGGTTGGCGCGGGGCCGGCAATCGCTGATCATGCTGGCGTGCTGTTTCGTCCCTACCCTGCTGCCGATCGCGCTAGCCTACCAGCTCGCGCACAACCTCTCTTTCCTGCTGCTGGGGCTGCAATACATGGTGCCCCTGCTGTCCGATCCGTTTGGCCTTGGCTGGGACATCTTCGGCACGCGCCTTTACCTGGTCGATCCGTCGCTGGTGAACGCGAAGCTGCTATGGACAGTGGCGATCGTCGCGATTGTGGCCGGCCATGTCGCAGCTGTATTCCTGTCGCATGTTGTGGCGCTACGCGTGTTCGGCCACCGTGTTGCACTTAGCGGCCAGATCCCGATGCTGATCTTGATGGTCGCCTATACAATGATCAGCCTATGGATCCTGGCACAACCCATTACCAATGTCCGCGCCGGCGGTTGAGAGGAATGCCGTGAAGGCCTTGACGTGGTGAACATAATCGTTGCGCGTCTTCTCGACGAAGTTGCGCACCGTCATGTCCTCGATCATACGCTGGAGCAGCGGGCTGATGGGCTTCTCGCTCATAGGCGGCACCTCATCCTGAGGTTGAAAACACCCCGATCCTTGGCTCGCGCCGGTCCCATCACATGTCCTACTCGGTCGTCATACAGGCCCCAGCCCTACGCGCAGCGCTCTTCCCCGCGTAAGCGGGTTCGTTCCCTGTGGCGCATTGCCGACGCTCGCGTCACTGATGCGTAAGGCCAGTCAGAGCGGAATGCCGACACGCCAACCGAGACCCCGCTTGCCGGAGCGACCGTCCGGCCGCACGCTAGCCACCTGACCGCCAAGGGACAACCTGATGCTGTTCGAACTCCCGCCCGTCGCGCAGGCGCTGCAATCGGTGGCGCGCCGTCTCGCCGAGGCGGTGATCGCCCCGCGCGCGGCCGAGGTCGATCGCTCGGAATCCTACCCGTGGGACAACGTCGGCGCGCTGCGCGAAGCGGGCCTGCTCGGCTACACGATCCCAAAACAATATGGCGGTGCCGGCGGCAGCTTTCTCGATGCCGTCGTCATCATCGAGGAGATGGCGCGCGTCTGTGGCGTCACCGGGCGCATCGCCGTTGAGACGAACATGGGGGCGATCTCGGCTGTCATGCAGTACGGCAGCGAGGCGCAGCGGCGGCTCGCGGCGAAGCTCGTTCTGGAGGGCGACAAGCCGGCGATCTGCATCACCGAACCCGAGGCCGGTTCGGCTGCCACCGAGATGACGACGCGCGCCGATCGCAGGAACGGGTATTGGCTGATCAACGGGCGCAAGCATTGGATCACCGGCGGCGGCGTGTCGAAGCTGCACCTGATCTTTGCCCGCGTGTTCGACGAAGCGGGACGCGCACTCGGGATCGCCGGCTTCCTCGCCGTGCGCGGTGACGCGAAGGGGTTGGTGATCGGCAAGCGTGAACCGACCATGGGCCTGCGCGGCATCCCCGAGACGGAAATCCGCTTCGAGAATCTCGAAGTCCCGGACGAAATGGTGTTGCAGTCGCCGGACGGCCGCCCGCGCGGTTTCGCCGATCTGATGAACGCCTACAACAGCCAGAGAGTCGGTGCCGCGACGGTGGCACTCGGACTGGCGCAGGGCGCGTTCGAAGCGGCGACGGCATTTGCCAAGGAGCGGCATCAGTTCGGCCGGCCGATCGGCGAGTTCCAGGGCTTGCAGTGGATGCTCGCCGACATGGCGATCCAGCTCAATGCGGCGCGGCTCGCGGTGTATCGCGCCGCCGCCAGCGCCGATCCGTTTCCTGACCCGCTGCTCGCCGCCGAGGCCAAGGTGTTCGCCTCCGAGATGGCGATCAAGGTGACCAACGACGCGCTGCAGATATTCGGCGCGCGCGGCTACTCGCGCGACTATTCGATGGAACGGATGGCCCGCGATGCGCGGATGTTCACGATCGGCGGCGGCACCGCACAGGTGCTGCGCAACTTCATCGCCGGCCGGGTGCTGGGTTGGAAGCTGCCGCAGACGCGGGATGGCTACGTGGAACGAGGCTGACGATACAACCAGGGCGACTGGAAACGCCGCGTGGCGCGTGACATAGCTGCCTCTCTCGTCGGCATACCGGATCGGCCGGCGCTTGCTGGAGAGGTGTGCATTCGGATGCTCCGCTACCTCCGCCGCAACAAGTCGCTGGCCGTCGGCATCGTGCTGCTGTCGCTGCTCGCGCTGTTCATCATCATCGGCAACCTGACGGTCGATACCGAGCTGGCGCGCCCTCTGTCGGCGCGCGCCTTGCAGCCGCCGTCGTGGCAGCATCCGTTCGGCACCGACCGGCAGGGACGCGACCTGCTGGCGGCGATGGTCGCCGGCACGCCGCTCACCCTGAAGATCGGCTTCATCGCCGGCTTCCTCGGCGTCGGCATCGGCACCGTGCTCGCCTTCATCGCCGGCTACTATCGCGGCATGACCGACACGCTGATCCGCGGCATCGCCGATATCGGCCTGACGGTGCCTGGCCTGCTGGTGCTGATCATCATCGCCGTCTCGGTGCGCGGCGGCCTTACGGTTAACCAGATGGCGATCGTCGTGGCATCGCTCGCCTGGCTCAACCCGACGCGCACGATCCGCTCGCAGGTGCTGACATTGCGCGAGCGCGGCTATGTGGAGGTGGCGCGGCTCAACGGCATGAGCGGGCCGGAGATCATCCTGCGCGAGATGATACCGAACCTGTTGCCGTATCTCGCGGCAACGCTGGTCAATGCGGTGTCTGCCGCGATCCTGGCCTCGATCGGCCTTGAAGTGCTGGGCCTCGGCCCGCTGGAATCGCCGACGCTGGGAATGACGCTGTACTGGATCAATTTCAATGCCGCCATCCTCAACGGCTGGTGGTGGTGGTGGATCGCGCCGATCGTCATCATCCTGATGGTGTTCCTCGGCCTGTTCTTCCTCACCGTGGGGCTCGACGAGATCGCCAACCCGCGCCTGCGGCAATCGGCATGAACGCGGCGGTGCTGCGGGTCGAGGGCCTGCGTGTCTCCTATGACCATCCGCTTGGCGCGGTGCGCGCGGTGGACGACGTGTCGTTCAGCCTGCGCGCGCATGAACGGTTCGGTCTGGCCGGGGAATCCGGCTCCGGCAAATCCACCATGGCACTGGCCATCCTGCGCTTGATCCGTCCGCCGGGACGCATCGATGGCGGCGAGGTGTGGCTGGAGGACCTGGCACTTTCGTCGCTATCGGATGACGCGATGCGGCGACTGCGGCTCGCGGGCATCGCATTGGTGCCGCAAGGCTCGATGAACGCGCTCAACCCGGTGCTGCGCATTCGTGCGCAGATCGCCGATGCGCTGGCGGATCATGGCATGGCCCTGTCGCGGCAGGACATCGAGGCGCGCGTGCGCGATCTGCTGGGCCAGGTCGGCCTGCCGCCCGAGGTTGCGGGGATGTATCCGCACGAACTCTCCGGCGGGATGAAGCAGCGGGCCTGCATCGCCATCGCGATCTGCCTGCGCCCCAAGGTGATCATCGCCGACGAACCGACCAGCGCGCTCGATGTCGTGGTGCAGCGTCAGGTGATGGCAACCCTCGGCCGCGTGCAGCAGGAACTCGGCGCGGCCGTTGTGCTGGTCGGCCACGACATGGGATTGATGGCGCAGTTCGTCGACCGGCTGGGCGTGATGTATGCCGGCCGCCTGGTGGAGATCGCGCCGATCGCCGAGATCATCGCCGCGCCGAAGCATCCGTATACGCAGATGCTGATCGCCAGCCTGCCGTCGCTGGAACGCAAGGGGATGATGCAGGGCATCCCCGGCCTGGCGCCGATGCTGCGCGACCTGCCGCCCGGCTGTGCCTTCCATCCGCGTTGTCCGCATGCCGTGGAGCGGTGCCGCAACGAGCGGCCGGAATTGCGCGACGTTATAAGCAGTCAGGTGGCATGCCATCTTGCGTGACCTTGTGAGCGCAACCCGTCCCCTAGTACTTGTCACCCCCGCGAAAGCGGGGGCCCAGGCGCTGGGCCCCCGCTTTCGCGGGGGTGATGAATTAGGCGAGGCACCGCCTTCCGTGTCATTGCGAGGAGCGCGGCGATGGCCGGGCTTGACCCGGCCAGGCAATCCCGATGACGCCGGGCAGTACGCGCTGGGGATTGCTTCGCCTTCGGCTCGCAATGACAGTTGCGGTCGTGCGGGTGGCGACAGTTGTGTGTCCACATGACATTGCTGCTCGAAGCCCGCCACGTCACGAAGACCTTCGGCGGCGGTCTGCTGGATCGCGACCACACAGTGGCGCTCGAGGATTTTTCGTTCGCAATCGATTCCGAACGTCCCTCGATCACCGCCATCGTCGGCGAAAGCGGCAGCGGCAAGACGACACTGGCGCGGCTGCTGCTCGGCCTCGTTGCGCCGACATCGGGCCAGGTGCTGTATCAGGGAAGCGACCTGCTCACCCTGCCAGGCGCCGAACGCCGAGCATTCCGCCGCGACATCCAGGCGATCTTCCAGGACCCGTACGGCGTCTACAATCCGTTCTACCAGGTGGACCACGTGCTCACGACGCCGGTGGCGAAATTCCACCTCGCCAAAACGCGGTCGGCGGCGCGGGGCCTGATCGAGGACGCGTTGCGCGCGGTCGGCCTGCGGCCCGAGGAAATCCTCGGCCGCTTCCCGCATCAGCTCAGCGGCGGCCAGCGCCAGCGCGTCATGGTTGCGCGCGCCCTGTTGCTTCGCCCCCGCCTGATCGTCGCGGATGAACCGGTCTCCATGGTGGACGCCTCGCTGCGCGCCACCATCCTCGGCTCGCTGCGCCAGCTCAACCAGGAACGCGGCATCTCCATCATCTACATCACGCACGACCTCGCCACCGCCTATCAGGTCGCCGACAACATCATCGTGCTGTATCGCGCATCCGTCGCCGAGGCAGGCGATGTCGAACGCGTGGTGAAATCGCCGCAGCACCCCTATACGCAACTGCTGATCGCCTCGATCCCGCAGGTAAGCACCGAACGGAGCTGGCTGAATGAGCCGGGAGCGAAGCAGCAGGACCAGGGGGCGGCCGGTGGCTGCAAATTCGTCGCGCGCTGTCCGGTGGCCATGCCGATCTGCCAACGATCGGCGCCGCCGCTGTTCCACACCGAGCCCGGTCGCGTTGTCGCCTGCCATCAATACAAGGACGCGGACGGTGGACAGAAGGATGCTCTGGCCAACATGTTGGTGGGGTCCTGATGGTCGAACTGCCCGACATGACCGGGCTGGCCGGTGGCCGGTACCGGTACAGGCTTGAGACCTGGTGACCAGCGGGACCACAATCCCCGCGCGGCGTATCGACAGAGGCTTCAGATGGCAGACACCCCTGTACGGCTCGAGCATTCAGGCGACGTTGGCGTGATCATCGTCGACCATCCGCCGGTCAACGCCTTGTCGCGTGCCGTGCGCGAGGGCCTGGTCGCCGCACTTTCCGAAGTTGCCACGGACGCCGGCCTGCGCGCCGCCGTCATCGCCTGCGACGGCCGCACCTTCATTGCCGGCGCGGATATTGGCGAGTTCGACGACGGTCCCGTGGGATCGACGGTCAGCGCCGTACTGCGCGCGTTCGATGCCAGTCGCAAGCCGATCGTCGCGGCGATCCACGGCAGCGCGCTCGGCGGCGGTTACGAGTTGGCGCTGGTCTGCCATTCGCGCGTGATCGCCCCCGACGGTTTCGTCGGTTTCCCGGAAGTGCGCATCGGCCTGATCCCGGGCGCCGGTGGCACGCAGCGCCTGCCGCGACTGGTCGGCCCGCTGGTCGCGCTCGACATGGTCACCAGCGGACGCAGCGTGCCGGCGGACGAGGCGATGGCGCTGGGCCTGGTCGACGAAGTCGCCACCGATCTGCGCCGCGCTGCGATTGCCCGTGCCCGTCATCTGGCGGATGCCGGCCTGCTGCCGCGCGTCGGCGAGCGCGGCATCCCGGCCTATGACCGCGCGGCGTTCGATGCCGCGGTGGCAACGGTGCGCCGCCGCGCGCGTGGCGCGCTCGCTCCGGTGCGCGCGGCGGAAGCGGTGGAGATCGCGCTGACCGCATCGCTGGAGGATGGGCTCGCGCGCGAGCAGGCGATCAGCAACGAGTTGCAGGCAAGCCCGCAAGCGAAGGCGCTGCGGCATCTGTTCTACGCCGAACGGCGCGCCGCGCGCATGCCGGAGGCTTCGCCCTGGCCGGTCCGTCGTGTCGGGGTGGTTGGCGGCGGCACCATGGGCTCCGGCATTGCGGTGGCGTTCGCCGATGCCGGGCTGGATGTGACGCTGGTGGAAGTGGGCCAGCCACAGGCGCAGGCCGCCGAACGCCGCGTGCGCGCAATCTACGATCGGCAGCTTCGCGGCGGCCGCCTGACCGAGCGGCTGCACGAGGAACGCACCGGGCGCATCCGCTATGCCACGGAACTGCGCAGCGTACGCGATGCCGATCTGGTCATCGAGGCGGTGATCGAGGATCTGCCGGCAAAGCAGGCCGTGTTCCGCGCGCTGTCGGGACTGGTGCGGCGCGACGCGGTGCTGGCGTCCAACACCTCCTATCTCGACATCGACGTGCTGGCGGACGAAGTGGACGCGCCGGAGCGGGCGATCGGTCTGCACTTCTTCTCGCCGGCGCATGTCATGCGCCTGGTGGAGGTCGTGCGGCCGCGGCGCGCCCTGCCGGAGGTGATCGCCACCGCGCTCGCCACCGTCCGCCGGTTGCGCAAGCAGGCGGTGATTTCCGGCGTCGGTGATGGTTTCATCGGCAACCGCATCCTGGGGAAGTGGCGCGCACAGTGCGAATACGCGCTGGAGGACGGCGCCTTGCCACAGGAGGTGGATGCAGCGCTGGAAGCCTATGGCTTCGCGATGGGCATCTTCGCGGTGTTCGACATGGCCGGGCTCGACGTGGACTGGAGCGACCGCAAGCGCAAGGCTGTGACGCGCGACCCGCGCGAGCGCTACGTGCCGGTGTTCGACTGGATCTGCGAGCGCGGCCATTTCGGCCAGAAGACCGGGCGCGGCTTCTACATCCACCAGGATGGCAAGCGTGTGCCCGACCCCGAGGTGGCGGCGCTGATCGAACGCGCCTCAGCCGAACGGGGCATCGCGCGCCGCCGGGTCCCGGCCGAGGAGATCCAGTGCCGCGTGCACGCCGCGATGGTGAACGAGGGCGCGCGCGTGCTGTCCGAGGGCATCGCCGCGCGGCCGTCCGACATCGACGTGGTGCTGGTGCATGGTTATGGCTATCCCGCCTGGCGCGGCGGCCCCATGCACGAAGCCGATGCGATCGGCATCCCGGAGATGCTGCGGCGCGTGGAGGCGCTGCATGCGGCGAGCGGTGTCGGCTGGGAGCCGGCGCCGCTGTTGCACGAGATGGCGGCGGCAGGGAAGCGCTTCGCCGACCTGAACGGCTGAGCGCGACTGATTTGGCCGGTAAAATCGTGCTGCCGAATTGCAATTGCCAAGCGCCGGCATAGTACCTTATTAGGTAGCCGTTAGTCATAGGGCATCGCCCCGATGGACATCACCAAGGACATCCAGCCTATGACCACGTTCCGCAACCGATCGGCGGAGATCATGCGGCACCTCAAGGAGACCAAGCGCCCTGTGGTGCTGACCGTGAACGGCAAGGCGGCGGCGGTGGTGCAGGATGCCGAAGCCTATCAGCGCTTACTCGACATCGTCGCCCGCGCCGACGCTGCCGAGGGGATCCGCCAGGGCCTGGAGGACGTCGCAAACGGACGGAGCCGCCCGTTCCGCGAGGTGTTCGACGCGATCCGCGCCGAATATGACATACCGCGTTGAAATCTCATTGCGCGCTGAGCGAGACCTCCGGCAAATCTATAGCTATATCCGGGCTGAGCACTCGAGGCAGGCGCGTGCTTGGTTCAACGGACTAGAAACCGCGATTGCCAGTCTCGACCAGCACCCCGCCAGGGGCCTGGTGATTACCGAAAACGATCGCCTGCGTCATCTGCTTTACGGCAAGAGGCCGCATGTCTACCGGATCATCTACGCAATCGACGAGCGCCGCCGCGTCGTCAACGTCGTCCACATTCGCCATGCCGCACGCGACCGTTCCACGCTGGAGGAAGGCGCCTGATCCCCGCCCGTGTAGCCTTCCCGCCGAAATCGCGGGATAACGGCGCCCGAGGAGAACCGCCATGCCCGCCGATATGCCCGCCCGCGCCTGGACCCCCGATAGCTGGCGCGCCCGCCCGATCCGCCAGGCGCCGACCTATCCGGATCCGCAGAAGCTCGCGGCGATGGAGGCGCGGATCGGCAAATACCCGCCGCTGGTGTTCGCCGGCGAGGCACGGCGGCTGAAGGCGTATCTGGCCCTCGCCGCCGAGGGCAAGGCGTTCGTGCTGCAAGGCGGCGACTGTGCGGAGAGTTTTGCGGATTTCACCGCCAACATCATCCGCGACACGTTCCGCGTGCTGCTGCAGATGGCCGTCGTGCTGACCTTCGGCGCGTCCCTGCCGGTGGTGAAGATGGGCCGCATGGCCGGCCAGTTTGCCAAGCCGCGCTCGTCGGATTCCGAGACGCAGGGCGACGTTACGCTGCCCTCCTACCGCGGCGACATCATCAACGGGCCGGAGTTCACCGCGGCGGCGCGCATCCCGGACCCGGCGCGCATGGAATTCGGCTATTTCCAGTCCGCCAGCACGCTGAACCTGCTGCGCGCCTTCGCTTCCGGCGGCTACGCCGATCTGCACGAGGTGCATCGCTGGAACCTGGGCTTCGTCGAGCGCTCGCCGCTGGCCGAACGCTACCGCGACCTGGCGCACCGCATCGACGAGACGCTGTCCTTCATGGCGGCCTGCGGCATGACCAGCACCACGACGCGCGACATGCGCGAGACCGACTTCTACATCAGCCACGAGGCGCTGCTGCTGCCGTATGAGCAGGCACTGACGCGGATCGATTCCACCACCGGCGACTGGTACGGCTGCTCGGCGCATTTCCTGTGGATCGGCGACCGCACGCGCCAGCTCGACGGCGCACATGTCGAATTCCTGCGCGGGGTGAAGAATCCGATCGGCATGAAGGTCGGCCCGACTCAGGAAGCCGATGACCTGTTGCGCATCCTGGAAACGCTGAACCCGGCGAACGAGCCTGGGCGCATCACGCTGATCAGCCGCATGGGCCACGACAAGGTGGGCGCGCGGCTGCCTGGCCTGATCCGTGCAGTCGAACGTGCCGGGGCGAAGGTGGTGTGGCTGTGCGATCCGATGCACGGCAACACGATCTCCACCGTGGCCAAGCTGAAGACGCGCAACTTCGATGCGATCCTGTCGGAGGTGCGCAACTTCTTCGACATCCACGCGGCCGAGGGCACCTGGGCGGGCGGCGTGCATGTCGAGATGACCGGGCAGAACGTCACCGAATGCACCGGCGGCGCGCATCGGCTCAGCGAGGCCGACCTGACCGAGCGCTACGAGACCTTCTGCGATCCGCGGCTGAACGCGGAGCAATCGCTGGAGCTGGCGTTCCTGGTGGCCGCGGAACTGAAGCAGCGGCGTGCGCCCAGCTTGCAGGTTCAGGTGGCGGCACAATAGGTCTGGCCGTGCAGCGCCGCATGTCCGATCTCGTCGCGGACATCGCGGCGCGCACCGACAGCTACTTCAACCGCACGCGCCAGATCGTCGCGCGGTTCGGCGACAAGCGCGTGACCTATGCGGTGTTCATGCGCCGTCCGGTGATCTCCGCAGCGCGGCTGATGACCGAATGGCTGGAAGCCGCCGCGGCGGCGCGCGGCACCAGGTTCGACATCGATTTGAAGTATGCGGAAGGCGAGTGGGTCGGCGCGGGCGAGCCGCTCGCCTACATCGCTGGCAGCCTGGCGCAGTTGTCCGATCTCGAGACGATCCTGCTGCAGAAGATCGGCCCGGCTTCGGTGGCGGCGCATAACGCCTATCAAATGTGCCTTGCCTTGCCGGGCGTTGCGTTCCTGGCGATGGAGGCGCGCCACTGCGCCGGCGCCGAGATGCAGGACATGATGGCCTACGCCGCCGCGGTCGGCAGCACTGCGGCGAAGCGGGAAGGCGCGAAAGGTTTCGTCGGCAACGCCAATGACGGCACGGCGCACTGGTTCGGCGCGCCGCGCGGCCTCGGCACGATGCCGCATTCGCTGATCGGCTATGCCGGCTCCACGTTGCGCGCGGCCGAGATGTTCTGCGAGACGTTCCCCGACGAACCGATGACCGTGCTGGCAGACTATTTCGGCCGCGAGATTTCCGACGCGCAGGCGGTGTGCGCGCGGTTTCCTGACCTCGCCGGTTCGGGACGGCTGTCGTTCCGGCTGGACACGCATGGCGGGCGCTTCATGGAAGGGCTCGATCCGGCGGAGAGCTACGCGGTGCTGGAGCGCCACGCGCCCGGCGCAATCCGCCGTTATCGCAGCGAAACGGAGCTGCGCTACCTGGTCGGCACCGGCGTCTCCGCCGCCGCGATCTGGCGCATGCGCGAAGCGCTCGACGCGACGGGATATCCACGCGTGCGTATCGTGGCCTCGTCCGGGTTCGGCGTCGACAAATGCCGGGTGATGGCGGACGCCAAGGCGCCGATCGACGTGGTGGGCACCGGCAGCTTCATCCCCGATGCCTGGCATGAAACCTACGCCACGGCGGACATCGTCGAGTACGACGGGGTGCCGATGGTGAAGGTCGGCCGCGAATTCCTGTTGCGGAAAAACGGCACGCGGAAGAAGGGCGGCTGAACGCGCACGCGAAGTTGACTTGGGCAATTCCTGCCCCATAACGTCCACCAGCGGTGCGCCGGGGCGCCGGTCGGCAACAATATGGCCCGGCCAGACAATGCAGGGAGTATGGGGCGGTGGCCAACATCATTCGTTCCGCGTCGCGTCGCGACGTGCTGAAGCTCGGCGGGCTCACCGCCGCGGGCACCATGGTCGGCGCCGG